>DATNCP010000151.1:0-4667 GCA_035607175.1 Burkholderiales bacterium
CCACCGCGCGCCAGCCGCCGAGCGCCTCCGCGCGCAGGATGACGTCGATGGTGTGGTCGTAGAGCTCCTCGATGATCGCCGCCTCGCGCGCCGTGCGGCCGGCGGCGACGAAACCGAGCTGCGGATCGAGCACCATGCGCGGCGCCGCGTCGAGCATGGTCTTCAGCTCCTTCGCCTGCGGCGCGTAACGCTCGAAATATTCGCGGTATCCCTTTGCAAACGCGTTTACATCGCGCCCGAGCATGGGGACGGGCTTGGTGTAGAGCAGGTGGTCCGGGGTTGCCGGTCCTTGCTGAGAGAGCGCCTCGACCTTGGGGTGCTTGGCGAAGCCGACGAACTTGGGACTCTGATTGACCTTCAACACCATCGGCGCTCCCGCCTGCCCGGAGATCGCGCGCCTGAGGCTCGCAATCTCCTGCCGGCTTGTCGCAGCGCCTGTCCCCGCGAGATCGAAGTGCCAAGCCTTGTGCTTCTGCAGATGGTCCTCTGCCATCGACACCAGCTCGATCATGCGCTCGTAGGATTCGCGGGCGCCGGCGCCGAAGGAGACGATGCCGTGCGAGACAAGCACGACGCCGATCGCCTCCTTGCCGAGCTGCTTCGGCAGCTCGCGCGCGCAGTACGAGGCAAGGTCGAAACCCGCCATCACGTACGGGATAATCGCGACGCGCTTGCCGTAGATCTCGCGAAGCCGCTTCTCGCCGTCCGGCGCGTTCGAGACGGCGAGCACCGCGTCGGCATGGGTGTGATCGACATACTGGTGCGGCAGGATCGCGTGCAGCAGGGTTTCCACGGACGGGAAGGGCGATCCGGTGCGGACCACGCGGGTGTTGAGCTCGTTGACCATCTGCGCGTCGGTGAGCTGCGGCAAGCTGGCGATTCGGCGCACCGGCTCGAGCGCCACCGGCGCGAAGCCTCCGGCGCCGATCGTCTCGAGGTCGGAGCCACTGCCCTTCACGTACAGGACGTCGATGTCGGCGCCGAACACGTCCTTCTCGCGCAGCTTGACCGAGGTGTTGCCGCCGCCATGGAGGACGAGCGACTTGTCGCGCCCCAGCAGGCGCGACGTATAGACCCGCAGGCCGAGCGGGCCGGTGAACTGCGCCGCTTCCGCGTCGCTCCAGAGGCTCTTCATCGGAATTCGAACTGCCGCGTC
Source organism: Burkholderiales bacterium (assembly GCA_035607175.1). Lineage (GTDB taxonomy): Bacteria > Pseudomonadota > Gammaproteobacteria > Burkholderiales > SG8-39 > SCGC-AG-212-J23. The sequence continues at coordinate 1,157 of DATNCP010000151.1, forward strand.
TCGCCGTCGGCGCCCGAGGCGTCGAACGTGCGCTCGGTGTAGCGGATGTCGCCGTCGCCCGCGCGCAGCATCACGGTCGAGCAGCGCGTGCCGTACTCGGGGTTGAGGATCTTCGACGCGGCGAGCACCGAAAACAGCGGCTCGACGGCAGGCGCCGGATCGATCGCGTTGCGGAAGCGCTCCTTGGCGGGTTCAACCTCCGGCGACTCGAGGAGGAGGTTGCCGAGGCCGTAGACGCCGGGTTCGAGCTTGCGCGGAGCGCCGTCACGATTGGACATCCACCACAGCTCCTTGCCGTCGGAAGCAAGCAGGTTGAAGCCGCTGTATTTGCTTCCCTCGATTTTCCTGAAGAAGTCTCCTGGAGGAATGGCTTCATTCAGGAAACGCGTCACGAGGGCGCCGCGGGACTCGATCGCGCGCGGTTCGCGCGCGCCGCGGTAGTTGGTCACTGCGGCGAACCGGCCGCCGCGGGCAACGCCCATCCAGGTGCCGCGCGCCTCGAGGTCGCGGCCGGCGAGGATGCCGGGGTGATCGGTCCAGAAGGCCGCTGGATCGGCAGGTCGGGCGTGGAACTCGTCGCGATTCGCGGCGACGACCAGGGGAAAATCAGGATGAGCGCGCCAGCCTAGAACGATCAGGCACATTGCGGGCTCTCATTTCCCCTTTGAGCTGCTGGTAGAGCTGGAAGGCTTTCTCCGGCTTTTCCTTCTTGTGCACCACCGCGCCCACGGCCTGGATCATCGCCACCGGGTCGTCGGACTGGAAGATGTTGCGGCCCATGTCGACGCCGGCCGCGCCCTGGTCGATCGCCTTGTACGCCATGGTGAGCGCATCGATTTCGGGCAGCTTCTTGCCGCCGGCGATGACGATCGGCACCGGGCAGCCGGCCACCACGCGCTCGAAACCCTCTTCGATGAAGTAGCTCTTGACGTAGTGCGCGCCGAGCTCGGCGGCGATGCGGGTGGCGAGGGCGAAGTAGCGCTCGTCGCGCTTCATCTCTGCGCCGACGCCGGTGACCGCCATGGTCGGGATGCCGTAGCGGTTGCCGCTGTCGATGAGCTGCACCAGGTTCTTGATCGACTGGTGCTCGTACTCGGCGCCGATGTAGATCTGGGTGGTGATGGCGCAGGCGTTGAGCCGGATGGCGTCTTCGATATCGACCGCGATCAGCTCGCGCGAGAGCTCGGTGAGCATGCTCTGGCCGCCGGAGCAGCGCAGCACCAGCGCGTTGGTCGAGCCGGCAGGAATGACCGAGCGCAGAACGCCGCGGGTGCACATCAGCACGTCGGCGTAAGGAATCAGCGGCACGATGCTGAGGTCTATCCGCTCGAGGCCGGTGGTCGGCCCCTGGAAGTAGCCGTGGTCGAAGGCGAGCATCACCGTCTTGCCCGAGGCCGGGTTGAAGATGCGCGCCAGCCGGTTCTGCATTCCCCAGTCGAGCGCGCCGCCACCTTTGACGTGGAACGCCTTGTTCTGCTGCGGCACGCCGATGCCGAAGTCCTTGCCTTCTCGGATGTCGTCTTTGTCGGCCATAATTTCCAACCATACCATGTACGCCATCATTTGTTTCGACCGCCCCGACTCCGCCGCGCTGCGCGATCAGCATCGCGCCGCGCATCAGGAATTCCTCAAGAAACATTCCGGGAAAATCGTCTTCGGCGGGCCATTGAAGAGCTCGGCCGAGGGCGCGAGCACCGGCGCGCTGATCGTGGTGAGCTGCGCGACGCGCACGGAAGCCGAGGAGCTGATCGGCGCCGACCCGTTCTACCGCGGCGGCGTCTACGAGAGCGTCGCGGTACGCGCCTTCAAGCAGGTTTTTCCAGCGAAATGAAGCGCTCTAGCTTGCGCGGCACGCCGAGCTTCGCGCCCTCGCGCTCGATCAGGGCTTCGAAGGCGGCTTCGTCCTGCACGCCTTCGTAGACCTCCATGTAGGTCGTCGGGTCATCGCGCCGGCGCATCCAGCGGCCCCGGACGCCGAGGTGCTTTTCGATCTTGTCGAACAGTTCCTTGACCAGTGAACGGGCGGGCGGCAACCGGTCCGCTTCCAGCTTGTAATAGACGTAGTAGTTCAAACCGGGGCCACGACCAGCAGCTCGCCGCGGGCCGCGTCGACCACGGTTCCGCCGTTGAACTCCTCGCCGGGACGCGCCGCGCCCTGCATCTGCACCATGCGGCGCTTCACCTGGCCGCGATACTGCGCGCGCGCGACGATTTCCTGCCCCGGGTAGCAGCCTTTCTGGAAATCGACGCCGCCCAGCTTCTCCAGGTTCACCATCTGCGGCACGAACTTGTCCTGCGTGGCGCTGCTGATGAACGGCCGGCCGGCCTGTATTTCGCGAAGCACCCAATCTTCCTCGGTAGCATTGGGAGGCTCGCTGATCGCCGCACCAAGCTGAACGTAGCGTCGTTCCCCGACCCGCACCGTTGCAATGCCGTCCTTCCAGGCGACGTCGGGCTGGGTGAAGTCCGCGTCCCAGATCCCGTCCTGGACCCAGCCGGCGCTCTCGTCGATGACCTTCACCTTCGAGCGCAGCACGAACATGCCGAGGCGCTTCGCCACCGCCGGCGCGAGGTCGCGCGCGACCTGCAGCAGATAGCCCTGCGGCGAGCGAATGACGAGGAAAGAGGCGAGGAGGCGCCCCTGCGCCGAGCACCAGCCGGCGAGGGCGGCGCGGTCGGGCGCGAGCCCCTGGATGTCGTTGGTGAGCTGCGCGTGCAGGAAGTCACGCGCGTCTTCCCCGGTTACCGACAACACTCCATAACGGCTGAGGCGGGCGCGCTGCATCGTAAAATGTGATTTTACTCGCGCGCCAACCCCTGAAGACCCTACTCAAGCTCGGTGTTCTCCTGCTGCTCGCCGTCGCCGGCTATTGCGGCGTGTACCTCGTCTCGCCGCTCGAGGTCAGCACGCTGCCCGCCGAGGTGGAGATCCCGCGCGGCGCTGGTTTCCGCTCCGCGGTCATGGCGCTGGAAAAGAGCGGCGTGCGGCTGCAGCGGCGGCAGTTCGAGCTGCTCGCGCGCGCGATGGGACGAAGCCGGGACATCAAGGCCGGCAACTACCAGCTCGTCGAGCGGCCGACGCCGCTCGAGCTGCTGCAGAAGCTGACCCGCGGCGACGTGATGCAGGCCGAGGTGCGGCTGATCGAAGGCTGGACCTTCGGCCAGTTCCGCGCCATGCTGAACGCCAGCCCCGACCTGCGCCACGACACGGCAAGCATGGAGGACCTGCAGATCCTCTCGCTGCTCAAGGCCGAGGAGCAGCATCCGGAGGGCCTGTTCTTCCCCGATACCTACCTTTTCGCCCGCGGCTCGAGCGATCTCGCGGTGCTGCGCCATGCCTACCACGCCATGCAACGTCACCTGCGGTCGGAATGGAAGGCTCGCGAGGCTGGCGTTCCGTACCGCTCGCAGTACGAGGCGCTGATCATGGCGTCGATCATCGAGAAGGAGACCGGGCTCGCCGCCGAGCGCGACCTGATCGCCGGCGCGCTGGTCAACCGGCTGCGCATCA
>DATNCP010000169.1:0-9537 GCA_035607175.1 Burkholderiales bacterium
GAATCGCGTCGAGCACGGCATCCGAGATTTGATCCGCGACCTTGTCGGGATGGCCTTCGGATACCGATTCGGAGGTAAATAGAAAATCGCTCATTTGCCGGCGTCTTGTCCGCTAGTGGAAGGCCGCAAGGATACCAAATCCTGCACCGCCTCCCCGCGCTGATCCTGCGATTTCTCAGCCTGTTGCCGCTGCGTGCGCTGCACGCGTTGGGAACCGTCCTCGGCTGGATCGTCTATGGGATATCACCCACCTACCGCCGCCACCTGCGCGAGCACCTCGCGCAGGCGGGCTTCGCCGATGCCGGCTTGCGGCGCGCGGCGATCGGCGCGGCGGGGCAGATGATCGTCGAGGTGCCCGCGCTCTGGTTCCGGCCGCAGGCCGAAGTGGCGGCACTGGTGAAGGAGACGCACGGCGTCGACGAGGCGCTCGCCGCGCACGCGCAAGGCAAGGCGCTGCTCTTCCTCACCCCGCACATGGGCTGCTTCGAGGTCACGGCGCAGTACGCGGCGACGCGCATGCCGATCACGGTGTTGTACCGGCCGCCGAAGATGCGCTGGCTGGATCCGCTGATGCGCGAGGGACGCGGACGCGGCAACGTGCGGCTCGCGCCCGCCGACGCGGCGGGCGTGCGCCAGCTGCTGCTCGCGCTCAGGCGCGGCGAGGCGGTCGGCTTCCTGCCGGACCAGGTGCCGGGCAGGGGCGAGGGCGAATGGGCGGAGTTCTTCGGCCGGCCGGCGTACACCATGACGCTCGCCATGCGGCTCGCCGAGCGCGACAACGTCGCCTGCTATCTCGCCTACGCGCGTCGCCTGCCGCGTGGCCGCGGCTATGCGCTCGAAGTGCGGCCGATGCCGGCAGCACTGCCTGGCGAAACCCCCGCGCGGCGCCTGAACCGAGGGATCGAGTCGTTGGTGCGCGAATGTCCGGAGCAATACCTCTGGAGCTACAACCGCTACAAGGGCACGCCAGCGTGACGCGCCTCTTCATCTTTCTCATCTGGACGCTGCACTTTCTGCCGCTCGGCGCGCTGGCGGCGCTTGGCAATGCGGCCGGGCGGCTGGCTTTCTGGCTCGTGCCCGAGCGGCGGCGTGTCGTGCGCATCAATCTCGCGAAGTGCTTCCCCGAGCGCTCCGAGGCGGAGCGCGAGCGGCTCGCCCGGGAGCATTTCCGCTTTTTCTGCCGCAGCATCGTGGAGCGCAGCGTCTGGTGGTGGGGCTCGCGCGAGCGCATCCGCGGCCTGGTCCGCGTCGAAGGAGAGGAGCACATCGCGGCGCTGCAGGGCAAGGGCGCGGTGCTGCTCGCGCCACACTTCGTCGGCCTCGACGCCATCCTGCGCCTGGCGATGCAGTACCCGATGGTCTCGACCTACACGCACCAGAAGGACCAGGCGCTGGACGAAATGATCTTCAAGCGGCGCACGCGCTTCGGCGGCGGCCTGTTCGCGCGCCAGGCGACGCTGCGCCCGGCGATCCGCGCCATCCGGACCGGCTCGCTCTACTACTACCTGCCGGACATGGACTTCGGCAGCAAGGGCACGATCTTCGCGCCGTTTTTCGGCGTGCAAGCCTCGACGCCGACCGGACTCGCGTATATTTCCCGCCTGGCCCGCGCACCGGTGCTGCCCTGCGTGACGCGGATGCTTCCCGGAGGCGCCGGCTACGTGCTGCGCATCTATCCGGCGTGGAACGATTTCCCGAGCGGCGACGACGCGACGGACGCGCGGCGCATGCTGGCTTTCATCGAGGAGCGCGTGCTCGAGATGCCCGAGCAGTACTTTTGGCTGCACAAGCGGTTCAAGACGCGCCCGGAAGGCGAAGTCCGGTTCTATTGAAGCGCCGCCGATGAAGCTGCCGTTCACCAAGATGCAGGGCACGGGCAACGATTTCGTCGTCATCGACGCGACGAAGAAGGACTTCTCGCTCAGCCGCAAGCAGATCCGCGCGCTCGCCAACCGGCACTTCGGCATCGGCTTCGACCAGCTGCTGGTCGTCGAGCGGCCGACGAAGAAGGGCGTCGACTTCCGCTATCGCATCTTCAACGCCGACGGCGGCGAAGTCGAGCAGTGCGGCAACGGCGCGCGCTGCTTCGTCAAGTTCGTGCGCGCCAGGGGCCTCACCAGCAAGCGCGAGATCCGCGTCGAGACGCCCGGCGGCGTGATCGGTCCGCGTCTCGAGGCCGACGGCGAAGTGAGCGTCGACATGGGCGCGCCGCAGCTTTCCAAACCGCTGCTCGAGACGCTGAGCCTGGGAACCGAAACGGTAGAGCTCGCCGTGCTCTCGATGGGCAATCCGCACGCGGTGCAGCGCGTCGCCGAGGTCGAACTCGCGCCGGTGACGACCCAGGGTCCGCGCATCGAGCGCCACACGCGCTTTCCCGAGGGCGTCAACGCCGGGTATATGCAGATCCTGTCGCGCAACCACGTCGCCCTGCGAGTATGGGAGCGCGGCGCGGGGGAGACGCTGTCCTGCGGAACCGGCGCCTGCGCCGCGGCGGTGGCGGCGATCGCGCAGAAGCTCGCCGACTCGCCGGTGCGCGTCGATACGCGCGGCGGCACGTTGACCATCTCTTGGGCCGGCGGCGACAATGCCGTATGGATGAAGGGCCCGGCCGAAACAGCCTTCGAAGGCACCCTCGACGTATGACGACATGAACGCCGACGACTTCGCCATCTTCCTTCGCAGCAACCCGAAGTTCTTCGACCAGCATCCCGAGCTCCTCGAGAAGATCCACGTGCCGCACCCGCATGGCGGCCGCGCGATCCCGCTCTCCGAGCGCCAGACGCTCGCGCTGCGCGAGAAAGTGAAGGCGCTCGAAGGCAGGCTCGGCGAGCTGATCCGCTTCGGCGAGGAGAACGATGCCATCAGCGAGAAGGTGCATCGCCTCGCGGCAGCGCTGGTCGGCGCGCGCGACTTCGCTGCGCTGGCGCATTCGCTCAGCTTCCACCTGCGCGAGGACTTCGCCGTGCCGCACGTGGCGCTGCGCATCTGGGGCAAGCCGGTGCCCGCGGGCTTCGACGCGGGCACGCCGGTCAACGAGGGCCAGATGACGCACGCCGCGACGCTCGGCGGGCCGCAGTGCGGCCTCGCGGCCGGCAATCCCTGTGTGCCGTGGTTCGGCGAGGCAGCCGAGCACGTACGTTCGGTGGCGCTCGTGCCCCTTGGCGATGCTTCCGCCTTCGGCCTGCTCGCGCTGGGCAGCGAGGATGCGCAGCGCTTCTTCCCCGACATGGGGACGCTGTATCTCAGGCGCATCGGCGAGCTATGCGCGGCCGCGGCGACGGCGCGACTCTAGCGCGCGAGTATCTCGAGGCTCTGAAGAGCCAGCGCCGACTGTCGCCCGCGACGCTGCGCAACTATGCGCATGCGCTCAACTTGTTGTTGTCCCTGCAGGAAGATCATGCCCTGGATTCGCTCGACACTGCGCAGGCGCGCCGCTTCGTCGGCGCGCTGCACAGCCGCGGCCTCTCGCCGCGCACGCTCGCCCTGACGCTCTCGGCCTGGCGCGGCTGGTACCACTGGCTGGTGCGCCAGCACGGCTTCAAGGCCAATCCTCTCGTCGGCCTGCGCGCGCCGAAGGCGAAGCGTGCGCTGCCGAAAGCGCTCTCGGTCGACACCGCGCAGCGGCTGCTGGAGGGCGAGGAGGGCGCGACCGCAGACACGGCGCGCGACCGCGCGATGTTCGAGCTGCTCTACTCCTCCGGGCTGCGGCTGGCGGAGCTGGTGGCGTTGAACATCGATGACGGCCGGCTCGACCTGCGGCAGGCGGAAGTGACGGTCACCGGCAAGGGCTCCAAGACGCGCACGGTGCCGGTCGGCGCGCGGGCGCGCGAGGCGCTCAAGGACTGGATCGAGAAGCGTAACGGCATCGCCGCCCCGAACGAGAAGGCGCTGTTCGTCGGCGCGCGCGGCCGGCGCATCGCGCCGGCGGTGGTCGGCGCGCGGCTCGCCGCCTGGGCGCGCCGGCGCGGTCTCGCCGAGCGGGTGCACCCGCACATGCTGCGCCATTCGTTCGCCAGCCATGTGCTGCAGTCCTCGCAGGACCTGCGCGCTGTGCAGGAGATGCTCGGCCACGCCAGCATCTCGACCACCCAGGTCTACACGCACCTCGACTTCCAGGCGCTGGCGAAGGTGTACGACGCCGCGCACCCGCGTGCGAAGAAAAAATGATCGTCCTGAAAAAAGGCAGGGAAAAATCCCTCAGGCGTCGCCACCCGTGGATCTTCTCCGGCGCGGTCGAGAAGGCGAGCGGCAAGCCCGGCGACACGGTCGAGGTGCGCGATTCGGCGGGCAAGGCGCTGGCGCTTGCCGCGTACAGCCCGAAGTCGCAGATCCGGGCGCGGGTGTGGACGTTTGATATCGGGCAAGAGGTCGACGCGGGATTTTTCAGGGTGAGGATTCAGAAAGCGCTCGCGCTGCGCGAAGCGCTGCCCGCGTCCAAGCACAGCAATGCGCTGCGCCTGATCAACGCCGAATCCGACGGGCTGCCCGGCCTCGTCGTCGACCGCTACGCCGACGTGCCGGTAGTGCAGTTCCTCTCCGCCGGCGTCGAGCGCTGGCGCGACACGATCCTCGACCTGCTGGTCGAAATTTCCGGCTGCGAGGCGATCTTCGAGCGCTCCGACGCCGAGGTGCGAAAGCTGGAAGGGCTCGAGCCCAGAGTTGGATTCGCGCGCGGCAACCGCAACGCCTCGCGCTGCCCGATCATCGAGCACGGCCTGAACTTCCGCGTCGACGTCGAGCAGGGGCAGAAGACCGGCTTCTTCCTCGACCAGCGCGAAAACCGCCAGCGAGTGCGCGCGCTCGCCGCGGGCCGCGCGGTGCTCGACGGCTTCAGCTACACCGGCGGTTTCGCCATCGCCGCGCTCGCCGGCGGCGCGAGCCGCGTCTGCGCGATCGAATCGTCGAAAGAGGCGATCCAGGTCGCGCAGGAAAATCTCGCCGCCAATCCGCTCGATGCAGCGAGGATCGAGTTCGTCCAGGGCGACGTCTTCGCCAAGCTGCGCACCTTGCGCGACCAGAACGCGAAGTTCGACCTCGTGGTGCTCGACCCGCCCAAGTTCGCGCCCAGCGCCGCGCAGGTGAAAAACGCCGCGCGCGCCTACAAGGACATCAACCTGTGGGCGTTGAAGTTGCTCTCGCCCGGCGGCCTGCTCGCCACTTTCTCCTGCTCGGGCGGCGTTTCCGCCGAGCTGTTCCAGTCGATCGTCGCCGGCGCGGCCGTCGACGCAGGGGCTGACGCGAAGATCATCGAACGCTTCGGCGCCGCTGCGGACCATCCCGTGGCGACCGAGTTTCCGGAAGGGGAATACCTCAAGGGGCTGTTGCTGTTGAAGGTTTGAAGCACCGCGGGAAGGGGCTCAACATGAACGCGATCGCAGCGTCGCCGGGCAGGTACCGGCTTCGAACGCACCTCAATACGCTCATCATCGGCCTGCTCCTCGTCGCCGGCCTGGGGATCGGCGGGTACGGCTACAAGCAGGCGCGCGAGCTCGCGCTCGAGTCGGCGGAGGCGAGCTTCCAGCAGCTCGGCAAGGAGGCGGCGAGCGAGATGGAAAGCCTGTTCGGGCCGGTCGAGACCATGCTCGGCGTGCTCGCGGGCGGCCAGCTGCCGTCACAGCGCACGCTCGAAACGCGGCTGCCCTTCGTCCCCGCGCTCGCCGGAGCACTGCGCCGCAACCCTCGCATGTCGGCGGTCTACGTCGGCTATGCCGACGGCGGGTTCTTCCTCGTCCGCCCGCTGGCGGGAGAAACGGGCAGCGAGCTCGGCGCGCCCGCAGGCTCCCGCTATCTCGTCCAGCATGCCGGGGGCAAGGCGGGCGGCGTTTACCTCTGGCTCGACGAGAACCTGCGCGAGATCGAGCGCGAAGCGCGCCCGGAGTACCGCTTCGACCCCCGCGAGCGGCCCTGGTACAAGGCGGCGCTCGCCAGCGGCTCGGTCGTGCGCGGCGAGCCGTACGTATTCTTCACCACGCTGCGCATCGGCAAGACGTTTTCGCTGCGCGCCAACGATGGAAGGACGGTGGTCGGCGCGGACTTCCGGCTGACCGAGCTTTCCGGCCTGCTCGCCGATCGCACCCGCGACCTCGATGCTTCCGCCCAGGCGGTGATCTTCAACGACACCGGCACGGTGATCGCGCACCGCAACCCGGAGCGCGCGATCGTCGTCGGCGACACCGCGCGGCGCGCGGTGTCGGTGGCCGAGCTGGACAGCCCGGTGCTCGCCGAGGCGATGCGCCGTGCTGCGGCGGGCGAGCTCGACCGCCTGCTCGGCTGGAAGGATGGCGAGCGCGAGTGGCGCATCCTGCTCTCGCGCCTGCCCGAGGCCGGCGCGCACGCCGAGTTCTTCGTCGCCGCGACCCCGGTGAAGGCGCTGCTCGCCCCCGCGGACCGCTCTCTCGCCGTCACGCTCATCGTGGTCGGCGCGATCCTGCTCGTGGCGCTGCCGCTGGCGTGGCTGGTCTCGCATTCCGTGGCGCGGCCGCTCGAGCGCCTGGCGAACGAGGCGAGCGCCATGCGCCGCTTCAATTTCGTCGAGCCGCCGCAGCCGGTCCGCTCGCGCATCGTCGAGGTCGACGACCTGGCGGGCTCCATGGCGGCGACGCGAGGCACCATCCGGCGCTTCCGTGAGTTCTCGAGCGCGATTGCCGCCGAGAGCGATCTGCAGAAGCTGATCGAGCGCGTGCTGGACGAGACCCTGCCGCTCGCCTCGGGTACCGCAGGCGTGGTGCGCCTCGTCTCCCGGGACGGCCTTACGCTCTCCGCCGCCGCGGTACGCTGGCCGAGCGGACAGTCGCTCGTTCTGCCCGAAGTGAGGCTCGAAGCCGATGTTCCAGCCGCGCGCGCGGCGCGCGAGAGGCGCGTGACGGTCGAGACGTTCCCGGGCGACAAGCTGCCGAGCGGCCTCGGTGCGGTAACGCAGGGCCGGGAGGGGACCGTCATTTCGGTGCCGCTCTTCGAGCGTCGCGGCCACGCGCTCGGCGTCATTTCCATCCTGCGCTCGGGCGAGGGCCATCGCATCGCCAAGGACCACGATCTCATCGCCTTTCTCGCCGCGCTCGCGGGGACGCTCGCGGTGGCACTCGAGAACCAGAAGCTCCTCAAGGAGCAAAAAGACCTGCTCGAGGGCCTGATCCAGCTGACGGCGGGAGCGATCGACGCCAAGTCGCCCTACACCGGCGGTCATTGCCAGCGCGTGCCGGTGCTGACCAAGATGCTGGTGGAGGCGGCGTGCGCCGCGACCGAAGGACCGTTCGCCGGCTATTCGCTGAACGAGGAGGAATGGGAGGCGGTGCATATCGGCGCCTGGCTGCACGACTGCGGCAAGGTCACCACGCCGGAGTTCGTCGTCGACAAGGCCACCAAGCTCGAGACGATCCACGACCGGCTGCACGAGATCCGCACGCGCTTCGAGGTGCTGAAGCGCGACGCCGACGTCGAATACTGGAAAGGGATCGCCAGCGGCGGCGACAAGGCCGCGCTCGCGCTGAAGCGTCACACCGAGCAAGGCGCGCTCGACGCCGACTTCGCTTTCGTCGCCGAATGCAACGAGGGCGGCGAGTTCATGGCGCCCGAGCGAGTCGCCCGCCTGAAGGCGATCGGCGCGCGCACCTGGACGCGCACGCTCGACGATCGTATCGGCCTCTCGATCGATGAAAAGAAGCGCAAGGCCGCGGTGGGCGCGGCGCCCGCGCCCGCCACGGAGAAATTGCTCGACGACAAGCCCGAGCACATCGTGCCCTGGCTGCCGTCCGAGCGCGTGCCCGCGGAGAACAAGTGGGGCTTCAAGGTGCGGGTGCCCGAGCACAAGTGGAACCGCGGCGAGATCCACAACCTCTCGATTGCGCGCGGCACGCTGACCGACGAAGAGCGCTACGTCATCAACGACCATATGGCGCAGACCATCAAGATGCTGACCGCCCTGCCGTTCCCGCGTCACCTGCGCGACGTGCCGGAGATCGCCGGCGGCCACCACGAGAAGATGGACGGCACCGGCTACCCGAAGCGGCTGAAGCGGGAAGAGATGAGCCTGCCGGCGCGGATGATGGCGATCGCCGACATCTTCGAGGCGCTCACCGCCGGCGACCGTCCTTACAAGAAGGCGAAGACGCTCTCCGAGTCGATCAAGATCATGGGCTTCATGAAGAAGGACCGCCACGTCGACCCGGACCTGTTCGATCTCTTCCTCAAGTCGGGCGTTTACCTGCGCTACGCCGAGCGCTTCTGCGCGCCGGAGCAGATCGACAAGGTGGACATCGCGCCCTACCTCACCCCCGCGGGATAGAATCGCGACATGGCGGAAGAAAACATGGTGCCCGTCACCATCCTTACGGGCTTTCTCGGCAGCGGAAAGACGACGCTCCTCAACCGCATCCTCAAGGAAGACCACGGCCGGCGCATCGCCGTGATCGAGAACGAGTTCGGCGAGATCGGCGTCGACAGCGAGATCATCGAGAGCGGCGAGGAGCAGATCGTCGAGATGAACAACGGCTGCGTCTGCTGCACGGTGCGCGGCGACCTGATCCGCATCCTTGGCACGCTGAAGGAGAAGCGCGACACCGGCGCGCTCAAGTTCGACCGCGTCGTCATCGAGACCACCGGCATGGCCGATCCCGGCCCGGTGGCGCAGACGTTCTTCACCGACGAGGAGATCGGCAACTACTATCTGCTCGATTCGATCATCACGCTGGTCGACGCCAAGCACGCGCCGAAGCAGCTCGACGAGTTCCACGAGGCCCAGGAGCAGGTCGGCTTCGCCGATCGAATCCTGCTGTCGAAAACGGATCTGGTCTCGCAGGATGAGACCGACTCCCTTTCCAAGAGACTCAAAAGGATGAACCCGCGCGCGCCGATCAAGAAGGTGCACTTCGGCGACGCGCCGATCGGGGAAGTGCTCGACATCCGCGGCTTCAACCTGAACGCGATCCTGCAGCTCGACCCCGAGTTCCTCGTCGACAGCCACCACCAGCACCACGACGAGGTTGAGTCGTTCGTCTTCAGGTCGGACAAGCCCTTCGACGGCCAGAAGCTCGAGCAGTTTCTCTCCGGGATGATCCAGGTCTACGGCCCGGATCTCCTGCGCTACAAGGGCGTGCTGTGGATGAAGGGCAACCCGCGGCGCGTGGTGTTCCAGGGGGTGCACATGATGATGGGCGGCGACATGGGCAAGCCCTGGGGAAAGGGCGAGAAGAAGCAGTCGATCATGGTGTTCATCGGCAAGAAGCTGCCGAAGGACATCTTCATCGCCGGCATGGAGGAATGCCTCGCCAAGTAGGCCATGATCGCCGTTCGCGGACTCGCACACCGCTACGGCGGGGCCCCCGCGCTGCGGCTCGCCGACTGGCGCGTCGCCCAGGGCGAGCGCTGGGCGGTGCTCGGCCCTTCGGGCAGCGGTAAGAGCACGCTGCTCCACGTCCTCGCCGGGCTGGTGCGTCCGAGCGAAGGCGAGGTCGAAGTCTCCGGACAGAACCTCGGCAAGCTGCGCGGCGCCACGCTCGATCGCTGGCGCGGCGCCACCGTCGGCATCGTGCTGCAGGCGCT
>DATNCP010000171.1:0-9778 GCA_035607175.1 Burkholderiales bacterium
TCGGCCGAGGCGAAGAAGTTCATGGTGGTGATGAACGCCGCCACCTCGGTGGTGATCACCAAGTCGCCGTACATGATCCGCACCTCGGTGACGCTGCCGCAGGTGATGGAGACCTTCGGCACCTGGGCGGCGACCAAGGGCAAGCTGAAGCAGTCCTACACCATGGTCACCGACTACGGCCCGGGACACGACTCCGAGAACGCCTTCACCAGCGCCTTCAAGAGCGCCGGCGGCGAGATCGCCGGCTCGGTGCGCTTCCCGGTCGCCAACCCGGACTTCTCGGCCTTCGTGCAGCGCGCCAAGGACGTGGCGCCGCAGTCGATCTTCATCTTCATCCCCGGCGGCGCGCAGCCTGCGGCCCTCGGCAAGGCGATGGCCGAGCGCGGCATCGACAAGAAGAAGACGCGCATCCTCGGCTCCGGCGAGACCACCGCCGAGGCGGCGCTGAAGAGCATGGGCGACAACGCGCTCGACATCATCACCGCCTGGCACTACGACTACACCTCGAGCAACAAGCTCAACGTGGCGTTCGTCAAGGAGTTCAACGCGATGCACGGCCGCAACCCCGACTTCTTCTCGATCGGCGGCTACGACGGCATGCACGCCATCTACGAGACGCTGAAGAAGACCGGCGGCAAGACCGACGGCGATGCGCTGATCGCCGCGGCCAAGGGCCTGAAGTGGGAAAGCCCGCGCGGGCCGATGATGATCGACGCCGAGACGCGCGACGTGGTGCAGAACGTCTACATCCGCCGCGTGCAGAAGGTGAAGGGCGAGCTGGTCAACGTGGTGTTCGACACCGTGCCGATGGTGAAAGACCCGGCCGGGGAGCGCAGGAAGCAAGGCAAGAAGTAGCCGCACAGACGTAGCGGCCTCGTGCTTACGTCTGCCGTAGGCGTGCTCTTCGACGGGTTCGCCTACGGGATGCTGCTGTTCCTGCTCTCGGTGGGGCTGTCGGTGACGCTGGGGATGATGAACTTCGTCAACCTGGCGCACTGCACCTTCGCCGCCGTCGGCGGCTACTGCACGGTCACGCTGGTGAACCGGCTCGGCTGGCCCTTCCTCGCCGCGCTGCCGCTCGCCTTCCTCGCGGGCGCCCTGCTCTCGGTCGTTCTGGAAAGAGCGCTTTTCAGGAGGCTGTATCGCGCCAGCGACCTCGACCAGTGCCTGGTCACGATCGGCATCGCCTTCATGTCGATCGCGGCGTTCGCCTGGTTCTATTCGACCGAGCCGCAGTCCGCCCGCCCGCCCGCCTACCTGATCGGCTCGTTCGAGCTGATGGGGAGGAACTTCGGCACCTATCGCATCTTCCTCGCGGTCGCCGGCCTGCTGATCACGGCGCTGCTCGTCTTCGGCCTCGAGCACACGCGCTTCGGCGCGCGCGTGCGCGCCGCGGTCGACAACCAGCGAATGGCGCGCGGGCTGGGGATCGACGTCGACCGCGCCTTCATGCTCACCTTCGCCCTCGGCGGCGGCCTCGCCGGCCTGGGCGGCGCGCTCGCCATCGAAGTGATCGGCCTCGAGTCGACGCTACCGCTCTCCGTCATCCTGGTCTACGTCCTCATCGTGGTCGCGGTCGGCGGCCTCGGCTCGATCCGCGGCTCCTTCGTCGCGGCGATCGTCCTCGGCATCACCGATACCGCGGGCAAGTACTACTTCCCCTGGCTCGGCGCCTTCCTCATCTATCTCGTGATGGTCGCCCTGCTGATGTGGCGGCCGCTGGGCCTCTTTGGCAAACGTTAAGCTCAACCCGCTGGAGGTCGTCTTCTGGCTGTGCACGCTGCTGCCGTTCGTGCTCGCGCCGAGCTACCTGTCGCTGGCGAGCCAGATCGCCATCACCGCGCTGTTCGCGCTCTCGCTCGACCTGATCCTCGGCTACGCCGGCATCGTCTCGCTCGGCCACGCCGCGTTTTTCGGCGTCGGCGCCTACACCGCCGGACTGATCGCCAAGCACTACTGGACCGAGCCGCTCTCCGCCCTGCTCCTCGCCGGGCTGCTCGCGGGCATCGTCGGCTACGCGATGAGCCATATCATCGTGCGCTTCCGGCACCTCGCGCTGATCATGCTGACGATGGGCTTCGGCCTGCTGCTGCACGAGGCCTTCAACAGCGCCAGCGACATCACCGGCGGCGCCGACGGGCTGCAGGGATTCCGCGTGCCCGGCGTGCTCGGCTTCAAGTTCGACATGTTCGGCAGGACGGCGTACGCCTACTCGCTCGGGCTGCTCTTCCTGTGCTTCCTGGTCTGCCGCAGGATCATCCACTCGCCGTTCGGCCTTGCCTTGCGGGGCATCCGCGAGAACGCGACGCGCATGCCGGCGATCGGCGCGCCGAACCTCGCCCACCTGCGCAAGGCCTACACCATCGCCGCGGTGGTCGCCGGCCTCGCCGGCGCGGCGCTCACGCACACGACTTCCACCGTGTCGCTCGAGGTGCTGTCGTTCGGCCGCTCGGCCGACGTGCTGGTCATCCTGATCCTGGGCGGCGCGGGCCGCCTCTATGGCGGCCTGATCGGCGCCATCATCTACATGGTGGCGCGCGACCAGTTTTCCGGCATCAACCCGCAATACTGGTATTTCTGGATCGGCCTGCTGCTCGTGGCCGTGGTCATGTTCCTGCCGAACGGCATCCTGGGCGGATTGAGTGCTCTCTACAAAAAGCGTCAATAAGAAATTCGGCTCGCTGGTCGTCGCCGAGGACATCAGCCTGTCGCTGCCGCAGGGCGTGCGCTACGCGCTGATCGGCCCGAACGGCGCCGGCAAGACCACGCTCATCAACCTGATCACCGGCATGGTCGCGCCGGATTCGGGCGAGATCCTGCTGGGCGACGAGAACATCACACCGCTCAAGCCGCATCAACGCGTCCGCAAGGGCCTCGCCCGCACCTTCCAGATCAACACCCTCTTCCCGCACCTCACGGCGCTCGAGTCGGTGACGCTTTCCGTGCTCGAGCGCGAAGGACACGCCCACAACTGGTGGCGCGCCCTGCCCTCGTTCTCCGCGGCAACGGACGAAGCCGCGTCGATTTTGACTTCCCTGAACCTGCAGAAAAATCTGAACCGGGAAACGCGCGAGCTGGCGTATGGACAGCAGCGCCTGCTCGAGATCGCGCTCGCCCTGGCGACGCGGCCGCGCGTGCTGCTGCTCGACGAGCCGGCGGCGGGCGTGCCCAAGGGCGAGAGCGCGGAGCTGTTCGCCGCGGTCGAGGGGCTGTCGAGCGAGCTGACGGTGCTGTTCATCGAGCACGACATGGACGTGGTGTTCCGCTTCGCGAGCCGCATCCTGGTGATGGTGGGCGGGCGCATCCTGGTGGAGGGCTCGCCCCAGGAGATCGCGCGCGACGCGCGCGTGCGCGAGGTCTATCTCGGAGCGGCGCATGCTGCTTGAGCTGCGCGACGTTCGCGCCGGCTACGGCGACGCGGTCGTCCTCGACGGCGTCTCGTGCTCGATCGCCGAGAACGGCACGCTCGCGGTGCTCGGCCGCAACGGCGTCGGCAAGAGCACGCTGATCCTCACCATCCTCGGCTTCACCCGCCTGCACCGCGGCCAGATCCTCTGGAAGGGCGCGGACATCTCGCAGCTTGCGCCGCACCGCCGGGTGCAGCTCGGGATCGGCTGGGTGGCGCAGGAGCGCGAGATCTTCCCTTCGCTGAGCGTGGAGGAGAACCTCACCGTCGCCGCGCGGCCCGGCCGGTGGGACATTTCATCCGTCTACGGGCTTTTCCCGCGATTGAAGGAGAGGAAAGGCAACTTCGGCAACCAGCTCTCCGGCGGCGAGCAGCAGATGCTCGCCATCGCGCGGGCGCTGATGACCAACCCGACGCTGCTCCTGCTCGACGAGCCACTCGAGGGCCTGGCGCCGATCATCGTCGAGGAGCTGGTCCGCGCGCTGAAGAACCTGGAGGGGATCGCGACCATCCTCGTCGAGCAGCACACCGGCGTCGCGCTCGGGCTGACGCAGGACGCGATCGTCATCGAGCGCGGCGCGATCGCCCACCGCGCGAAGTCGGCGGAATTCGCGAACGACGCGCAGACGCTGGAGCGCTACGTCGGCCTGAAGGTTTCCTAGAAGCCCGGGATCAGCGGCCGAGCACGTCCGGCAGCAGGCGGTCGTATTCCTTCTTGACCGCGCGGTAGCACTCGCAGACGCGCGCCTCGAGGCGCGGGCGGTCGATGACGCTGATCTTGCCGCGGTTGTAGCGGATCAGTCCCTCGGCCTGCAGCTTGCCGGCGGCTTCGCTGACGCCCGCGCGCTGCACGCCGAGCATGTTGGCCATCAGCTCCTGGGTCATCACCAGCTCGCTGCCGGCGAGCCGGTCCAGGCTGAGCAGCAGCCAGCGGCACAGCTGCTGGTCGACCGCGTGGTGGCGGTTGCAGACCGCGGTTTGCGTCATCTGCGTGATCAGCGCCTGCGTGAAGCGCAGCAGCAGGTACTGCAGCTCGCCGCCGCGCTCGAACTCCTTCTTCATCACCGACGCCCGCAGGCGATAGCCGAGCCCCGCGCTCTGCACCACCGCGCGGCTCGTCGTGGTCTCGCCGCCCATGAAGAGGGAAATGCCGACCACGCCTTCGTTGCCGGTGACGGCGATCTCGGCCGAGGCGCCGTCGGCCAGCACGTACAGGAGCGAGACGATGGCGGTCGTCGGGAAGTAGACGTAGCCCTGCTCCCCACCGGATTCGTAGAGCGAGAGCCCGAGCGGCATCTGCAGCGCTTCCAGGTGCGGCAGCATCGCGGCATAAGTCGCGTCGGGAAGGACTGCCAGCAGCCGGTTCTCTTTGGGCGAGTCCATGGCGGTCCATGGTATCCCGTCTGTCTGCCAGCATACATAGCGATGAATTGGTCCTGCTATGTACCCCAGCGGATAGAAGGCCGCCGCGCGAGCGCCGACACTGGCCGTCACCGCCGGATTCTGACGCCGCTCGGATTCAAGCGCAATTGAACAACCACAAGGAAACGACCATGAACGGAATGCTGAACAAAGCCACGACGCGCGTGCACGGCGCGCTGGACCAAGCGGTCGACGCGGTCGCACCCGCCGCGCAATGGCTGGAAGAGCGCGGCGAGGCACTCACCGCCCGCAGCGAGAAGCTGCTGGACCGCGCCCGCAAGTACATCACCGCCAACCCCCTGCAAGCGCTCGGACTCGCGCTCGCCACCGGCTACCTGATCAGTCGCATCAGCCGGTAAAGCGGGACTCGCAATCAAACACCGATCCAGGAGATCAATCATGTTTTCAGCAACACGTCTTTTCGCAGTTCTCATCGCCGCATCGGCGCTGTTCGCGGCCGGCTGCAGCTCCACCTCGTCGCAGTCGAGCACCGGCGAGTACATCGACGACAGCACCATCACGACGAAGGTGAAGTCGGCGATCTTCAACGAGCCGTCGCTCAAGGTGCTGCAGATCAACGTCGAGACCTACAAGTCGGTCGTGCAGCTGAGCGGCTTCGCCGACTCGAGCGCCGACATCAGCACCGCGAGCAAGGTCGCGCAATCGGTCGCGGGCGTGAAGTCGGTGAAGAACGACATGCGGCTCAAATAGTGAGCGTCGCCGTCAGGCAGGCCCCGCCCGCATGAGCCGGGCTTCCTCCTGGAAGAAGCTGCAGGACATCGCCCGGCGGCAATGGGGCAGGCTGACCGGCGCCAATCTGGACTGGACCGCGGTGAAAGCCAGCCGCGAGCAGGTCGTCGAATGGCTGGCTCGCGAGCACAAGCGCGACCCGATCCACAAATGAACGGCGGCGCCGCGCTCTGATGCGATCGCTGGCGGTCCTCGCCGCGTGCCTCGCGACCGTCTGCCCGGCGACCCCGGCCGGTGCGGATCTGCTTTCGGCGAAGGGACAGGTCTTCGCCATCGTGGCGGGCGATCTCTTCGTCGGCGAGGCCGAAGGTCACCTCAACGGCGCCGGGACCCTCGCCATTCGTTCGCAGAAGACCCCCGCACTCACCTGCACCGGGAAATTCACCTCCAGCGCCGAGGCCGGCGGCAAGGGGCAGATGCGCTGCAGCAACGGCAACAGCGCGACCTTCCAGTTCAAGCGCCTCACCATCCGCAGCGGCTACGGCACGGGCACGCTCAGTCGCGGCACCATGAGCTTTACGTACGGCTTGAGCGCCGAAGAAGCGCAGCCCCACCTGAAGCCCCCCAAAGGCAAGCAGCTCAGGCGGGACGGAACCACGCTGGAGCTGTTTCCTTCAGCGTAAGGAATTCCTGGGAAGGATTGCGGTCCAACGACCCGCAAGCCATGTCTGCGATGCAAGGCCATGTCCTTCTCGCGGTATCGGCCCAGACGCGGCGAAGGCTGCTCCCCGCCTTCGCCGGCCATGGACTCGCCTGGGCCCAGACCGTCGGCGAGGCGCGCGCCGCGTTGTCCGCCCAGCGCTTCGATCTCGCCGTCGTCGGCAGCCACTTCGATGAATCGCACACCTTCGAGATCGTCCGCGACCTGCGGCGGGCCGATCCCGAGCTGCGCATCGTCTGCGTCCGCAGCAAGCCGTTCCCCGGCGCGCTGGGGCGCTGGACGATGAACGCCTTCCGCGCCGCCTGCGAGGCCGAAGGCGTCTGCGCCGTCGTCGACCTGCTGGACTACCCCGACGACGACGCGGGCAACCGCGCTATCGGCGCGCTTTTCGAGCGGCTTTCTTCGCCGCGGGCGGCAGCTTGAGCTTCAGCATCCCCATCGCGTTGCCGAAGTAGACGCGCCGCAGGTCGTCCTTCGGCAGCTTCAGGCTGTCGATCGCCTTGATCGTTTCCCTGATGAAGAGCGGACCGCCCTGCGGGTCGAA
The DNA here is from genome assembly GCA_035607175.1 of Burkholderiales bacterium. Taxonomy (GTDB): domain Bacteria; phylum Pseudomonadota; class Gammaproteobacteria; order Burkholderiales; family SG8-39; genus SCGC-AG-212-J23. The sequence continues at coordinate 6,784 of DATNCP010000171.1, forward strand.
GGGGCAGTCGGTGCCGAACAGGACCTTCTGGCTGCCAAAGAAATCCAGGCCGGTGCGGATGCCGCTCGCCCAGCCGTTGATCGAGGTGTCGTTGTAGAACATCTTGAAGTAGTCGACCGGGCGCTTCTTCATCCCCTTGCGCAGCCCCTCGTAGTCCTCGTCCGAGGTGCGCGCGCCGAACTGGTCCATGCCGTAGCCGACGCGGTGCGAGAGGAACGGCACCATCGCGCCGAGGTGGTGGGTGATGATCTTCAGCTTCGGCAGCTTGTCGAACATGCCTGAGAACACCATCCGCCCCATGAAGACGCTGGTCTCGTAGGGCCAGCCGAACAGCCACCACATCTCGTACTTGGATTTTTGCTCGACCGTCGGGTAGTCGGCGAACTTGGCAGTGCGGGTCGGGTGCACCCAGATCGGCAGCTGGTAGTGGTTCGCCATGCGCTCGAAGATCGGGAAGAACTCGGGATCGTCGAGCGGCCGGCCGTTGACGTTGGTGAAGATCTGGATGCCCTTCGCGCCGAGCTTGCCGATGGCGCGGTCCATCTCCCGGAGCGACGCCTCGACGTTGTTGAGCGGCAGCGAGGCGACGAAGGCCGGAAAGAGATCGTTGTGCTCCTGCACGATCTCGAACATGCCGTCGTTCGCCAGCCTGGCGAGCGCAGGGGTCTCCTCCGGCGTTCCCAGGAACTCGATCGCCGGCAGCGAGAGCGTCAGGATCTGCTTGTACTCAGGGAAGCGCTTCATCATCCTGATGCGCTTGTCGAGGTCCCAGAGCACCGGGATGTGCAGCCAGCGCTTGAGCTGCGAGCCGAGCGCCGGGTTCTTCTCGGCGATCGTCTTCATGCGCTCGAAGAACGCCTGCGGGAAGATGTGCGGAAAGATGTCGAGCTTGAGCATTGTCTTGTCGAACCTCAGGGGATGGCGAAGAATAGCAACCTGGCTTGCCCATCACAATTCGCGGGAGGCGAAATGAGCGTGCATTTCCGGCTTGCAATGGTGGCCGCGGCGCTGGTCCTGTCGGCCGCATGCTCGAAGACCGAGGAACCGAAGAAGCAGGCGGCGACGCCGCCGCCCGCACCGCCGCAGGCCGCCCCCGCGCAACCCCCTGCCGCTCCCGCTGCTGCCGCGGCGCCTGCGGCGAAACCTCTTGCCGAGGCCGACTTCCAGGCGAACGGCGTCAAGGTCGCGCTGCTCGAGCTGAAGCGCACCTCGACCGGCATCAACGCGCGCTGGCAGTACCGCAACGAGAGCGACAGCGAGGCGAGCGCCGCCATCGGCGCCTCCGTCGGCAGCGATCCGTGGCGCGCGGCCAATACCTCTTACCTGCTCGATGGCGCAACGCGGACGAAGTACAGCGTGGCGAAAGACAGCGACGGCAAGCTGGTCGCCGCGCAGCACAACGAGTTCGTCCACAGCATCAAGCTGCGCCCGCGCGCGGTCATCAACACCTGGGCCAAGTTCGACGCCCCGCCGGAGACGACGAAGCGCGTCACCGTTGTGATCGGCGGCGCGCCGCCCTTCGAGGACGTGCCGATCGAGTAGGGCGTCAGTCGAGCTTCGCGCCGGAGGCCTTGACCTTCTTCGCCGCGAGGTCCCGGTCCTTCACCAGGAACGCGGCGAAGTCCTGCGGCGTGTCGCGCACCGCCTCGAAGCCGAGGTTGGCGAGGTATTTCTCCTTGAATTCCGGGCTGGTGACGATCTTGCCCGACTCGGCGGCGAACTTGGAGAGCAGCTCGCGCGGCGTGCCGGCGGGCGCGGCGAGCGCGAAGTAGAACGAGGCATCGAAACCCGGCAGCCCGGCTTCCGTGAAGGTCGGCACGTCGGGGATGAGCGGGTTGCGCGACTGCCCCGAGACCGCGAGCCCCTTCATCTTGCCGGCCTTGAGGAGCGGCGCCGCGCCGCCGATCACCGCGAACATCGTGTCGAGGCGGTCGGTCATGACGTCCTGGAGCCCTTGCACCAGCCCCTTGTAGGGCACGTGCTGCATCTCCAGGCCGTTCATCGTGTTGAACCAGGCAAAGGCGAGGTGGTTCACGCCGCCCGCGCCGACCGATCCGTAATTCAGCTTGCCCGGGTTTTTCTTCGCGTAGGCGACCAGCTCCTTCACATTCGCCGCCGGCAGCCCGGGCCGCGCGACCAGCATCAGGTTCGCGGTGACCACGCGACCCACCGGCGCGAAGTCCTTCACCGGGTCATACGGAAGCTTCGAGTACAGGTATCCGTTCAAGGAAAACACGGCGTCCGATGCGATCAAGTAGTTGTATCCGTCGGCGGGAGACTTGGCGATGTCCTGCGCGGCGATGATCTCGTTCGCGCCCGGCTTGTTCTCGACCACCACCTGCTGGCCCCAGGCCTCGTTCAGCTTCTGCCCCAGGCCGCGCACCAGCAGGTCTGCCGGTCCTCCGGCCGTGTAAGGCACGACGATGCGGATCGGCTTCGAGGGATAGGACTGCGCATGGACCTGTATCGAGAAAATTGTGATGAGAAGAGCGAAAAACTTCACTTGGCCTCCGAGTAGTCGACGAGTTTGGATTTGTAGTCCGAGCGCGGCAGAGATTGCGGCGGCACGAGCCGCACTTCGGGAGTGAAAGTCAGGGTGCTTCTGATTTCGCTGCCGATCTTCTCGGCCAGCGCGGGATCGTTCTCCGCTTCGACGCAAACCGGCAGCGGCGGCTCCTGCTTGACGCCGCGGCTCCTTGGCCGGATCTGGATCGCGCCGGTGACGCGCGGCTGGAAGCGCGCCACCACCTCGCGGATCGCCGCGGGGAACACGTTCACGCCGCGCACGATCAGCATGTCGTCGGTGCGGCCGATGCAGCGCACCCTCAGGGTTTTTCTCTTGCAGCTGCATTCTGAAACCCAGACCTGCACATGATCGCGGCTGCGGAAGCGCAGCATCGGCGCGGCTTCGCGCCGCAGGTGCGTATAGACGAGCTCGCCCTTCGCGCCATCCTTCATCTCGACGGGCTGGCTGGTTTCCGGGTCGATCAACTCG
>DATNCP010000202.1:0-11794 GCA_035607175.1 Burkholderiales bacterium
AGGTTGTCGAGGCCGTTCAACTGCACCTCGATCGGCGCGGCGACGTTGTTGGCGATGACTTCCGCGGTCGCCCCGGGATAGATCGCGCTGATCGTGACCTGCGGCGGCGCCATGTCCGGGTACTGCTCGATCGGCGACACCGACATCGACACCGCGCCCGCCAGCACGATCAAGAGCGAGATGACCGACGAGAGAATGGGCCGATCGATGAAGAAGTGCGTGAACACGAAACCCTACTTCTTGGCGGGCGGCGCGCCCGGCTGCAGGATCTGCACCGGCTTGCCGGGCACCACCTTCAGGACACCGTCGATCACGACGCGGTCACCGGACTTCAATCCTTCGACGATGACGATGTTCTTTTCGCCGAGGTAGTCGCCCACCACGACGGGACGCAGCTCGGCGACGTTGTCCGGCCTGATGACGTAGACCACGTGGCCGTTCGCGCCCTGCTGCACGGCGAGCTGCGGGATCACGATCGCGTCGGGCCGGACCAGGCCCTCGACCTTCGCCGTGACGAACATGCCCGGGCGCAGCGCGCGCTGCGGATTGGGAATCACCGCCCGCACCAGGAACGAACCGGTGTCCTGGCTGAACGAGGGATCGGCGAAGCTGATCGAGCCTTTCTCGGGGTAGACCTTGCCGTCCGAGAGCGAGATCTCGACCGGGAATTTCTGGTCCGGCGGCATCGTGATCCGGCCCGCGCTCGCGTCGCTGCGCAGGCGCGCCATCTGGTTCTGCGAGACGCTGAAGTTCACCCACACCGGATCGACCGCAGCGACGTAGGTGAGCTGCGCCGACTCGGCCACGGCGTTGATGTAGCTGCCCTGGCGCTGCTGCGAGCGGCTGGCGAAGCCGGTGACCGGCGAACGGATGGTCGTGTAGCCAAGATTGAGCTCGGCCTCGCGCAGCTTCGCCTCGGCGGCGAACACGCTGGCGCTGGCGGAGTCGTACTCACCCTGCGCGCGGTCGAGGTCGGCGCGCGACAGCGCGTCCTGCTCGGCGAGCGGCTTGGTGCGCGCCAGGTTGGCCTTGGCGGTAGCGAAGCGCGCCTGCTGCGCGAGCACCTGGCCCTTCGCCGCGTCGACCTGCGCCTTGAACGGCTTCGGGTCGAGCTGGAACAGGAGCTGGTCTTCCTTCACCAGCTCGCCTTCCGTATAGGCGATCTTCTCGAGAAAGCCCGAGACGCGCGCGACGATGTCCACCCGCTGCGAGCTCTCGGTCTGCGCGACGAAGCTGATCGGCTGCTGCACCGTCGCCGCCGTGACGCTCATCACCTGCACCTGCGGCGCCGGGCGCTCCGCCGGCGGCTTCTCCTTGGAGCAGCCGACAGCGGTGGCGATGGCGAGCGCGATCGCGATACGGACGGAATGAATCACGGGCGCCAGCATACCGCCTAGCGCCTGCCGCCGCCGCGGCCACCGCCGCCGCGCATGCCGCCGCCGCCCTGGAAGCCGCCGCCGGAGCGGAACTGCTGCGAGCGCATCTCGCCCGCCTGGCGCGACTGGTGCTGCCGGTCGAGCGAAGAGCGCGTCTCGCCCGCGGGCCGTTGCTGCGCTCGCTCGCGCTCGCGAGCGCCGCCCTCCGCCGGGCGCTGCTCCGGCCGCGCGCCGCCGCCCGGCCTCTCGAGATCCGACCAGCCTTCGCCCTTGCCGCCATATTTCTGCCAATCGCCGCTCTCGTTGCGGCGATAGACGTCGCCGTCGCGGCCCGCGTACACGTTGTTGCTGCCCGAGCCCTTGGCGAGCGTCGTATCGCCGATCTGCGTCGCCTTCAGGTTGCGCCCGCCCGGGCCGGTGATCGACGTGCTCTTGCCGCCCCAGCGGTTGTAGCTGTTGTTGACGGTGAAGTTGCCATGGTGGATCACCACCGGTCCGCCCCAGCAGCACCCGCCGTACCACGGCGGGCCGACGGCGAAGCCGAAGAAGATGCCGACCGAGAAACCGAAGCCGTAGCCGTAGGTCGCCGGATACGGGTACCAGTAGTACGGGTAGTAGAGACCGATATACGGCGGATAGACGTAGCCGGTGCCATAGACGACCACGCCGTCCGAGGACATGACGGTACCGTAGTAGCCCGGCGTATAGCCGACGAAGACCGTGCTCGGCGTGCTGCTGTAGACGCGGACGTAGCTCACGTAGTGCATCGGCGAGCTCGGCGGGATGCTGTAGATCACCGCCGGAACCGTGGCCGCGACGGACCAGGGACCGGCCGGCGCGGTTGAGGAGAACCAAACGCCGTTCTGCACCATGTAGTAGGTCTTCGCGTCGACGCGAATCACTGGCGACGCGGTGTTCGGCGCATAGCTGAGCGGCGTGCTGTCGATCGGCTGCCATTTCGGCTCGCCGCCGTCGTAGGCGACCGCCGTCGCCTGGATGTCGCGCTGCACGGTCGCCGTCTGGGGAATCTGGTTGGCGATCGCCGCCTCGCGCGCCTGCGGCGTGCCCGGCACCGACATCAGCACGTCGGCCATCTGGTGACTGGCCGGAATCTTCGCGAAATCGCCCGGCAGGGTCTTCGCCGGCACGAACGCCCAGGGACCGTCGAGCGACTTGGCGCTGAACCAGCGTCCGGAGATCAACACGTAATAGGTCTGCGCGCCGACGTCCATGAAGATGTCGCTCGACGAGTTCGCCATGTAGAGGAGCTGGGTGCCCGGGATCGGCGTGAGCTGCGGCTCGCCCTTCGCCAGCAGCAGCTCGGTCGGCTCGGTGGCGACGATGAGCTGCGGCGTCACGCCCGGCTCGAACAGCGGCTTGCCGTCCGCATCCTTGCCCTCGAGCGGATCGACATTCTTGCCGAGCGCGTCGCGCGCGTTGTCGAGCGGCGCGAGGAGCAGCGGCCCGGCCTTCCATTCGCCATCCAGCGCGCCCGCCTGCCACCACCGCCCGAGCGCCCACAGGTAGTAACTCGATGAAGAAGACTCGCGGAAGATCGCGGCGGTCGTGTTGACGATCCGCGCCAGCCCCTGTGCGTCCTTCACTTCGCGCAGCACCGGCTCGCCGTTGATGAGGACGAGCATCGCCGGTCTGGTGCTGAACAGGATCTTCGGCGGATCATTCTTCACCGGCAGCGCCTTCTGCCCTGCCCTCGCCTGCGTGATCGCGAGGTTCGACTGGAGGGCCTGCACCGACACGGGCCAGCTCTGCCGGGTAACCGCAGCGCGCAGGGTGGCGAGATAACTCTCGGTTTCCTGCTGGGTCGCGCCGGGGAAGGTGGTCTTCGTCACCCGCAGCGCGCTCAGCATCGCGATATCCGCAGCCTTGTCGATGCTGGTGCGCGCGGTGAGCTCGATGACGCCGTAGCGCGGGTCCTTCTCGCCCGGCTTCGCCACCGCGACCGCGGCGCGAGCAGAAAGCACGTTGTCCGCCCAGCGCTCGATCTGCGGCTGGTAGACGGTGATGACCGTGCCGTCGGCGCCTTTCGCCGTGCGCGGCCAGACGGTGTCGGGTGCCGTCTGGGCAGCTGCGCCCAAGGCGAGCAGAAGGAGTGCTGACGCCGCGAGGAATCTAGTAGGCATATCCCATCTTCAAATAGACGCCGTAGTTGCCGGCCTTGCCCTGCGCGTACTCCAGGTTGAGGACAATGCCTTCCTTGGGCTTGACGATGTACTGGACTCCTCCGCCGCCAGCCGGATACAGATTGGCGCTGTCGCCGCAACTCCTGCCGCCGCCATAGGTGCAGGCGACTCCGGCGAACAGGGTGGCAGTCCATTTCGCCGCGAACCGCCACCGCTCTTCGACCTCGATGTGGGACATGTACTTGCCGTTGTACTGGCCGACCTTGTACCCGCGGAGGAAGACGGGAGCATTGACCTGGGTCGGCGCGTTGTCGGTGAAGTGACTCAGTGACCGCACGGCCAGCACGTTGCCCTTGCCGTGCGCCATGAAATACCGGATGTCGGCCCGATACACATCGAAATCATCATCGCCCCCGAGCGACTCGCGGTACGCCATGTTGTTGAGGTTGAGCAGCCAGCCCTGTGTCGGCATGTTCTCGTTGTCGCGCGAATCGTATTGCGCGACGAGGCCAAGGCCGCCGGACATGTACGGTTTCACGCCCAGGATGTCGAGAATCATGTCGTCGAACGCGGTTTCGCCGCTGATTCCGAAGTTCTGATACAGAGCCTGCACGCCGCCGAACCAGTTGCCGTAGACGCGATACGTATAGCGCCCGATCAATCCCTTGACCTCGGCGTTCGACTGCAGAGCGACCCCGGTGCCGAGGTAGTCGCTGTAGTCGTTCTTGACATAGCCATACATCATGCCGGCGATGACCCGCTGCCGATCCTCGTCGAAAGAGGTCCTGGCCTGCATCCCGGCGACGATCGACTCAGTGGAGGTGTACTGGCCCATCACCGCGAATATCGACGGCCGCGACTTCTCGTCGAAGTAGTGCAGGTATCCGGCCAGTGCGCCGAGCGAGGTACCGAGCTTGGGATTGGACTGGAACACGGGGATGACGAGCCACGGCGAACGCTCCCCGGGGTCGCCCGCCGGCGGCGCTTGCGCCTGAGCAACTGCGGGCAGCGAAGCCGCGGCCAGCGCGACGATCGCCAGCATGCGCGTCATCGCCATGCGCTTCCCACCTGGATGTAGAACGCCGTCTGCTCCGGTCCGCGCGCGATGTCGACCCCCATGTGGATCCCCAGCCGCCGGGCAATAAGATAGCGCAGGCCGGCGCCGCCAGCGCCGACGGTATTGGCCTCGCCGAAGCGCTCCGTCCCCCAGGCCTTGCCCATGCCGAGGAAGCCGATCAGCGACCAGCGAGGCGTCACGGCCCAGCGGACCTCTGCCTCCAGTGCGCTGACGTTCTGATCCTGGTAGCGCCCCTTCGGCACGCCGCGCAGGTCGATGAAGGGCAGCTGGTAGAAGGGCACGTCGCCGCGCGCGGCGCGCGCATCGAATCGGCTGCCGAGCACGAGGTCGCTCCTCAGCGGCTGGAAGTTGAAGACATGGGCCCGGTAGGTCTGGAATTTCTCGTCGCTGCCGATCTCCGGCGAGTAGAAGAGCGCGTCGATGGCCGCGTGCGTGCCGCGCGACGGCGTGAAGATGTTGTCGCGCGAATCGTGCTCGAGCGATGGGCCGATGCCCGAGCTGCGCAGTTGCCGCGGACGAAGCGAGGCGGCGGGCGGCGGCCGCGTCGGATCGAACGTCACGGCGAGGTCGAGGTAGATCCAGCGCAGCGCCAGGAAGTGGCTGCTGTCGCCCAGCCGGAGCAGCACCTGCTGCGACGAAGCCCAGCCGTCGAGGTTGAAGCCGATGCTGCGGTCGCCGGTGCCGAGGTCTCCGCCGGTGCCGTAGAAATCGAGGTTGGCGTCGACCCGGGCGATGCCACCGCGGTAGCGCCAGCGGTCGTTCTCGCCGAAGCTGAACATGCCGCCGGCGGCGGCGAACTTGGTGCCGTTCTCGGTCGCGGCGAACGCGACGCCGAAGACATCCGGCGGAGTGACGTGGCCGGTCTGCTTGCCCTCCGTGACGCGCTCGCGCAGGGAGTTGCGCACGAACATCAGGCCGAGCCCGCCGCCGTAGCCGACCGCCGGCTCGGTGATGATGAGCGGGATCGGCAGGAAGCCCTTCTTGTCGATGATGAACTCGGAGGCGTCGAGCGCGCCGTCCTCGGGATCGGTGAACTGCGCGAGCGCGGGCAGCGAGGCCAGGAGCGCCACGAGCAGGAGAACCGGTCGCAGGGTGGAGATAACGGGTGACATTATCCGCTTGCCCCGGCGCTCGGTATTGGACCTTGGTCCCACTGCGCGGGGATAGACTGCGCCAAGGAATGCGACGCATCGCTCTCATCGCAGCGCTCTTGTTGCCGATCCTCGCGCTCGCGCAGGAACTCGAGCCGCGCGCCTATTCGAACGCGCCGATCGGCACGAATTTCATCGTCGCGGGCTATGTCCGCAGCAGCGGACGCGTGCTGCTCGACCCGTCGCTGCCCGTGACCGACGTCGACGCCCGCATCGACGCCTATATGCTCGGCTATGCACGGTACTTCGGGCTATTCGGGCGCACGACGAGCTTCAGTATCGCCCTGCCTTTCGTCGAAGCCGACCTGCGCGGCAACGTCATGGATGCGCCGGCGGAAGTGCACCGCTCGGGCTTCGGCGATGTGCGCATGCGCGCCGCGATCAATCTGTTCGGCCATCCGGCGCTGGCGCCCGCGGAGTTCCTCCAGCACCCCGAGTCCCTGTCCGGCGGCGTCAGCCTCAGTGTCATCGCGCCTACCGGGCAGTACGAATCGTCACGCTTCATCAACATCGGCGCCAACCGCTGGGCGTTCAAGCCGGAAGCGGGCATCTCGTATCCGATCGGCAACTGGTTCACCGAGGCGGCGGCCGGCGTCTGGCTGTTCACCGACAACGACGCCTTCAGCGGCGGCCAGCGCCGCAGCCAGGAGGCGATCACCGTGCTCCAGCTCCACGCCGGCTACAGCTTCCGTCCCGGATTCTGGGTTGCGGGCAACTACGGCTATCACGTCGGCGGGCGCACCGCCGTCAACGGCGTCGAGAACGACGACGAGCAGAGGAACTCGCGCATCGGCCTGACGCTGTCGATGCCGCTGAGCGGCGGCTGGTCGACAAAGCTCGGCTGGTCGAAAGGTGCGGCGATCCGCGCCGGCGGCGACTACCGCACCGTGGCACTCGCGCTGCAATATCGTTTCTTCGACTAGCGGATCGGAATCGCGAGAACCGTATCGCCGCGCACGACATTGAGCGCGAGCGGGCCGGAGGCGCGCAGCGCCCTGACGAGAGTCTGAACGGTCGTGATGCGGCGTTGATTGACGCCGAGGATCACGTCGCCTTCGCGCAGGCCGTGGTTGAACGCGTCCGATCCGGCCTCCACCGCGGTGACGAGCACGGCGCGCTCGCGCCGCCCGCCCTGGCGCTGCGCGTCGGTGAGCTCCGCGCCGGCGAGCTCGTTGATCGCCTGTCCGCCCGCGCTGCGCGCCTTCTCCAGCTCGCCGATGCGCGCCTTCAGCGCCTGCGTCTCGTTGCCGCGCTGCACGCGCATTTCGACCGTCTCGCCGACCGGCACCACGCCGAGCCGCGCGCGCAACTCGGCCGCGCCGCGCACCGGCCGGCCGTTGAGGCCGATGACGACGTCGCCCTTGCGCAAGCCCGCCTGCGCCGCGGGCGAATTCGCCTGCACGTCGGTGATGACCGCGCCCTCGCTGCCGGCGACGTCCTGCATGGCGAGGCCGAGCCGACCGCGCTTCACTTCGCCGAAGCGGATCAGCTGATCCATCACGGCGCGCGCCATCACCGCGGGCACGGCGAAGCCGATGCCGACGTTGCCGCCCGAGGGGCCGATGATCGCGGAGTTGATGCCGATCAGCTCGCCCTTGAGGTTGACCAGCGCGCCGCCCGAGTTGCCCGGGTTGATCGGCGCGTCGGTCTGGATGAAGTGCTCGTAGCCCTCGACCGACAGGCCGCTGCGGCCGAGCGCCGAGACGATGCCCGAAGTGGCGGTCTGGCCGAGGCCGAACGGGTTGCCGATGGCGATGACGAAGTCGCCGACCTGCAGCGCATCCGAATCGCCGAATTTCACTTCGATGATATTTTTTTCTTCAATTTTCAATACGGCAATATCAGTTCCCGGATCGGCGCCGACCAGCTTCGCCGCCAGCCGCAGGTTGTTCTTCAGCGTCACCTGGATCTCGCGCGCGTCCTTGACCACGTGCGCGTTGGTGATGACGTAGCCGTTCTTCGCGTCGACGATCACGCCCGAGCCGGCGGAGATCTGCGGCCGCTGTTGCTGCTGCGGGCCGCCGAAGAAGCGGCGGAAGAAGGGGTCCCGCATCATGGGGTTCTGCTCTTCCGGGCTCTTTTGCAGCACGGCGATGTTGACGACCGCCGGCGTCACCTTTTCCAGGATCGGCGCAAACGTCGGCAGGCCGTCCCGGGTCGGAACCTGCGCCTGCGCCGCAAAGGCCGCGAACAGGAGGACGAGGAACTTCATTCGTCCGATTCGTTGTGCTCGCCGGAAGGACGCAAGTCGCGCACCTCGGTGTTCATCGGCACGTCCTTGCGCCGCCGGCCGACGAGCTGCTTGCCGTACTCGAAGTAGTCGCCGCGCACCGCCGCGGCCGCGCCCTGGTCGAGCTCGTCGGACCACTCGCCGAGCGAGTAGCCGTACCACGGAGATTCGGGCTTGAGCTTCGGCAGGCCGAGCTCCTCCCAGATCGTGCGGGCGCGCTCCATGTACTCGCGCTTGGGGAGCGAGATCGGCGGGAAATTCTCCTTCAGCGTCGCGTCGATCAGCACCGACGCGTCCTCGCCGTTGTTGCGCTTCGAGCGCGGGCCGTGGCCCTGGTCGCGGTGCGGCAGGACCTGCAGGTCGAGCGCCGGGTTGGCGCGGTAGGACATCGCCCAGAGGAGCGCGTCGGCATTGTCCGGATCGATGTCCTCGTTGACGGCGATGATGTACTTGCCGGCCGCGCGGTTCCACGACGCCGCGCCGTAGAGCGCGCGCCAGATCTCGGTTCGGGGCGTGTTCCGGTCCATCACGACGACCACCACCTTGCGCAGGTTGGTCAGCGGCTCGTGCATGGAGACCCGCTTTACACCTGCAATACCCAAGTTGCTCTTCAAATGCTGCGTGAACAGCGGCTCGAGTGCCACGCGCTTGATCAGGCTCGACTCGCTCGGCGTGACCTGCGAGATGATCGAGGTGAGGATCGCGTCGCGCCGGCGCGTGATGCAGGTCACCTCCATGAAGGCGTTGTATTCCTGCAGGTTGACGTGGCCGTGCGATTCGCCGAACGGCGCCTCGGGCTCGAGGTACTCGGTGTCGATCCAGCCCTCGATCACGATCTCGGCTTCTGCCGGCACCAGCAGGTCGACGGTCTTCGCCTTCACCACGTTGATCGGCGCGCCCACCAGGCCGCCGGCGACGTGCAGCTCGTCGAGGTGCTCCGGCACTTTCTGCGCGGAAGTAAAGGCGACGCACGGCGGCGCGCCCAGCACGACCGCCGCGGCGAGCTTCTGCTTCTTGCTCTTCGCTTTCAGCCAATGCGTGTAGATCCCGGGCCGCAGCTCGAGCGACGGATTCATGCCGAGGCGCTTCGGCGCCTTGACCTGGCCGCGGTAGATCCCCATGTTCTGCACGCCGGTCTCGGGATCCTTGGTGATGTACTGCGAGAGCGTGGTGAAGGGCGCGATGTCCCAGCCCGGCGTCGAGATGGGAATCGGGATCTCGTCCAGGCCCTTCAATTCCTGCTCATGGCAGACCGCTTCCCTGACCACGCGCGGCGCCACCGGCTGGGCGATGGCGCGCGTCCAGACCTCGTTGATTTTCTCCAGCGGGCAGTTCATGCCGATGCGGTAGATCTCGCGGCTCGCGGCGAGCGCGCCGACCGCCACCGGGATGTCATATTTCCGGTTTTTTGAATCCACGACATGCTTGAAAAGGAACGCTTTGCGGTCGCGCTCCGCGATGCCGCCGCGGAACTGCCAGCGCACCAGCGGGTGCATCTCCGTGTCCTTGTTGATCGCCCGGTCGACCTTGATCAGCAGCCCGGCGCGCTCCAGGGCGGCGAGGTGCTCGTGCAGGTCGGCGTACTTGCGATCGCTCATGTCATTGCACCGTGATGTTCTTGTCGCGGATGATACGGCTCCACTTCACCTGGTCGCTGTGCACGCGCGCCGCGAGCGCCTCGGGCGTGCCGCCGATGACATCGCAGCCCTGCGCCTCGAGCCTTTCGCGCAGCGCGGGCTCCGAGACGATCTTCGCCAGCTCGGCGTGCAGCCGCTCGAGCACCGCGCGCGGCGTCGCCGCCGGCGCGAACATCCCGACCCACGACTCGGACTCGAAGCCCGGATAGGAGTCGGCGATGGTCGGCAGCTCGGGATAGAACTTCGAGCGCTCGAGCGAGCTCACCGCCAGCGCGACGAGCTTGCCGGTCTTCACGTACTGCGGAATCGCCCCGCCGCCCTGGATCAGCATCACCTGCACCTGGCCGGAGAGGAGGTCCTGGATCGCCGGGCCGCCGCCCTTGTAGTGGATACCCACCGTCTCGATGCCGGCGGTGTCCTTGAAGAGCTCGTACGCGAGCCGGCTCGACGACGCCGGGCCGGCCGAGCCGTAGTTGAGCTGCGCGCCTTTCTCCTTCGCCAGCGCGACGAACTCCTTCACCGTCTTCACGCCGAGGCTCGGGTGCACCAGCAGCACCTGCGGATAGCGGCAGACCTGCATCAGCGGCGCGAAGTCGCGCACCGGATCCCATTTCAGGCCCTTGAAGAGGTAGGGGTTGATGGCGAAGGTGTCGAAGGTGCCGAGCAGCGTGTAGCCGTCGGGCGCGGACTCGGCGACCTGCTGCGTGCCGATGATTCCGCCGGAGGTGACGCGGTTCTCGACCACGAAAGCCTGTCCAAGCCGCTCGCCGAGCGCGGTGGCGACGATGCGGGTGACGAGATCGCTCGCGCCGCCCGGGCTCGACGGCACGACGACGCGCACCGGCTTCGAGGGATAGTTTTGTGCGTGCCCTTCAAACCCAGTCAGGATCGTGAGGGCGAGTAAGAACCTAAGCCACATGGATGAATTATTACCGGCGTTTGCTATATTGGAGGCTGGCAATTTTGAAAGGAGGTGATCCTGTGAGAGATGACCAAGGCAACACCGGCCGGCAGGACTCTGACAGTGGATCGACCCTTTGCAGCTGGGGGAAATCCTAAGCAAAAGGAGTCCGGCCATGCGGTTCAGGCCGGCTGCCTCGCAGTAACGCAGCACCGAAACGCCCCGGACCTCCGGGGCGTTTCGTTTTAGCCGCTGCGCTTTTGCTGCAGGTGGGAATCGATCAGCGTGTCGGCCGCGCGGCTGACGTTGCGCGCCGGGCCGCGCACGCCGAGAACGATGCTGATCTGCGCGCCTTCCATCAGGAGGAACAGCTCGTCGGCGAGAAGCGAAGGTTCGGCGGCACCGACCTCCCGGCACAGTTGCGCGAGGCGCGCCCGCAGCTTCCCCTTGTGCGTCTCGATGACCTTGCGGGCGGGGTGGCGGTTGTCGGTAATTTCCACGGCCGCATTCGCCATCGGGCAGCCGCGCGCCGCCGGGTCGGACACGTGCTTGGCGATGAGAGCGAACGCGGTCTGCAGCTGCCGGCGCGGGTCGCCGGGATGTTTCTGCGACATGGCGTCCCAGGTCTGCCAGAACCTCGCGTCGTGGTCGCGCAGCCATTCCGCCACCAGCTCGTCCTTGGAGGGGAAGCTGCGGTACAGGCCCATCTTCGTCGTCGACGCTTCGGCGGCGATGGTTTCGACGCCGACCGCGCGGATGCCGCGCCGGTAGAAGAGCTCCGCCGCGGTGCTGAAGATCCGTTTGCGGGGGCTGGGACCCGCCTTGGCGGCCTTGCGCGCCACGCTACGGACCCGTCGCCGTCGTCGTCTTCCCCCAGGAAGGCATGAACACCGCGGAGTAGGCGAGCGCCGGCAGGCAGAGAATCAGCCACCACAGCACCAGTCCCGCCGCCGCATGGATCCGGTCGCCGAACGTCACCAGGACGAGAAGCGGAAAATCCAGAAGGACGCTGACGAGCCCCGCGATGAGCGCCCCGACGGGAAAACAGATGGTCGCGACGATGGCGGCCATGACGAACAGCCGTCCGATCGAGCTGCGGTGAAACGGCTCGGGGCTCAGCACCGGGGCACCACAGCGAGCATCTCGAAAGGGAACCGTGGCATCGCTCCCTTATACACCGATCTTGACGCTGATGATACCGACCGGTATCATCCTGCGTCGCTCGTCAATCCTCCGCGTCAACTCCCAAAGGACGTTCATGGACAAGTGCTTCAAGCTGG
>DATNCP010000077.1:0-8392 GCA_035607175.1 Burkholderiales bacterium
GTCATCGTGCGCGACGACCTGATCGGGCAGGTGGCCAAGGGAACGCCGTCGGTCATGGACTACAAGGCGCAGGCCGACGCCGACTCGATGCTGAACACCTGCGCCACCTATCCGATCTACGTCGCCGGGCTGGTGTTCAAGTGGCTGAAGCAGCAAGGCGGCCTCGCCGCGATCGAGAAGAAGAACGTGGAGAAGGCGAAGCTGCTGTACGACTACCTCGATGCGAGCGCGTTCTTCCGCAACCCGGTCGCCAAGGAAGACCGGTCACGCATGAACGTTCCGTTCACGCTCAAGGACTCTTCCCTGGATGAAGCGTTTTTGAAAGGGGCTGTCGCCAACGGCATGGTGCAGCTCAAGGGGCATCGCTCGGTGGGCGGCATGCGCGCCTCGATCTACAACGCCATGCCGCTCGAGGGCGTGCAGCGCCTCGTCGCGTACATGAAGGACTTCGAGCACAAAAATGGTTAAGTCGAAGAAGTGCGAGGTCCTGGTGATCAACAACATCGCCCCGGTCGGCCTGAAGCGCTTTCCCGCCGAGCGCTACGCCGTGGTCAAGGAGTCGAAGGACCCCTGGGCGATCATGGTGCGCTCGCAGGACCTGCACAAGTTCGAGTTCGGCCCGTCGCTGCGCGCCGTGGGCCGCGCCGGCGCGGGCGTCAACAACATCCCCGTCAAGGAACTCTCCAAGCGCGGCATCCCTGTGTTCAACGCCCCGGGGGCGAATGCCAACGCGGTGAAGGAGCTGGTGCTCGCGGGGATGCTCATTGCCGCGCGCAACCTCGGTCCGGCTCTTCAGTTCACGAAAGAACTGAAAAAGGAGAATCTGGAGAGGACGGTCGAGGAAGGCAAAAAGCAGTTTGCGGGATTCGAGCTGCCCGGCCACACGCTCGGCGTGATCGGCCTGGGAAAGATCGGCAGCCTGGTCGCCGATGCGGCGATCCGCCTCGGCATGAACGTGCTTGGCTACGATCCGCACATCACGGTCGAAGGCGCCTGGAGCCTGCCTTCGCAGGTGAAGCGCGCGGCGTCGGTGGATGAAATCCTCAAGGGCAGCCACTTCGTCACGCTGCACATTCCGCTGATCGACAAGACGAAGCACACCGTCAACGCGAAGAACCTGGAGCTGATGCGCCCGGGCGCGGTGCTGCTCAACTTCTCGCGCGAGGGAGTGGTCGCGGAGGACGCGGTGCTGAAGGGCCTCGAGTCGGGCAGGCTGAAGTGGTACGTGACCGATTTCCCGAGCGCGGCGCTGCTCGGCCACCAGGGCGTAATCGCGCTGCCGCACCTTGGCGCGTCCACCGGCGAGGCCGAGGACAACTCGGCGGTGATGGTGGTCGACGAGCTGCGCGAGTACCTCGAGCACGGCAACCTGCAGAACGCGGTGAACTTTCCCGATGCTTCCATGCCGCGCGAGGCGCCGTACCGGCTGGCGATCGCCAACGCCAACGTTCCGGACATGCTCGGCCGCATCTCGCACACGCTCGGCAAGCGCAAGATCAACATCCACAACATGCTGAACAAGTCCAAGGGCGAGATGGCGTACACGCTGGTCGACACGGACACGGCGGTCAGCAAGGACGTGATCGACGAACTGAGCGCCCTCGAGGGCGTGCTGACGGTTCGCTACCTGCCCGTGGACGCAGATTAGAATGCGGGAATGGCCGATGGCATCGAAAAGCTCCGCCGCGAGATCGACGCGCTCGACGATGAGCTGCTCGCGCTCGTCAACAGGCGGGCGACGCTCGCGCAGAAGATCGGCGCGCTGAAGGGCGGGGCGCCGGTCTACCGGCCGGAACGCGAAAGCCAGATCCTCGGCCGCATCGGCAAGACCAACTCCGGGCCGCTGTCGGCCGACGGCCGTATCGCGATCTTCCGGGAAATCATTTCCGCCTGCCGCGCGGTCGAAGAGCCGCTGCGCGTCGCCTACCTCGGGCCGGCCGGAACGTTCAGCGAGATGGCGGTGCTGGAGCAGTTCGGCCGCTCGGCGGAGACGATCGCCTGCGCGAGCATCGATGAAGCCTTCCGCGCCGCGGAGACCGGCGGCGCGCAATTCGCGGTCGTGCCGGTGGAGAACTCGAGCGAGGGCGCCGTCGGGCGCAGCCTCGATCTGCTGCTGACCACGCGGCTCAAGATCTGCGCCGAGATCGTGCTGCGGGTGCGGCAGAATGTGATGCGCAAGGGCAAGGGCGCGAAAGGAAAATTCGACGGCGTGAAGCGGGTCTATTCGCACCAGCAATCGCTCGGGCAATGCCAGAAGTGGCTGGCGCAGCACCTGCCCGGCGCCGAACGCATCGCGGTGGCGAGCAACGCCGAAGCGGCGCGCCTCGCGTCGAAGGAAAAGGCGGCATGCGCCATCGGTCCCAGGCTCGCCGCGGAGCGCTACGGGCTCGACGTTATCGCCGCGGACATCGAGGACGAATCGAACAACCGCACGCGCTTCGTCGTGCTCGGCGGCATCGAGCCCGCGCCAAGCGGCCGCGACGCCACTTCGCTCGTCATGTCGGCGCCCAACCGTCCCGGCGCGGTGCACGCGCTGCTCGAGCCGCTCGCGCGGCACGGCGTGAGCATGTCGCGCCTCGAGTCGCGCCCGACTCGCGTCGGCAAGTGGGAGTACTACTTCTACGTCGACCTGGTCGGGCACCGCAGCGACGCGCCGCTGGCCGCGGCGCTCGCCGAGCTGGAGAAGCTGGCGCCGTTCCTGAAAATCCTCGGCTCCTACCCGGCGGCGCCATGAAGATGGACCTGTGCGACCTGTCGCCCTCGTACGTGCGCTCGATCGCGCCGTACCAGCCGGGCAAGCCGATCTCGGAGCTGGCGCGCGAGATGGGGCTCGACGAGGCCGGCATCGTCAAGCTCGCCTCGAACGAGAACCCGCGCGGCATAGGCCCGCGCACGCGCGCCGCGATCGACGCGGCGCTCGCCGACATCGCCCGCTACCCCGACGGCAACGGCTTCGAGCTGAAGCAGGCGCTCGCCAAGCGCTACGGCGTCGACATGGGCGCGGTCGTGCTCGGCAACGGCTCGAACGACGTGCTCGAGCTGATGGCGCTCGCGTTTCTCGGGCCGGGGCGCGCGGCCGTCTTCTCGCAGCACTGCTTCGCCGTCTATCCGCTCGCCACGCAGGCGCGCGGCGCGCGCTCGATCGTCGTGCCGGCGAAGGACTACGGCCACGATCTCGACGCGATGGCGAAGGCGATCGACGACGAGACCTATGTGGTCTGGATCGCCAATCCGAACAATCCCACCGGGACGTTTGCAAGAGGCGAAGCGATGGAGGCGTTCCTGCGCAAGGTGCCGGAGCGCGTGCTGGTGGTGCTCGACGAAGCCTACAACGAATACCTGTCGCCGGAGCTGCGCGCCGACTCGGCGAAATGGCTGAAGCGCCACCCGAACCTCGTCATCACCCGCACCTTTTCCAAGGCCTACGGGCTCGCCGGCCTGCGCGTGGGCTACGCGCTGGCGCATCCCTCGGTGGCCGACGTGATGAACCGCGTGCGGCAGCCGTTCAACGTCAATAGCCTGGCGCTGGTCGCCGCCACCGCGGCGCTCGACGACATGGAGTTCGTCGCGCGCAGCTATGCCGAGAACCTGCGCGGCATGAAGCAGATCGCGGAAGGCTCTCGTAAGCTCGGCCTGGAGTTCATCCCTTCCTACGGCAACTTCATCACCATCCGCGTTGGCAAGGCAGCGGAAATCTACAAGCGGCTCCTGCGACGCAGCGTGATCGTGCGGCCGGTGGGCGGCGGCTACGGGCTGCCCGAGCATCTGCGCGTCACGATCGGCACGGCGGACGAGAACGAGAAATTCCTGCGCGCGCTCGCGGCCAGCCTGAAGGAATGAAGCTCGCAGTCATCGGCGTAGGCCTGATCGGCGGCTCGTTCGCGCTCGCGCTGAGGAAGGCGAAGGCGGTCTCGCACGTGCTCGGCGTCGGCCGCAGCGCGGCCAACCTGAAGCTCGCGCAGGAGCGCGGCATCATCGATTCGATCGCGACGGATGCCGGCGACGCGGACGTCGTGCTCGTCGCCGCCCCGGTGGGTCAGTACCCGGCGATCTTCAAGTCGCTGCAGGGGTCGAAGGCCATCATCACCGATGCCGGCAGCACCAAGCGGGACGTTGTCGCCCTGGGCAGGAACCTTTCCCGTTTCGTGCCGGGCCATCCGATCGCCGGCGCGGAGAAAAGCGGTGCTGCCGCGGCGAGCGCGGATCTCTTCCGCGATCGGCGTGTGGTTCTTACTCCTCTCAGGGAGACCGACGATGCCGCCGTGGCAAAAGTCGAAGCCTTGTGGAAAGCGTGCGGAGCCCGCGTCAGCCGTATGACCGCTGAAGAGCACGATGAGGTGCTGGCTGCGGTGAGTCACCTCCCGCATCTGCTGGCTTTCGGCCTGGTGCACGAGGTCGCGAAGCGCAAGAACTCGGAGCAGCTGTTCTCCTTCGCCGCAGGCGGGTTCCGCGACTTCACGCGCATCGCTTCCAGCCACCCGGAAATGTGGCGCGACATCTGCCTCGCCAACAGGGATTTGCTCCTGTCCGAGCTGAAGAAATACCAGGGGAAAGTGAGCGCGATCGAAAAGCTGCTCCAGGCCGGCGACGGCGCCGCCCTGGAGAAACTGTTCGCCGAGGCGCGCCAGGCGCGCGATCAATGGCTGAAGTCCTCGAGCTGAAGGCGGCGAGCCGTGCCGCCGGCACGGTGCGCCTGCCGGGCTCGAAGAGCATCTCCAACCGCGTCCTGCTGCTCGCCGCGCTCGCGCAAGGCGAGACCGAGATCGGCGGCCTGCTCGACGCCGACGACACCAAGGTCATGCGCGAGGCGCTTGAACGCCTCGGCGTCGTCTGCGCCGGCAACAAGATCGTTGGGGCGGGCGGAGCGTTCCCGGTACGGAAAGCAGATCTTTTCCTCGGCAATGCCGGCACCGCTTTCCGTCCGCTCACGGCGGCGCTCGCGTTCTGCGGCGGCGAGTACACGCTGTCGGGCGTGCCGCGCATGCACGAGCGCCCGATCGGCGACCTGGTGGATGCGCTGCGCGGCATCGGCGCGCGCGTGGACTACGCCGGCAAGCAGGGGTTCCCGCCGCTCACGATCCGTCCCGGCAAGCTGTCGCTCGAGAAGCTGCGCGTGCGCGGCGACGTGTCGTCCCAGTTCCTCACTGCGCTGCTGATGGCGCTGCCGCTCTCCGGCAAGGCAGCGCGGATCGAGGTGCAGGGCGAGCTCATTTCCAAGCCGTATGTCGAGGTCACGCTGAACGTCATGCGGCGATTCGGCGTCGATGTGCGGCGCACGGGGTGGAGGTACTTCGACGTTCCAGGCGGGAAATATGTTTCTCCAGGGAAAATCCACGTCGAGGGCGACGCGTCTTCGGCCTCCTACTTCCTCGCGGCCGGGGCGATCGGCGGCGGGCCGGTGCGGGTCGAGGGCGTCGGCCGCGAGTCGATCCAGGGCGATGTTCGCTTCACCGAGGTGCTGGAGAAGATGGGCGCCAGGGTCTCTTTTTCCGAAAATGCCATCGAAGTCCAGAGCGACGGGAAGCTGAAGCCCGTGGATATGGATTTCAATCACATCCCGGACGCGGCGATGACCGCGGCGGTGCTGGCGCTGTTCGCCAGCGGGCCGAGCGTGATCCGTAACGTCGCGAGCTGGCGCGTGAAGGAGACCGACCGGCTCGCGGCGATGGCGACCGAGTTGAGGAAGGCGGGTGCGGACGTGGAGGAGGGGAAAGATTTCCTGCGCATCAATCCGCCACGAAACCTGAAAAGCAATTTTCTGGTGGAAACCTACGATGACCATCGCATGGCGATGAGCTTCTCGCTGGTCTCGCTCGGCGGCGTGCCGGTGCGCATCAACGACCCGCAGTGCGTCGCCAAGACCTTCCCGGACTACTTTTCGGCGCTGCGCTCGATCCTGCGCTGATCAACGCTGGGTATCGCAGATCGCGGTCCAGCGGCCGTCGACTTGCTCGATGTCGCCGACCAGCTTCGCGCCGTACGAGACCATGTCCGCCACCTTGTCGGCCACCGCTTCGCGCGTCGGGCCGGTGATCACCCGCTTCAGGCCGACGTTCTCGACCTTGCATTCGAATTGCGACTTCGCGAGGTGGCTGCACGAGGCGTACCACCTGGCGCCGACCTGGCTCGGCTCGGAGAGGGCGGTCGCGCCCTGCGCCACGAGCCGCTGCAGCATGCCCTCGACCGCGGAGCGCGAGCCGCCGGAAATCATCAGGTTCGCGCCGGTGTCGGCGACCTTGGCCGGCTCGCGCAGCGCGTTCGCCTGCGGCTTCGACGCGAGCAGGTCCTCCTCGCCGAGGCGAACCTCGTCGTCGACCAGGTAGAGGTCGTGGTCGCGGACGTGCTTGTCCTGGAGCTTGCCGACCCGAACGAACAGCCGCTTGTAATGCTCGGAGACGCGCGTCACGACTTCGAAGTAGCTGTGCGAGACCAGCAGCTGCCCGGGCTCGGCGAAGCTCATGATGCGCTGCGCGACGTTGATGCCGTCGCCGATGACGTTGGTCTGGTCGTTCAAGTCGCTGATCAGGCGCACCGGGCCGAGGTTGATGCCGAGGCGCATGGCGACGCGCACCGAGCTCTCGCGCATCGCCATGCCGACGATCATCGCATCCTCGGGATCGCCGAGAAACACCACCGCCGCGCCGTCGCCGGTATCGACGATCACCCGGTCGCGGCGCTTGAGCAGGTCGAGCGCCTCGGTCAGCGCGCCGTTGAACTGGTGCTTGATTGCGTGCTGCTCGGCGACCGCTTTCTTGGAGTAGCCGATGAGATCGAGGAACAGCACGCTGCAGACCAGCGTGCGCCCGGATTCCTCTGCCATGCGCCGAGCATACCTTATGATCCGCGTCACTCTTGAGTGACTCCAGCACAGTCCCGGTGATCGCCATCGACGGCCCGTCGGCGTCGGGCAAGGGCACGATCGCGAGCCGCGTCGCCCGCGAGCTCGGCTTCCACTACCTCGAGAGCGGGGCGCTCTACCGCCTGCTCGCACTGCTCTCGCTGCGCGAGGGCACGGTCGACGAGAGGCGCCTCGCGAGCCTCGCGCAGCACATGGACGTCGAATTCGCCGGCGGCGAGGTGCTGCTCGAGGACGAGGACGTCTCCGACAAGATCCGCAGCGAGCCCTGCGGCGTGCGCGCCTCGGAAGTGGCCAAGCTGCCGGCGCTGCGAGCGGCGCTCCTGGCGCGCCAGAGGGCCTTCCGCAGGCCTCCCGGCCTGGTCGCCGATGGACGCGACATGGGAACCGTGGTTTTCCCCGACGCCCGGCTCAAAATCTTCTTGACAGCCACCCCCGAAGTGAGGGCTGAGCGAAGGTATAAGCAGTTGAAAGAAAAAGGAATCGATGCTAATCTGCGCGCCCTTTCCCGTGATCTAGAGGAGCGGGATGAGCGCGACAGGAAGCGCACCGTGTCTCCTCTGGTCCCGGCAGCCGATTCGCAGGTGCTTGATTCTTCAGCACTTTCGATCGAAGCGGTGGCCGGTCGCATCTTGGAGCTGTACCGGGAATTCAACGAGCCCCGCCGAACCTAAGCCGGCGGTTTGAAAAGGTTTTTTTTCTAATGTCCAGCATCACCCCCGCGCAGTCCTCGCAGTCCAGCACGCCCGCCGGCGAATCGTTCGCGGCGCTCTTCGAAGAAAGTCTCAACCGCAAGGAAATGCGGATCGGCGAGGTGATCACCGCCGAGGTGGTCAGCATCGACGACAACTTCGTGGTGGTGAATGCGGGGCTGAAGTCCGAAAGCACGATTGCGATCGAGGAATTCCGCAGCGACGGCGGCCAGGTCGAAGTCAAGGTCGGCGATTTCGTCAGCGTCTCCATCGAAGCGCTCGAGGACGGGTACGGCTCGACGCGCCTGTCGCGCGACAAGGCCAAGCGCATGGCGGCCTGGATCGGCCTCGAGAAGGCGCTGGAGAGCGGCGAGAAGATCAAGGGCGTCATCACCGGCAAGGTGAAGGGCGGCCTGACGGTCATGGCGAACGGCATCCGCGCATTCCTGCCCGGCTCGCTGGTCGACCTGCGCCCGGTCAAGGACACGACGCCGTACGAAGGCAAGGAGATGGAGTTCAAGGTCATCAAGCTCGACCGCAAGCGCAACAACGTGGTCGTGTCGCGCCGCGCGGTGCTCGAGGAGACCGCGGGCGCCGAGCGCGAGCACCTGCTCGCCTCCCTGCAGGAAGGCGCCACCGTCAAGGGCATCGTCAAGAACATCACCGACTACGGCGCGTTCGTCGATCTCGGCGGCATCGACGGCCTGCTGCACATCACCGACCTGGCCTGGCGCCGGGTCAAGCATCCCTCGGAAGTTCTCAACGTCGGCGACGAAGTGACCGCCAAGGTCCTCAAGTTCGACGCCGAGAAGAACCGCGTCTCGCTCGGCCTGAAGCAGCTCGG
>DATNCP010000001.1:0-5485 GCA_035607175.1 Burkholderiales bacterium
GGATCTTCGCCGGGTCGGCGAGCGCCGGGTCGCCCGGCCAGATCCACACCAGGTGGTCGCGCTCGACCACCGGATAGCTGCGCACGCCGAGCTTCGGCGGGATGTTGTCCTGCCCCGGGATCTGCACGCACTTGCCCGAGGGGTCGAACTTGAGGCCGTGGTACATGCAGCGCACGCAGTCGCCCTCGAGCCGGCCATTCGAGAGCTTCGCGCCGCGGTGCGCGCAACGGTTGTCCAGCGCAACCGGCTTGCCGCTGTCGCCCTTGTAGATGACGAGCGGTTGCTCGAGGATCGTGCGCGCGAGCAGCTTGCGGTCGATCAGCTCGTAATCCCAGGCCGCTACGTACCAGCAGTTCTTGAGGAAGTCCTGAGTTTCGGGTGCCATCCCCGAATTATCGCCCGTCCTCGGCGTTGATCGTCAATTCCGCGCGCTGCGCCTCGGTCTTCCGGCTCCAGTCCTGCCAGTAGCGGACGCGCTTCTCGGCGACGTCGGTCGCGTTGTAGGCGCGCGGCTGGGCGGCGGCGGGCATCGGCTTGGTGTTGCGATCCCAGCCCTGGAACTCCTTGCCGCCGATCTCCTGCCGCCGCACCGGCTCGATCGCGAAACGCGTCGCCCCGGACTTGGGAATCACCAGCGAGTAGTAGGTTTTCCCGCCGTTGACGGTAGCCTGCATGAACTCGGCCGTCTCGCCGACCACCATGAACGTGTAGAGGCCCGGCTTGAGCGGATAGGAAAGCTTGCTGGCGCTGCCGACTACGCCGATGAATTTCGGCTCGCCGGGCTCGGTCACGTCGAACAGCGAAGCGTCGACCCCGCTGGTCTGCTTGCTGACGCGCATGAACACGACTCGCGACCCCGAGTCGACGGCCGCAGCGGGCGCGGGCGGCGGCGGTGGCGGCGCGACGCTCGCGACAGGCACCGGCGCGGGTGGCGGTGGCGCCGCGGCCTCGACGGGGCGCGCCTGCTCGCGCTGCGCCCTCCTCTGCTCGAGCATCTCGGCGCGCTCGGCGCGCCTTTGCTCAGCGCGCTCCCGCCGCTCTTCCCTCGCCTGCTCGCGCCGCTCGCGCCTGCCGGCGCAAGCCATGGTCGCGAGCGCGAGGGCGATGATGATCCAGAACTGCCAGGACCGGACGTTCGTCATCGGGCCCCGCGCCGCTCAGCGCCCGTCCTCGGCGTTGAGCGTCTGCGCGGCGCGATCCGAGGCGGGCTTGCTGCTCCACTCCGGCAAATAGCGGTCGCGCTTGTCGGCGATGTCGGCGGCGTTGTCTCTTGCCCAGGCGAGCGTCTTCGGCGTATTGGCGACCAGCCGCGTGCCGCGGTCCCAGGCCGCGAACTGGCTGCCGTCGAGCTCGTCGCCGCGCACCGGCTTGAACGAGAAGCGCGCTTTCCAGACGCCCATGCGCGGCGTAACCAGCGCATAGTAGGTCTTGCCGCCGATCACGGTTGCCTGCATGAAGTCCGCGGCCTCGCTCACCACCATGAACGTGTACAGCCCGGGCTTGACCGGATACGCGAGCTTGTTGCCGCGGTTGATGATGCCGATGAATTTCGGCGCGCCCGCCTCGGTTACGTCGAACACCGACGCGGCGATCGCGCCGCCGAAATTGGTGGCGCGCAGGAACACGACCTTGGAATCGGCGGCCGCGGCCGCAGGCGTGGGCGCGGTACTGATCGGCGTGAACGCCGCGGCCGGCGCCGCGGACTGGGCCGGCGGCGGCGCGGCCGGCGTCTCGGCCGCTCGTCCTTCGCGCTGTGCCCGCCTCTGCTCGTTGCGCTCGGCGCGCTCCGCCCGCTTCTGCTCGTTGCGCTCGGCCCGCGCCTCCCGCGCTTCCTGGCGCCGCTCGCTCCGTCCGGCGCAAGCCATGGTCGCGAGAGCAAGGGCGATGATGACCCAGAACTGCCACGATCTGACGTTCGTCATTTTTTGATCCCCCCCTGAGCGCGGATTATGCCTTTTGGCCGGGCAAATGGCCTGTCGCGAGCAGGTGAATATTGCCGGGCGCGTCCGCCAGGCGATTGCCGCGCCAAACCACGTGCAGGTCGGGGCGCAACAGAATGAGATCAAAGCCGTACAGCTCGCGCGCCCGGGCGTCCCGCCGGTCGAGGACGGCGAAGGGCGCCCCCATCGCCTTGAAAGCTTTTGTCAAAGAGGAAACATCCTGATCGGCAAATCGCAGGAGCGTGTATCCCGGACCGACCCGATCCTGCATCGCCACATGGCCGTCCAGCCAGACGTGGGGCAGCCGCGCGCCGGGCCAGGTGCTCGGCACGTAGCGGCGGAAATCGTCCTCCGGCGCAGGTCCAGGCTCCTCGCCGATCACGGGCGAGCCGGCGTAGCGGTAGCCGAGCTCGGCGCCGATCATCTCGTTGCTCTTCCGCTGCTCGACCTCGGCGACGCGCGCCAGCTCGGGCAGGTCGCGCCAGAGGCCGCGCCACTTGCGGCGGCCGAGCGAGGCGTAGCGCGACGCACCGACGTTGCGCTCGCCGACCTGCCGGCGCTCGATCTCGTAGGACGCGAGCAGGTTCGGGCCGCCCCAGCCGCGCAGCGTCGCCTCGAGCTTCCAGGCGAGGTCGATAGCGTCGCCCACACCGCTGTTCATGCCCAGGCCGCCAGTGGGAATCACGAGGTGCACGGCATCGCCGGCGAGGAACACGCGCCCGCTTGCGTAGCGGTCCGCGAGCAGCAGGTTCTGCCGCCACTTGCCGACGTACAGCATCTCGTACTTCACCGGCACGCCGATGGTGAGCTCGAACTGGCGCGCCATCTCGGCGTCGTCGTCCACTGCCGCGTGCAGCGTCCAGTGCCGCGTCGAGTCCTGCATGATGAGGAAGCGCCAGCGCTCGTCGGCGACGTGGTAGTGCCGGCCGTGTCCGGGGCCTGGGCCGATGGGGATGCGGTCGAACAGCTCGTCGCAGCGGTAGAGCGCCTGGCGCAGCTCGCTCAGGTTCTCGCCCTGCATCGCGATGCCGAGCTGTTTGCGGACGACGCTACCGCCCCCGTCGCAGCCGACGAGATACTTTGCCCGGATCTCGCCCGAGGACAGCCGCGCCGTAACGCCGTGCTCGTCCTGCGTGAACGACTCGAACTCGCAGCCGTAGCGCACGGTGACGCTCGGCAGCGCCTCGGCCTCCTTCTTCAGCAGCGGCTCGAGCGTGTACTGCGAGATGAGCTGATAGGGCTCGAGCGGCATCGAGCCGTCGCTGCAGGCGTCGATGGCGCGTTTCGCGTCGGCGACCGAGGGATATTGATGACGGACCAGCGGCGGCTGGTTGAGCGCGGTGACGATGTAGACGTCCATCGGCACGTCGGCACGCAGGCCCGCGGCGCGCACCTTGTCCGCGAGACCCATGCGGCGGTAGATCTCCATGGTGCGCGCGTTGCAGCGCTCCATCTTCGGCAGGAACTGCGGCGCGTCCTTGCGCTCGACGAGCGTGCAGCGCACGCCCCTCTGCCCGAGATCGACGGCGAGCGTGAGGCCGACCGGGCCGGCGCCGACGACGAGCACCTCTGTGTCGAACACGGCTGATTATAATCAGCGCGTGAAATTCCTCCTCTCGCTGCCGTTTCTTCTCTGCGGAACCGCGCTCGCGCAGGAGCAGTGGCCGAGCCGGCCGGTGCACATCGTCGTGCCGTACACGCCGGGCACGGGCGCCGACATCCTTGCCCGCGTCTTCGACCCGAAGCTCTCGCAGCGCCTGAAAGCCGGCTTCGTGGTCGACAACAAGCCCGGCGCGACCGGCAACATCGGCGCCGACCTCGTCGCCAAGTCGCCCGCCGACGGCTACACCCTTCTCCTCACCGCCACCTCGTTCACCACCAACCCGGCGCTCAAGCCGGCGCCGTTCGATCCGGTGAAGGATTTCGCGCCGGTGGTGCTGCTCGCCACCGGGGCGCTCGGCGTCTACGTCAATCCGAAGGTGCCGGCGCAGTCGATGCGCGAATTCGTCGAGCTGGTGCGCCAGCAGCCGGGCAAGCTCAACTATTCCTCGCCCGGCAACGGCGGCCCGCAGCACCTGGCGATGGAGCTGCTCAAGCTCGAGACGCACATCAACATCATCCACGTGCCCTACAAGGGCGCGGGCGGCGCGATCGCCGACCTCGTCGGCGGCCACGTGCAGGCGATGGTCTCGGCCCTGCAGACCGTCGCGCCGCACGTGCACGCCGGGCGGCTGCGCATGCTCGGCGTGATGAGCGCGAAGCGCGCGGAAGCCTTTCCCGACGTGCCGACGCTCAAGGAGCAGGGCCTGCCCGACCTCGAGGTGGAGACCTGGTACGCGATGTTCGCGCCGGCCGGCACGCCCGCGCCGATCGTCGCGCGCCTGAATGCCGAGCTCAACGAGTTCCTCAAGCAGGCCGACGTGCGCGACGTGCTCGAGAAGCAGGGCCTCGTGCCCGAAGGCGGCGCGCCGCAGGTGCTCGGCGAGCGCGTGAAGATGGATCTCTCGCGCTGGACGCGCGTGGTCAAGGCAGCCGGAATCAAGGCGGACTGATGGAATTCCTGGAAGAGCTGGTCGCGGCGAATCGAATTCTCGCCGAGCACGGCGTCATCGACGCCTACGGACACGTCTCCGTTCGCTCGCCGGACAATCCCCATCGCTACTACCTCGCCCGCTCGATCGCGCCCGAGACAGCCCAGGTCGAGGACATCCTCGAGTACGACCTCGACAGCAAGGCGCTCGATCCGCAGGGCCGCGACTCGGTGCGCGAGCGCTTCATCCACGGGGAGATCTACCGGGCCCGCCCGGACGTGATGTCGGTGGTGCACAATCATTCGCCCTCGGTGATTCCCTTCAGCGTCACCGGCGTGCCGATGAAGGCGCTGTTCCACATGGCCTCGTTCATCGGCGACGGCCTGCCGAACTTCGAAATCCGCAAGGTGAAGAAAGGCTCGGACCTGCTGGTCAGCGACCCGAAGCTCGGCAAGGCGCTGGCGAAGACCCTCGGCAAGAGCCCGGCGACCCTGATGCGCGGCCACGGCGCCGCCGTCACCGGCGAGAACCTGCAGCGCTCGGTCGGGCGCAGCATCTACCTCGAGATGAGCGCGATCATGCAGATGCAGGCGCTTCTGCTCTCACGCAAAATAAATTTCATGGATAAGAAAGAAGTGGAAGCATCATCACCGGTGCAGGACTACAAGCGCGCCTGGCCGATGTGGCGCGACAAGGCGCTCGCAAAAGCCAAAGCAGACAGGAAATGAGCGATCTCTGCTCGTTTTCCGCGGTTCAACTGCTGGAGAAATATGTCCGCCGGGAGCTGTCTCCCGTTGAGGTGACGAAGGCCGTTCTCGCCCGCATCGAGAAACTGAATCCGAAGCTCAATGCATTCTGTTTTCTCTCCAAGGAATCCCTGAAGGAAGCCGAGGCTTCCGAGAAACGCTGGATGGCCGGACAGCCAAGAGGCCTGCTCGACGGCGTGCCGGTGTCGATCAAGGACCTGCTCCTCACCAAGGGCTGGCCGACGCTACGCGGCTCCAAGACGGTCGA
>DATNCP010000005.1:0-17425 GCA_035607175.1 Burkholderiales bacterium
TCGATGGTGAAGTCGACGTGGCCCGGGGTGTCGATGATGTTGATGTGGTGCTCGGGGTAGGAGAGGTCCATCCCCTTCCAGAAGCAGGTGGTCGCCGCCGAGGTGATGGTGATGCCGCGCTCCTGCTCCTGCTCCATCCAGTCCATCGTCGCGGCGCCGTCGTGCACCTCGCCGATCTTGTGGTTGACGCCGGTGTAGAACAGGATGCGCTCGGTCGTGGTCGTCTTCCCGGCGTCGATGTGCGCCGAGATGCCGATGTTCCGGTAACGCTCGATGGGGGTTTTCCTGGGCACGGCCATTTCCTCAGAACCTGTAGTGGGAAAAGGCCTTGTTCGCTTCCGCCATGCGATGCACCTCTTCCCGCTTCTTCATCGCACCGCCGCGGCCTTCGGCCGCTTCCTGCAGCTCGCCGGCGAGGCGAACCATCATCGACTTCTCGCCGCGCTTCTGCGCCGCCTCGCGGATCCAGCGCATCGCCAGCGCGACGCGCCGCACCGGCCGTACTTCCACCGGCACCTGGTAGTTCGCGCCGCCGACGCGCCGGCTCTTCACTTCCACCACCGGCTTGACGTTCTGCACCGCCTGCGTGAACACCTCGATCGGGTCCTTGCCCGATTTCGACTTGATCGTGTCGAGCGCGCCATAGACGATGCGCTCGGCCACCGCCTTCTTGCCGCGCGTCATCAGCACGTTGACGAACTTCGCCAGCTCGACGTTCGCGAACTTCGGATCCGGCAGGATCTCGCGCTTGGGGACTTCTCTGCGCCGCGGCATGGTTCTATCCCGCCTTCGGCGCCTTGGCGCCGTACTTGGAGCGGCTCTGCTTGCGGTCTTTCACGCCCTGCGTGTCGAGCGAGCCGCGCACGATGTGGTAGCGGACGCCCGGCAGGTCCTTCACCCGGCCGCCGCGGATCAGCACCACCGAGTGCTCCTGCAGGTTGTGGCCTTCGCCGCCGATGTAGCCGATCACCTCGAAACCGTTGGTGAGGCGCACCTTGGCCACCTTGCGCAGCGCCGAATTCGGCTTCTTCGGCGTCGTCGTATAGACCCGCGTGCAGACCCCCCGCTTTTGCGGCGAGCCGGCGAGCGCCGGGACCTTCGACTTGGCGCGCTTGGGGGCGCGCCCATGACGCACTAACTGGTTGACCGTAGGCATGTTTTTAAGATTCCAGAAACGAACCGGGCGGCCACGTGGTGCTTCTCCGTAGCCGCCCTGGGGCTAAAAAAGAGGCCGGATTATAAAGAGGAAAATGGCGCGGCGCAAGAAAAACCACCGCGCGATTTCATGTCTTCATCGGGTCGGGACTGAAGGCAAAACGGGCTGCGACTTCGGCGCGATTTAGCCTCGGCAGCTGCTCGCCGGACTCCGCGTAACGCTCGAGGTCCCGGTCGTCGAGCAGGCCGATTCCCTGCTCGGCGCGAATGAGGACCGATCCTTCGTCGTCGAGCCACGTCTCGAGAGCCTCGGCCGGCGTTCCGCGCTGGTCGAAAAGACGCTCGCCCTCGTAGTGAAAAACGAAAGGCGTGTAGGCGAGCGCGACGTAGACGCGCTGCGGCCCGTTCTGGAAATACCAGCAGCCCCGCTCGTCGGCGGCGTAGTTGCGGGCGATGAACTCCCGCAGTGCGGCATTACCGATGCGCTCGCCCTTGATCCGCCAGTTGCCGCGCCGATCGAGCTCCAGCCAGCCGTAGACCGCCGGCACGTTAGGCCAGCGGGCCAGGCTGCGGACGACGGCATCATCCATGGCGCATAGAATCTTCGGCGGGAGGAGCGATGAGCGCAATCGACGTTTACCTGTCCCGGCCCTGGACCAAGCACCAGGGCAGGCCGGCCGGCATCGAGGTGCCGCTGCGCTCGGTGACCCAGGCCTTCGACGAGGCGACCGAGCGCGATCCCGGCCGCACCGCCGTCGCGTTCTACGGGCGCTCGATCAGCTACCGCGAGCTGCGGGAAGCGGCGGACCGCTTCGCCAACGCGCTCGCCAGGCTGGGGCTGAAGAAGGGCGACCGCGTCGCCCTCTACCTCGTCAACAGCCCGCAATTCATCATCGCCTACTTCGCCGCGCTCAAGTGCGGCGCGACCGTCACGCCGATCAGCCCGGTCTACACCAGCCACGAGGTCAAGTACCAGCTGCAGGACAGCGGCGCGCGGGCGATGATCTGCCAGGACGTGCTGTACGAGAAAGTGGCGCGCACCGGCGTCGATCTCGATTTCGTCGTCGTCACCAACGTCGGCGAGTACCTGCCGACGCTCAAGCGCCTGCTGGCGAAGAAGACCCCGGTGGCGGGCGGCAAAGTCCATTGGCTGCAGGACCTGCTGAAGGAGAGCCCGCCGCAGCCGCCGGCGGTGACGATCGATCCGAAGAAGGACGTCGCGGCCCTGCCGTACACCGGCGGCACGACCGGCAATCCCAAGGGCGTGATGCTGACGCACTTCAACCTGATCGCGGCGCAGAGCGTCGGCTATGCCGCGTTTCCGAATCTGCAGCGCGGCAAGGAAGTCGTGCTCGCTTTCCTGCCGTTCTTCCACATCTACGGCCAGGTGGTGATCATGCTCAACAGCCTGTGTCAGGGGCACTTGCTGGTGCTCTTCACCAGCCCCGACACCGAGGCGATCATCGCCGCGATGGAGCGCTACCAGGCGACCGTGTTCTACGGCGTGCCGACGCTCTACGAGTACCTGAAGGACCACAAGGACACCGACAAGGCGAACTGGAAGCGGCTGAAGCTCATCCTGTCGGGCGCCGATACGCTGCACGAATCGACGGTGAAAGGCTGGGTGCGGCGCACCGGCTCGAAGATCATCGAAGGCTACGGCATGTCCGAGACCGCGGCGATCAGCCACATCAATCCGCTGGAGCGGCCCAAGACCGGCTCGTTCGGTTGCCCGGTGGAGCTGGTCGACGCCGCGGTGATCAATGCCGAGACGCTCGAGTTCACTCCGCCGGGAGAGACGGGCGAGCTGGTGCTCGCCGGCCCGAACGTCATGGCCGGCTACTGGAACCGCCCCGCGGACACGGCAAAAGCCTTCCTCGAGCGCCACGGCCGGCGCTGGCTGCGCACCGGCGACATCGTGCGCATGGACGAGGAAGGCTACTTCCACTTCTACGACCGCTCCAAAGACCTGATCAAGTTCAAGGGCTACTCGATCTTCGCCAAGGACGTCGAAGATGTGCTCTACGGCCACCCGCAGGTGAAGGCGGCAGGGGTGATCGGCGTTTCCGACCCGGCGGTCGGGCAGCGCATCAAGGCGATCGTGGTGCTGCAGGGCGACGCGCGCGGCAAGGTCAGCGCCGACGAGATCAAGGCGTACTGCCGCCAGACCCTCGCCGAGTACAAGGTGCCGCACATCGTCGAGTTCCGCGGCGAGCTGCCGAAGACCGACGTCGGCAAGATCTCGCGGCGCGAGCTGAGAGACGAAACCGCCGCCTAGGCTTGCGGCGCGGCGACCTTGTCGATGGCGTGCGGCTGAAAGATGCCGAACCCCTGCGCGTAGCCGACGCCGAGCGCCTTCAGCCGCATCAGCACGTCCTGATCCTCGACGCACTCGGCGACCACGGCGAAGCCGAGCGCTTCGCCGACGCGCAGCACGGCGTTCATCTTGTTGCGCGCCACTTCGTTGGCCAGCAGCTTGCGCGTGATGCTGCCATCGACCTTGACGAACGCCACGCCCAGCGCCTGGATGACCGAGAACGACACCGCGCGGCGCCCGAACCCGTCGACCAGCAGGCGCACGCCGAGGGAGCGGAACGAAGTCGCGAATTGCGTCGCCCAGTCCTGGTGCAGCAGCAGGTCGCCCTCGTCGAGCTCGAACATCAGGCGATCGGGCGCCACCTTGTACATGCTGAGCTGCCCGCCGACGAACTTCAGGAACTCCGGATCGGCGAGCGTCTGCCCCGAGAGGTTGACGGTGAAGCGCGGGATCCGCGAGCCGGCGGCGATCCGCTTGATGGTGTTGCGCACGACCCAGCGGTCGAGCTGCGGCATCATGCGGTAGTGCTCGAACGCCGGCAGGAAGTCCCCCGGCGGCAACAGCGCCTTCTCTTCCTCGCGCATGCGCACCAGGACCTCGCCCATCGGGTAGCCGCCCTGCGCGGAGAGCGCCAGAATCGGCTGGCAGTAGAGCGCGAACTCGTCCTTCTCGATCGCCTGGCGCAGCCGCGCCACCGGGTCGGCCCACCCGGTGAGCTCGGTGTCCATCCGCTCGAGGAATTTGTCGTCCATGGCGCAATATTAAGTAAGATCGTCCGGAAGGGCCGCACGAGACGTCCATGTCCGCAGAATTTTTCAAAGTCGAAAGCCTCACCAAGCGCTTCGGCGGCCTGACCGCCGTCAACACGGTGAGCTTCGAGCTCAAGCGCGACGAGCTGGTCGGCCTGATCGGCCCCAATGGCGCCGGCAAGACCACGCTGCTGCGGCTGATCACCAAGATCCTGCGTCCCGACTCGGGACGCATCACGTTCAACGGCGAGGACATCACCGGCCTCGCGCCCTGGGAGGTGGTCGACCGCGGCATCGCCGGCACCTTCCAGAACATGCGCCCCTTCCGGCACCTGCCGATCGTCGCCAACGTCATGGTGCCGCTGGTTGCGCCGCGGGCGCGGCGCAGCGGCGAATGGGTGAAGCGCATCGAGGCGAAGGCGATGGATGCGCTCGAGTTCGTCGGCATCTCCGACATGGCGCTCGAGCCGGCCTCGGCGCTGTCGCAGGGCGATCTCAAGCGTCTCGAGGTCGCGCGCGCCATCGCCACCGAGCCCGAGCTGCTGCTGCTCGACGAGCCGCTCGGCGGCCTGAATTCGGCCGAGTCGGATCTGCTCGCCCGCTCCATCCGGCGGCTGCACAAGGGCGGACGCTTCGGCCGGCTGCACTCGGAGGGTCCGGCGGTGCTCATGATCGAGCACAAGCTGAAGGAGCTGATGTCGATCGTCGACCGCGTGATCGTCGTCGACTACGGCGAAATCATCGCCGACGGCCCGCCGGCCGAGGTGGTGAAGAACAAGCGCGTCATCGAAGCCTATCTAGGAAGCGAACACGGAGCGTTCGCGGGGAACCAACATGCCGCTGCTTGAGGTGCGCAACCTCTCGCTGCGCTACGACAAGGCGCAGATCCTGAACGGCGTCTCGCTCAGCGTCGGTGCGGGCGAGCTGGTCGGCCTGGTCGGCCCCAACGGCGCCGGCAAGTCGACCCTGCTGCGCGCCATCTCGGGGCTGGTGCGCTTCGAGGAGCGCATGAAACGCGGCACCACCGGCGACATCGTCCTCGAAGGCGAAGTGCACTTCGACGGCCAGCGCATCGACAACCTGCCGCCCCACGAGATTCGCGCGCGCGGCCTGGTGCATTGCCCCGAGCGGCGGCGGCCGTTCCGCGAGCTCACCGTGCTCGAGAACCTCCTCGCAGGCGCCTTCCTGTCTAAGAACAGGCTCGAGACGCAAAAGCGCCTCGAGCACTGCTTCAGCCTCTTCCCGAGGCTCTCCGAGCGCAAGGAGCAGATCGCGGGAACGCTCTCGGGCGGCGAGCAGCAGATGCTCGCCACCGCGCGCTCCCTGATGTTCGAGGCGAAGCTGCTCGCGATCGACGAGCCGTCGCTCGGCCTGGCGCCGCTCATCCGCGAGGAGCTGTTCGGCGCGATCGCGAAGATCCACAGCGAAGGCGTGCCGGTGCTGCTGGTCGAGCAGGAAGTGAGTCAGGTGTTCCGCATGGCCAGCCGCAACTACGTGCTGTCGCAGGGCCGGATCCTCGCCGAGGGTCCGGCGAAGCTACTGATGGCCGACGAGACGCTGCGCGCGGGCTACCTGGGCCTGTAGCGGCGCGCTGCACAGGCGGCAGATCTTCCGCCAGGCGCCGTTTCTCTGCTTGCAGCGCGGGCATTGCGCTTCGATCTTGTCGCGCACCCACGGCGACAGGCCGCGCGGCATGAACAGCAGCACCAGCAGGACGATCACGGCGAAGATCAGCAGGCGCAGCTCGCCGAATTCCTTGAAGCTGCCCAGCCACTCGGTGAGCGGATAGAGGATGAACACCGCCACCACCGGTCCGTAGATCGTCGCCACGCCGCCGAAGATTCCCCAGATCACCACCTGGAAGGAAAGCGCGACTTCGAGCGTCGAAGGTCCGGCGACGCGCAGGTAGTGCGCGAACAGCGCGCCGGCGAAACCGGCGGCGGCGGCCGAAAGTGCGAACACCGCGAGCTTGTAGCGCGGCGTGTTGATCCCGGAGGCGCGCGCGGCGACTTCGTCGTCGCGGATGGCGTGCAGGACGATGCCGAAGCGCGAGTCGGCGATCATCCACAGGCCGAAGACGATGACCAGCATCGAGACGCAGGCGACGTAGTAGTTGGCGGTCGCGCCGACGATCAGCCGCTGCACGCCGGAGACGCCGAGCTCGCCGCCGGAAAAATCCGGGAAGGCGAACAGCAGGCCGAGGCCGATGAGCGGAAAAGCGAGCGTGGCGAGCGAGAGGTACGAGCCGCGCAGGCGCAGGCAGAGAAATCCGGAGAGGTAGCCGAACAGCGCCGCCACCGCGGCGCCCAGCCACACCGTGAGCCACGGCGAAACGCCGAGCTTGAGCGAGACCAGCGCCGAGCCGTACGCGCCGGCGCCGAAGAACAGGGCGTGGCCGAAGTTCACCTGCCCGGTGTAGCCGGCGAGAAGATCCCAGCTGGCGGCGAAGATCGCGAACAGGCACGTCATCGTCAGGATGCGCAGCACGTAGGCGTCGCTGTAGACGAGCGGCAGCGCCAGCAGGCCGATCGCCCAGACCAGCACCAGGCTGCGCGAGGGCAGGATCAGGATTTCGCTGCGGATCTCCGACCAGGCGCGGCGCAGCAGGTACATCAACGCTCTTCCTCGAACGCGACGCCGAACAATCCCTCCGGCCGGGCGAGCAGCACCGCGACCATGATGCCCAGCGCCGCGACACCTTTGAGATGCGCGCCCTCGGGCAGGGTAAACACGGTGATCGCCTCGACGTAGGCGATGATGAGCGCGCCGATCACGCTGCCCTTGAGGCTGCCCAGGCCGCCGAGGACGACGATCGCCAGCATGATCACCAGCGGATCGAGCCACATGTGCGGGTGGACCGAGGTCACCGGGGTGGCGACGACGCCGGCGATCGCGGCGAGGCCGACGGAGAACCCCACCGTCACCATCGCCACGCGATGCACGTTCATGCCCATCAGGTTCGCGACCTCGAGGTCGTTCGCGGTGGCGCGGATCGCCAGCCCGGTCCGCGTGTGATAGAGGAAGAACCAGGTCGCCGCCAGCATGACTGCCGCGACGACGAGGATCAGCAGCCGCTGGTAGGGAATGCTGACCCCGGCCAGACGGACCACGCCGTCGATGGTCGAGGGCACGCCGAGGAAGTGGCCGCCATAGGCAACGAGCATCAGCTCCTGGAAGATGAGGCCGAGGGCGATGGTCGAGATCAGCACCGCCGACTCGTGCTCGCGCACCGGCTCGATCACCAGCCGGTAGCAAAGCAGCGAGAGCGCGACGACCGACACGACCGCGACGACGCCGGCCAGCGCGAAGCCGAGGCCGCCGCGCGTCAGCAGCGTGTAGAAGCAGTACGCCGCGAGCATGTAGAACGCGGTGTGCGCGATGTTGACGATGCGCGCGACGCCGAAGATCAGCGAAAAGCCGATCGCCAGCAGGGCATAGACCCCGCCGTTGACCAGCCCGGTGACGAGAATGTCTTGGAGCAAGCGGCGCTAGCGCGCCGGCATCTTGAAGGGCTGCATGCCCTTTACGTTCGGCGGCCAGAACGGGACCTTCTTGCCGTCCTGCCACTGCACCGCGATACCCGAGGTCTTGCCGACCGCCCACACCAGGTCGTGACGCTTGTCGAAGGTCGCCACCGAGCCGGTGCCGACATGCTCGACCTTCTCGATGTAGGCGACGATCTGGTCGGCGTTCGTGCTGCCCACCTTCTCGATCGCGTCCTTCAGCAACATGATCGCGTCGTAGGTGGCCGCGGTGTAGGTCGGCGCCTTCTTGAAGCGCGCCTGGTACGCGCGCACGAACGGGATGGTCTTCGGCGTGTACTCGACCTCGGAGTAGGTATCGAGCGTGGAGACGAACTGCGCCTTGCCCGCCGCCGCCTGCCAGAACTCCTCCTTCTGGCCCTCGACGTTGATGCCCCAGGCCACCGCCTTCATGCCGCGCTCGCCCATCTGGCGCCCGACCGAGATGCCGACCGGGCCGGAGAGCATGGTGAACACGATGTGCGCGCCGGCGCGATCGATCGCGGAGAGCTCCGCCGTCACGTCGGTCGCCACTGCCGAGGGCTGCCACGTGCCGACGACTTCCATCTTGAGCGCGGGCAGGTTCTTCTGCGCGGCGGCGACGAGGCCTTCGGTCCAGACCGCCTTCTCGGCGAGGATCGCCACCTTGGGCGTATCGGTCTTGAGGTCGTTGCGGATCTGCTGGCCGATGCTGCCGAGCACGGCGAACAGGGTGCGCGCGAGGTCGACATCCTTGGTCGGCGAGACCCGGAACCAGTATTTGTAGCGGTCGTAGTTCTGCTCGACGTTCAAGCCGAGCTTGGAGTGCGCCGCGCCCACGCCAAGGAACAGCTTCTTGTTGTCCATCGCCACTTCCTGCATCGCCAGCACCGCCTCCGAGCGGAAGCCGCCGACCAGGAAGTCCACCTTGTCCCGCGTGATGACGCGCTCGATGGCGTTGGTCGCGTCCGGCACCGACTGGATCTCGTTGGTGTCGGCGCGAACCAGCTCGATCTGCCTGCGCTTGCCGCCGACGTTGACGCCGCCAGCCTTGTTGATCTCGTCGCGAGCCATTTCCGCGCCGTTCCAATGATGCTCGCCTTGCACGAAGCTCATCGGCCCGAGAATCGCGATCTTGATGGTTTGCGCCAGCGCTAGAGGCGCGGCGAACAGCAGGATGACACCTAGAATGGCGCGGCGCATGTGATTCCTCCTCTTCGACTAGACTTTATCTTCTCGTAACAATTTGATGTTGCCAGCAAATTCCAGGGGCGTCTAGGATGGCCAGAGAGGACTTCGTGTGCGCGCACCGGCTGCGGGTGCGCTGGGCCGAGGTGGACATGCAGAAGATCGTCTTCAACGGCCACTATCTGACCTACATCGATACCGCGATCGCGGAATACTGGCGCGAGATCGGCCTGCCCTACCCGCACGGCTACGTCGAGCGCTACGGCAACGACGTCTACCTGCGCAAGGCGACCGTCGAATACCTGGGCTCGGCCCGCTACGACGACGAGCTGACGGTCTGCTGCCGCGTGGCGAAGCTGGGGCGAAGCAGCATGACGTTCGTATTCGAGATCCACAGGGAAGGCGCGCCGCCGCTCGTCACCGCGGAGCTGGTCTACGTCAACGCCGATCCGCAGATGCGGCCGGCGCCGCTGCCCGACGAAGTGCGCGAGAAAGTGCGCCGCTACGAGCGCGTCGCGCCGCAATCATGATGTGCTGGGAGGATTTCGCCGTCGGCAGCGTGAATGAAATGGGAGCGCACACCTTCACTGCCGAGGAAATCGTCGCGTTCGGCAGGCAGTTCGACCCGCAGCCCTACCACTCCGATCCCGTCGCGGCGAAAAGCTCGCCGTTCGGCGGCCTGATCGCGAGCGGCTGGCACGTTTGCGCGGCCGGCATGCGCATGCTGACCGAGCAGATCCTGGGGCGCGCGCACAGCCTCGGCTCGCCCGGCGTCGAGAACGTGCGCTGGCTGAAGCCGGTGCGCGCCGGCGACACGATCGCTTACCGCGTGATCGTCGCCGATGCGCGGCCCTCGGCGAGCAAGCCGGGCGTCGGCCTGGTGAAGCACCGCTGGGAGGCGCGCAACCAGGCCGGCGAACTGGTGCTGACGCTCGACGGCTGGATCCTGCTGCGGCGGCGCGCGTCATGAGCGGCGCTCAGATCGAGCTGCAGCACAAGATCCACGTCCTCACCAAGAAGGAAGAGCTCGACTCGGTGCGCGTGCCGGGCAAGGTGGTGATCGTGCTCGACGTTCTGTTCGCCACGACTACGATGGTGGCGGTGCTCGCCAACGGCGCGCGCGAAGTGGTGCCGGTGCTCGACGAGGCGGCAGCGCGCGCCTGCGCGCGGGGAATCGGCGAGTGCGTGCTCGCCGGCGAGCTCTACGCCGAGACGCTGCCCGGCTTCGCGCACCCGGCGCCGCTCGCGCTGATCGAGCACGGCGTGCGCGACAAGACGGTGGTGTACTCGACCACCAACGGCACCGTTGCCATGACCCAGGCCGCGAGCGCGGCCCGCGTCTACTGCGGCTCGCTGCTCAACGCGCGGCGGCTGGTCGAGCACATCCTCGAGCGGCACGCGCGCGAGACGGTGCTGATCCTCTGCTCGGGGTCGGGCAACAACTTCAACTACGAAGATTTCTACGGCGCCGGCTGCTTCGTCAATCATTTCTCCGAACGGATGAAAAACGTCGACCTGTCGGATGCAGCGCGCGCCGCGCGCGAGCTCTACCGGCACGCGCGCCTGCCCGACGCGCTGCTCGAGTGCCGGGTCGGGGCGATGATGGTCAAGCGCGGCTTGCGGCGGGAAGTGGAATATGCCTGCCGCGTCGACAGCCTGCCGGTCGTCGCCGCCCTGGAGGACGGGCGGGTGAAGCTCGTCAGTGGTAGCGCTCCAGGCCAACCACGCTGATCGCCAGCCGCGCCAGCGCGTAGCCCAGCCACATCCGCAGTCGCGCGAACAGCGGCTGCTCCCGCCAGCGGCGCGGCGCCAGCCGCGCGCCGCCGGTGCGCATCGCCTCCTCGAGGCTGCGGCAGAGCTGCTGCGCGAATGCGGCGTCGTCGACGAAGACGTTGGCTTCGCGCGCGAACAGCAGGCTGAGCGGATCGATGTTCGACGAACCGACGCTGGCGTAGCGCTCGTCGAAGACCGCCACCTTGGCGTGCAGCACGCTGCGGTGGTACTCGTGGATCTCCATGCCGGCATCGAGGAACGAGCCGTAGAGCGCGCGCGAGGCGTAGCTCACCAGCGCGTACTCGATCTTGCCCTGCAGGAGCAACCGCACGCGCACGCCGCGCGCCACCGCATCGACCAGGGCGCGGCGGAAGCGCCGGCCGGGGAAAAAATAGGCGACGGCAATGACGATGTCGCGCTTCGCCGACTGGATGTGGGCGAGATAGGCGTCCTCGATGTCGCGGCGGTGCCGCCAGCTGTCGCGGATCACGAGCGCAGCGCGCTGGTCTCCGACCGGTAGCGGCGCCGGCGGCGCGGGGAGCAACGGTGCGCCCCGGCGCACCACCGTACGCGCAACGCTGCGCCAGAGGCGCGCCGCGGCGGCTCGGATCTCGACGGCGAGCGGGCCCTCGACGCGCACCGCGTAGTCGTGGCGCGGCCGCCGCTCCTCGGGCCCGTCGAAGTCGTCGATGACGTTGATGCCGCCGACGAACGCGGTCGCGCCGTCGATCGCCGCGAGCTTGCGGTGCATGCGCCGCAGCCGGCCGCGGCGCAGGCGGAGCCGCGCGAACTCCGGCCGGAAAGTCAGCACCCTCCCGCCGGCGTCGCGCAGTGCGCGCAGCCAGCGCTCCGGAAACTCGCGCGCGCCGAAGCCGTCGATCAGCAGGCGCACCCGCACGCCGCGCGCCGCGGCACGCGCCAGCGTGTCGGTGATCAGGCTGCCGGTCTCGTCGTCGGCATAGATGTAGCTCTCGAGGAACACCTCGAGGCGCGCAGCGTCGATCGCCGCGACCAGGGCGGGGAAGTACTGCTCGCCGTTCCTGAGCAGCGTGAGGCGGTTGCCGCCGGCGTACTGCATCGTCTCAGCCGCGCCGGATCTCGGCGCTCACCGCCAGATGATCCGACAGCAGCGACCACGGCTTGCCCCTGTGCACCTGGGAGGTGACGACCTTGAAGCCGCGCACGTAGATGCGGTCGAGCCGCAGCAGCGGCAGCACGCTGGGGAAAGTGCGCGCCGCGCGGCCGTGGCGCGCGAGCGAGACCTCGCTCATGCCGAGCCGCCGCTCGAGGATGGACGAAGCGCGGTGGCGCCAGTCGTTGAAGTCGCCGGCGACGATGATCGGCAGGTCGCGCGAGGCGAGCTCTTCCAGGCGGCCCGAGATCGCCTCGAGCTGCCGGCTGCGGCCGCGCTCGTGCAGCGACAGGTGGACGCAGACGCAGTGCAGGTTGCGGCGCCAGCCCGGGACCGCGACCACGGTGTGCAGCAGGCCGCGCCGCTCGAAGCGGTGGTCGGAGACGTCGTGGTTCTCGAACGAGACGAAGGGGAAGCGCGACAGGATGGCGTTGCCGTGGTGCCCGTGGTCGTAGACGGCGTTGCGGCCGTAGACGTGCCGCCAGCGATCGCCGGCGAGGAACTCGTGCTGCGCGCCCGGCCAGCCGCCGAAGCGCAGCGCGAAGCGGTCGTTCAACCCCTGCACTTCCTGCAGGAAGACGAGGTCGGGGTCGAGCCCGCTCAGGCCGTCGCGCAGCTCGTGGATCACCATGCGGCGGTTGAACTGCGACAGCCCCTTGTGGATGTTGAGCGTGACCACGCGAAGTGTCTCGCTCATTTCACCTCCCCGAGGTCGAGCTCGAAGCGCCGCTCGAGAAGATCGGCGTCGTCGAAGTGCCGGCGGCCGATGAACGCGGTCGCATGCCGTCCCCACTGCCGCATCGCACCGGCGGAGGCGATCCCCATCGGCCAGTAGAGGAAGCGCTCGCCGCGCTCGGTGCCGGCGACGAGGCCGTCCCTGCCGAAAACGCTGCGCCGGCTGCCGTCCATCCGCGAAAGCGAGCGCAGCTCGTCGT
Organism: Burkholderiales bacterium; assembly: GCA_035607175.1. Lineage (GTDB taxonomy): Bacteria > Pseudomonadota > Gammaproteobacteria > Burkholderiales > SG8-39 > SCGC-AG-212-J23. The sequence goes on from DATNCP010000005.1 coordinate 12,750, forward strand.
AGTGGCGCAGGCTGTAGTGCACCAGGCTGTCGGGGCCGCTGACGGTGCCGACGCGTTCGATGAAATGCGTCGCCGATGCGATGCTCACCAGTGGGCGCTCGCCATCGCGCAGTCGCGGCATGCCCTGGGGCGCGAAGGCCCATTCCTCGCTCGCGTCGGGCGCGGCGCGCGGCTTGGCGCGCGGCGAGGGAAAGAACCAGTGGTAGCAGCCGCACGGATGGACCGAGTCGTGCATGATCGGCTCGCCGTCCGGCGCCAGCGTCACGCGCCAGACGACGCCATCGAGGCGGCCCGCGAGGATGTCCAGCGAGGAAGTCGCCGGGCGCTCCGGGAACCACAGCGTGTAGACGATCTGCAGCAGCACGCTGTTGCCGTAGCGGGTATACGCCGGCTGCGCGTACACCACCGGTTCGGTGGCGTCGATCGCCGGCGCGGGCTCGCCACGCAGCCAGCGCAGCGCGCCGAAGCGGTCGTAGTCGCCGGCGATTGCGATGTCGAAGCTCGGGGCGTAGGTCGCGGCGAGCGCGTCGAGCTCGCGCCCGGAGATGAGCGGCTGGCCGAGCGGATCGAACGGCCCGCGCGCCAGGAGGCCCTTCACCACCTCGCGCGACAGCGGGCGTCCCGCGGGCGGCGCATAGCGCACGCGATTCGACGCCGCGGGCGGTTCGGCGGCAAATGCGCCGCGGATCTCGTCCTCGAAGCGCCGCACGCCCGACGCAAAGGGGATGCGCGCCAGCGGGTAGAGGCCGAAAGCGCGCATCGCGGTCGAATAGTCGTCGGGGACCCGCGCTGCCGCGACGAGCGCGGCGCGCCCCGGCGCGTCCCGCAGGTCGGCGGCGACGAGCTGCATGCCGCAATCCTGGGTGCGCTGCAGCGCGTCGGCGCGAGTGCGATCGAGCGCGCCGTCGGGCAGGTTGTCGACCTCGTGGCGCCGCGCGTCATAGTCGAGCGCGCGCATGCGTCCGGCGAGCGTGACGAGGGCGTCCGGGCGCTCGGCCGCCCGCCCGCTCAGCGACGCCAGCAGGCGGTCGACGCGCAGGTAGGGAAAGCCGGCGACGCGCGCGTGCTGCGCGTCGCGCACGCCGGCCGCGTCGACACGCTCGTCGAGCGTGACGAACCACTGCGCGCACTCGCGCAGCGCCGGCGACTGGAGGTGGCCCGCGAGCCGGTCATCGAAGGTCGCGCAGCCCGCCGCGAGCAGGAGCGCGGCTACACCGAGAAATCGCCGCACCTGGCTAAACTATCACAGCAATTTTTCGCCCAGCATCAGGATGGCGTCGCGATTGGACCAGGAGAAGCACTTCTGCGCAGCCTCTCGCCAGGGCAGCCAGGCGAACGCAGTGTGCTCCTGAGGCGACACGCGGACCGGCGGCCGCGCGTCGAGCCTGAGGCCGAAGACGTGCTCGGTGTTGTGCGTCACGCCCGGCGCGAAGCGGTGCCGCCAACGAGCATAGATCTCGAAGGTGTTGGCGACCGGCCACCGGGTCAGTGCGCCGCTCGCCGCGTCGATCCCCGTTTCCTCTGCCACCTCTCGCGCCGCTGCCGCGGCGAGCGGCTCGTCCACGCGGTCGAGCGAGCCGGTCACCGACTGCCAGAACCCGGCGCGCGATTCGCGCTCGAGGAGCAGCACCTCCAGCGAGGTCGTGTAGACGACCACCAGCACCGACAGGGGAAGCTTCACTCGCGATGCAGCGGCGGCAGTGCAAGCCGCGCCTGCGGGTCGATCAGCACGGCGAAGAACGGCCTGCCGCGCCCGGACCAGGACTCGGCGCTCGAGCGCAGCACGTCGATCAGCACGCCGAGGTCATCGCTGGTCAGCGCCTGCCAGTTGCGAAAGACCAGCACGTGACCGTTGCCCGGGCGCCACGACAAGTCGCCGAGGCAGTCCTCCAGCGCGTCCCAGTTGCCGCCGAACCAGTCCGGGAAGCGCAGCGCCTGGGAAATGGCGCGCAATGCGTTGCCGTCCTTCAGGTCGATCTGCGCGGCGCTACCCATCACCTCGTCGATTGCGTCGCTGCGCGTCAGGCGATAGACGCCCGAGCGCACCGGGTCCTGCAGCCGCTCGAGGAGCTTGCTCATGGCTGAATGATGCGCCGGAAGCTGCGGTAGTGGTCGTCGGTGTAGTAGACCTCGCCGGCGCGTCCCGCGACGATGCGGCGCGCGCCGCGATCGTGCGCCCCGGGAGTCTTCACGGTGTACTCCCGGTAGTAGCCGCGCTCGCGCTTCGGCAGCTGCCCCTCGCGATTGCCGAATACCGCGCCATCCCTCTGATAGGGAAATGGGCCGTTCTTCTGGATCAGCGCGAGCGTCTGCCGCGCCTCGCTCGGCAGCTTCTCGACCGCGACGTCCCCCTGAAATGCAACCGCGGTTGCCAGGAGCAGCGCGGCGAGGCTCACGACTGCGGCGGATTCCTCAGGCGGAGGTGCAGCTCGCGCAGCTGCTTCTCGGTCACCGGCGTCGGCGCGCCGGTGAGCAGGTCCTGCCCGCGCTGCGTCTTCGGGAAAGCGATGACATCGCGGATCGCCTCGGTACCGGCCATCAGCGCCACCATGCGGTCGAGGCCGAAGGCGATGCCGCCGTGCGGCGGCGCGCCGTACTGCAGCGCGTCGAGCAGGAAGCCGAACTTGGCGCGCTGGTCCTCTTTCGAGATCTTCAGCGCGCGGAACACTTTCTCCTGCACTTCCGGGCGGTGGATGCGTACCGAGCCGCCGCCGATCTCCCAGCCGTTCAGCACCACGTCGTAGGCCTTGGCGTAGGCCTTCTCCGGCGCAGACTCGATGTATTCCTCGTGCCCGTCCTTGGGGCTGGTGAACGGGTGATGGCGCGCTTTCCATTCCGTGCCGTCGCGCTCGAACATCGGGAAGTCCACGACCCAGAGCGGGCGCCAGCCCTTCTCGGCCAGGCCCATCTCGTGGCCGAGCTTCTGCCGCAGCGTGCCCATCACTTCGCTCGCGATCGTCGCCTGGTCGGCGCCGAAGAGGATCAGGTCGCCGTCGCGCGCTTCGCTCCGCCGCAGAATCTCCGCGATCGCCTTCTCGTGCAGGTTCTTGACGATCGGCGATTGCAGGCCGGCCGCGCCTTTCGAGCGCTCGTTGACCTTGATCCAGGCGAGGCCCTTGGCGCCGAGCGTCTTCGCCAGCTCGCCATAGCCGTCGACCTGGCTGCGCGGCAGCGCACCGCCGCCCGGAAGCCGCAGCGCGCAGACGCGCCCGCCGGCGCTGTTCGCCGGGCCGGCAAAAACCTTGAACTCCACGTCCTTCACGACGTCGGTCAGCTCGACGAGCTTCAAGGGCACACGCAGGTCGGGCTTGTCGATGCCGTAATCGCGGATCGCGTCGTCGTAGCGCATGACGGGAAACGGATCGGCGAGCTCGATGCCGGCGGCGGAGCGGAACACCTCGCGCACCATCGCCTCCATCAGCGCGCGGATCGCCGCCTCGTCGAGGAACGAGGTCTCGATGTCGATCTGCGTGAACTCGGGCTGCCGGTCGGCGCGCAGGTCCTCGTCGCGGAAGCACTTGACGATCTGGTAGTAGCGGTCGAAGCCCGCCGCCATCAGCATCTGCTTGAAGAGCTGCGGCGACTGCGGCAGCGCGTAGAAGTGGCCATCGTGCAGCCGCGAGGGAACGAGGAATTCGCGCGCGCCCTCGGGCGTCGACTTGTAGAGGAAGGGCGTCTCGACGTCGATGAAGCCGCGCCCGTCGAGGAAACGGCGCGTCGCCATCGCCGCGCGATGGCGCAGGCGCAGGTTGGCCTGCATCGGCGCGCGCCGCAGGTCGAGCACGCGGTTCGCGAGGCGCACTTCCTCGGAGAGGTTGTCGTCGTCGATCGGGAAGGGCGGCGGCGCCGAGGCGTTGAGGATCTCGACCTCGTGCGCCACCAGCTCGACTTCGCCGGATTTCAATTCGGCGTTGCTGCTGCCTTCCGGTCGCTTGCGCAGGACACCCTTCACCCGAAGGACGTACTCGTTGCGAACCTTCTCGGCAATCCGGAACGCGTCGCCCGCATCGGGGTTGAAGACGACCTGAGCCAGGCCCTCGCGGTCGCGCAGGTCGATGAAGATCACGCCGCCATGGTCGCGCCGCCGGTGCGCCCAGCCGCACAGCGTCACGCTCTGGCCGACGAGGGAGGCGCTGATTTCGCCGCAGTAGTGGGTGCGCATCTACTTCTGGGGCGGCACCACGCCCATCGAGATGATGTACTTCAGCGCCTGGTCGACCGTCATGTCGAGCTCGATCACGTCCGAGCGCTTGACGATGACGAAGTAGCCGCCGGTAGGGTTCGGCGTGGTCGGCACGTACACCGAGAGGCAATCGGGCGGGAGGTGGTTCGCGACGTCGCCGCCCGGCGTGCCGGTCAGGAAGGCGATGGTCCACGCACCCTCGTGCGGCCACTGCACGAGCAAGGCCTTGCGGAACGCCTGGCCGCTGGACGAGAACAGCGTGTCGGAGATCTGCTTGACGCTCGAGTAGATCGAGTTCACAACCGGGATGCGGTTGAGGATCTGGTGACCCCACTGCAGGAACTGCGCGCCGACGAAGTTGGTGGCGAGGAAGCCGGTGCCGAACACCACCGCCACGGTGAGGATGGCGCCCAGGCCGGGGATGTGCACGCCGAGCCAGCTCTCGGTCTGGAGCGCCGTCGGCACCAGCAGCAGCGACTGGTCGAGGAAGTCG
>DATNCP010000013.1:0-25519 GCA_035607175.1 Burkholderiales bacterium
GGCGATCAGGGAAATCAAGCCGTTCTCCGCCACGACGAAGAAAGCCTTCCTCAGGCTCGGCAAGGACTTTTCCGAGCGCGACGCCGAGCACATCAAGAACATCGAGGCCGAGACCAACCACGACGTCAAGGCGATCGAATATTGGTTAAAAGCGAAGTTGGCGAAAAACCGGGAGGTCATGAGCTCGCTCGAGTTCATCCACTTCGCCTGCACCTCCGAGGACATCAACAACCTCGCCTATGCGCTGATGGTCGCCGAGTCGCGTACCGAGGTGATGCTGCCGCGCCTCGACGCGCTGGTCGGGATGCTCAAGCAGCTGGCGCGCAAGCACGCGGCGATGCCGATGCTCTCGCGCACGCATGGGCAGCCGGCTTCGCCGACGACCCTCGGCAAGGAAGTCGCGAACTTCGCGCAGCGCCTGGAGCGCGCGCGAGGACGCATCGCGGCGGTGCCGGTGCTGGGGAAGGCGAACGGCGCGGTCGGCAACTTCAACGCCCACCTCGCCGCGTACCCCGACTTTCCCTGGGAACGGTTCTCGCGGCGCTTCGTCGAACGTCTCGGCCTCGAGTTCGCTCCCTACACGACGCAGATCGAGCCGCACGACTGGCTCGCCGAGCTGCTCGATGCCTATGCGCGGGCGAACAGCATCCTGCTCGACCTCGATCGCGACCTCTGGGGCTACATCTCGCTCGGCTACTTCCGCCAGCGCACGAAGAAGGGCGAAGTCGGCTCTTCCACCATGCCCCACAAGGTGAACCCGATCGACTTCGAGAACTCCGAGGGCAACATCGGTATCGCCAACGCGCTGCTGCGCCACCTGGCGGAGAAATTGCCGGTGTCCCGCTGGCAGCGCGATCTCTCCGATTCGACCGCCCTTCGCAACGTCGGCGCCGCGCTCGGGCACACGCTGCTCGCCTACGCGTCGTGCCAGCGCGGCCTGGCCAAGCTGGAAGCCGACCGTGGCCGGCTGGCGCATGACCTCGACGCCAACTGGGAGGTGCTCACCGAAGCGGTGCAGCAGGTGATGCGCCGCTACGGGGTCCCCGAGGCCTACGAGAAGCTCAAGGCGATCAGCCGCGGCCGACGGCTCGAGCGCGGCGCGCTGACCAGGTTCATCCGCGGGCTCGCCATTCCCCCCGAGGCGAAGAAGCGCCTGCTGGCGCTGACTCCCGCCAAGTACACAGGCCTGGCCGCCGAGCTGGCGAAGCGCGTTTGATCTACGCGGCGACGATTTTCCTGTCGTCGTTCCTGCTGTTCCTGGTGCAGCCGTTGATCGCGCGCCTGATCCTGCCGTGGTTCGGCGGCAGCGCCGCGGTGTGGACGACCTGCATGCTGTTCTTCCAGGTCATGCTGCTTGCCGGCTACGCCTATGCGCACTTCCTGACGCGCAAGCTCGCGGCGACCAGGGTCGAGCGCATCGTGCATACCGCGCTGCTCCTTGCCGCGCTCGCGCTGTTGCCGATTGCGCCGGGCGAGTCGTGGAAGCCGCTGGGCGACGAGGAGCCGATCAGCCGCATCCTGCTGCTCCTGCTGGCGACGGTCGGCCTGCCGTATTTCCTGCTCGCGGCGACCAGCCCGCTGCTGCAGGCTTGGTACGTGCGCGCGCGGGCGGGCGAGGATCCCTACCGCCTGTTCGCCGTGTCGAACCTGGCGTCGCTGCTGGCGCTGGTCGGCTACCCGTTCCTGGTCGAGCCTTTCCTCGCCGCCCACGAGCAGGTCAGCCTCTGGTCGTGGCTTTTCGTCGCCTTCGGGGTGCTGTGCGCGATCCTGGCCTGGCGCACGCCGCGCGGCGCGACCGACGCCGAGGTGACTCATCGCAGCCCGGCGCCGACGCGAGAGCGATACGTGCTCTGGCTTGCCCTGGCGGCCGCGGGCTCGGCGTTGCTGCTGGCGGTGACCAACCACCTGACGCAGAACGTGGCTTCGGTGCCGCTGCTGTGGCTCGCCCCGCTCACGCTCTATCTGCTGACGTTCATCGTCACTTTCGAGGGCCGAAGCTGGTACCGGCCAAAGGTCCTCTGGCTCTTCATCCTCGCGGTGATTGGCGTCATGGCCTGGCTGCTGGTCGACCAGGACCGCCGCTTCGACCTGGCGATCCAGCTCGCGGTCTTCCTGCCGGGACTGTTCGTCGCCTGCTTCTTCTGCCACGGCGAGCTGTACCGCTCGCGGCCCGCGCCCGAGCACCTTACGGCGTTCTACCTCACGGTCTCGGCCGGCGGTGCGCTCGGAGGCCTGGCGGTCGCGGTGGTCGCACCGCTCGTCTTCAACGGCTACTACGAGCTCGGCGTCGGCCTGGTCGCGGTAGCGCTGCTCGCCGCGCTGCGCTTCCGGCCGCTGGGGCTCGCACCCGCGCTGCTGGCGGCCGGCGTCCTGCTCGGCGTTACGGCCTGCGCGGCCTACGACGGCTTTCGCCAGAGCGAGGACGTGGTGGTCGCGAAGCGCGGCTTCTACGGCGTGCTGCGAGTGAAGGAATACGGCACGCCGGGCGAGGTGAACCACCTGCGCCGGCTGGTGCACGGCACGATCATGCACGGCGAGCAATACCTGCATGAGAGCCAGCGGCGCATGCTGACCACCTACTACCAGGAGACCGCGGGGATTGGACTCGCCATTGCCTCGAAGCAGGCTCACCCCGTGCGCGTCGGCGTCATCGGCCTGGGCACCGGGACCATTGCCGCCTATGGGCGACAGGGCGACGTGTTCCGCTTCTACGAAATCGACCCGCACGTGGTCGAGATCGCGCGGCGCGACTTCACCTTTCTCGGCGACAGCGCGGCGCAGATCGAGGTGGCGCTCGGCGACGCCCGCCTTTCGCTCGAGCGCGAGGCGCCGCAGGGCTTCGACGTGCTCGCGGTCGATGCCTTCTCGAGCGACGCGATCCCGGTGCATCTCATTACCCGCGAGGCGCTCGGCATCTTCCTCAAGCACGTGAAGCCCGACGGCATCGTCGCCTTCCACGTCTCGAACCGCTTCCTCGACCTGATTCCGGTCGTCGCGCGCATCGCGCGCGAGAACGGCGCGCACGCCATGCTGGTGCGCGACGATCCGGAGGACGAAGACAACAGCCTGCGCTCGCGCACCGACTGGGTGCTGGTCTCGCGGGACGAGAAGGCGCTGCAAGCCAAGAACGTCGTCGAAGGCGGCGGCGCGCCGGCCGAGGACCGGCCGGAATGGCGCACCTGGACCGACGACTACTCGAATTTAGTGCAGATCCTGAAGTAGATCAGACGACCGCGCCTTCATTCTCGTCGCCGAGCTTGCCCTTCTTCTTGGTCGGGACGATGAACTGCTCGCGGCTCGCGCCGAGCCACATGACGAGCGGGCTCGCCACCAGCACGGACGAGTAGATGCCGAAGCAGATGCCGATGGTAAGGGCGAGCGCGAAGTAGTGCAGCGCCGGGCCGCCGAAGATCAGCATCGTGGTGACCATCATCTGCGTGCACAGGTGGGTAATGATGGTGCGCGAGATGACGCCGGTGATGGCGCTGTCGATGACTTCCGGCGTCGAGGCCTTGCGCATCTTGCGGAAGTTCTCGCGCACCCGGTCGAACACCACCACCGACTCGTTCACCGAGTAGCCGAGCACCGCCAGCACCGCGGCGAGCACCGGCAGGGAAAACTCCCACTGGAAGAAGGCGAAGCAGCCGAGGATGATCACCACGTCGTGCAGGTTGGCGATGATCGCCGCAAGGCCGAAGCGCCACTCGAAGCGCACCCAGAGGTAAAGCACGATGCCGACCGCGGTGACGAGCAGCGCCAGCGCGCCGTACTCGGCAAGCTCGCGCCCGACCTGCGGGCCGACGAACTCGACGCGGCGCAACTCGGCGGATTGATCTTCGCCCTTCAGGACGGCGATGACCTTTTGCGAGAGATCCCCGCTGGACTGGTTCTTCTCCAGGTGCAGGCGGATCAGCACCTCGCGCGAGGTGCCGAAGGTCTGCACCTCGGCCTTGTAGCCCGCGGCGTCGAGCGAACGCCGCACCTTGTCGACGTCGGCGGCCTGCTTGTAGCCGACCTCGATCTGCGTGCCGCCGGTGAACTCGATCGAGTAGTTGAGCCCCTTGTGGACCAGGAAGAACACCGCGGCGAGGAAGGTGAGCAACGAGATGACGTTGAACACCAGCGCATGGCGCATGAACGGAATGACGCGCCGGATCTTGAAGAATTCCATCGCCTAGCTCACTTCCATGCCGTGTTGCCGATCGAGAGGCTGGCCACCTTGCGGCGGTAGCCGTAGCTCAGATTGATGAGCGCGCGCGACACGATCACCGCGGAGAACATCGAGGTAAGGATGCCCAGGCAGTGCACCACGGCGAAGCCGCGCACCGCGCCCGGAACCATCAGCAGCGAGACGCCGACGATCAGCGTGGTCACGTTCGAGTCGAAGATCGTCGCCCAGGCGCGCTCGTAGCCCGCTGCAATCGCGGCCTGCGGCGTCGCTCCGCCGCGCAATTCCTCGCGGACGCGCTCGTTGATCAGCACGTTGGCGTCGATCGCCATGCCGAGCGTGAGCGCGATCGCGGCGATGCCGGGCAGGGTGAGCGTCGCCTGGATGAGCGACAGGATGGCGATCAGGAACAGCAGGTTCACGCCCAGCGCCAGCGAGGAGATGCCGCCGAAGAACGCGTAATAGATCGACATGAAGACGACGATGGCGATGAAGCCCCAGCGCGTCGCGTTGAATCCCTTCTCGATGTTGTCCTTGCCGAGGCTCGGGCCGACGGTGCGTTCCTCGATGATCTCCATCGGCGCCGCCAGCGCGCCGGCGCGGATCAGCAAGGCGAGGTTGTTGGTCTCGGCGGTGTTGAAGGCGCCGGTGATCTGGAAGCGGCTGCCGAACTCGCCCTGGATGGTGGCGACCGAGATCGCCTCGCCCTTGCCCTTCTCGAACAGGATGATCGCCATCAGGTGCTTGATGTTCTCGCGCGAGGCGACGCGCATGTTGCGACCGCCGGTCTGGTCGAGGTCGACCGACACCGCCGGCCGCTGATCCTGGTCGAAGGTCGCGGCGGCGCCGATGAACTGGTCGCCGGTGACGATCACCTGCTTCTTGGTCGGCACCATGTTGATCGTGCCGTCGCGCCGGCGCTCGGGAAAGATGTCGACGTTGAGCGTGCTGCCGCTGCGCATCGCCTCCTCGTCGACCAGCCGCACCTCGAGCGTCGCGGTGCGGCCGAGGATGTCCTTGGCGCGCGCCGTGTCCTGCACCCCGGGAAGCTGCACGACGATGCGGTTCTCGCCCTGCTGCTGGATCACCGGCTCGGCGACGCCGAGCTCGTTCACCCGCTTGTGCAGGGTGCCGATGTTCTGCGTCAGCGCCGTCTCCTGGATGCGCTTCAGCACGTCGGGCTTGAGCGTGGCCACCAGCAGCAGATCCTGGCCGTCGTCGCGCTGCGCGAGCGCCAGGTCCGGAATGCTGCCGGCGATCGCCGCCTGCGCCTTGTCGCGTGTCTCGGCGTCGCGGAAGCGGATGCGCAGCACCTGGCCTTCGCGCGCAACGCCGCCGTGGCGGATGGTCTTCTCGCGCAGCAGGCCGCGCACTTCCGCGGCGAGGTTCTCGGCGCGCTTGGTGAGTGCCGCCTGCAGATCGACTTGCAGCAGGAAATGCACGCCGCCGCGCAGGTCGAGGCCGAGGTACATCGGCAGGGCGTTGATCGCGGTCAGCCAGCGCGGCGAGGCCGAGAGCAGGTTCAGCGCCACCGAGAAGTCGGCATTCGATGCGTCGGCGTTCAGGGCGCGATCGATCGTGTCGCGCGCCTTGAGCTGCGTGTCGATGTCGGGCAAGCGCACCCGCACGCTGTTGGCGTCGAGCAGCGCGCCGGTGTAGGGCAGGCTCGCTTTCTGCAGCGTCGCCTCGACCTTCGCCATCAGCGCGGAATCGACCTTGATCGTCGATTTGGCGCTCGAGACCTGCACCGCCGGCGCCTCGCCGAAGAAGTTCGGCACCGTGTAGAGGAAGGCGATCGCGATCGCCGCCGCGATCAGCGCATACGCCCAGGCGGGATATCGGTTCACTTACCGATTCACGACTGGACGCTTTTCAGCGTGCCCTTGGGGAGCACCGTCTGCACCGCGGCCTTCTGCACGCTGATCTCGGTGTTGGGCGCGATCTCGATGGTGACGTAGGCCTCACCCATCTTGCTGATGCGGCCGAGCACGCCGCCGGCGGTGATCACTTCATCGCCTTTCTGCAGCGCCTCGAGCATCGCCCGCTGCTCCTTGGCGCGCTTCATCTGCGGCCGGATCATGAGGAAGTAGATGATCACGAACATCAGCACGATGAAGAGGATGTTCATCATGCCGCCATCGGCGCCGCCGGCTGGCGCCTGCGCAAATGCGGAAGAAATCATGGCGAGGGGCTCTCCGAGAAGGGCCGGATTATAACCGCTTGCGGTCGTCGAGCAGCCGGCGCGACGCGCCGGCGAGCTGCCCCTTTTCGATCGCCGCGCGCAGCTCGCGCATCAGCTCCTGGTAGTAGTGCAGGTTGTGCAGGGTGTTCAGGCGCGCGCCGAGGATCTCGTTGGTCTTCTGCAGGTGATGGAGGTAGGCGCGGCTGAAATTGCGGCAGGTGTGGCAGCCGCAGCGCTCGTCGAGCGGCGCCGTGTCGTCGCGGTAGCGCGCGTTGCGGATGCGGATGTCGCCGAAGCGCGTGAACAGCCAGCCGTTCCTCGCGTTGCGCGTCGGCAGCACGCAGTCGAACATGTCGACGCCCGCGCCGACCGCCTCGATCAGGTCCTCGGGCGTGCCCATGCCCATCAGGTAGCGGGGCTTCTCCGCCGGCAGCCGCGGCGCGACGTGCGCGAGGATGCGCGAACGATCCTCCTTCGGCTCGCCCACCGCCAGGCCTCCGATCGCGTAGCCGTCGAAGCCGATGCTCGTGAGTTTTTCCAGCGATTCATCCCGGAGTGCCTCGTAGACCCCGCCCTGCACGATGCCGAACAGAAGGTTCTTCCTCCCAAAGCTATCTCTGGAACGCCGGGCCCAACGCATCGAAAGGCGCATCGAATCGGCGGCTTCCTTCTCGGTCGCGGGATAGGGCGTGCACTCGTCGAAGACCATCGCCACGTCGGAGTTGAGGACCTCCTGAATGCGCATCGACTCCTCGGGCGTGAGGTGCAGCCGGTCGCCGTTGATCGGCGAGGCGAACTGCACGCCTTCCTCGCTGATCTTCCGCAGCTCGCCGAGGCTGAATACCTGGAAGCCGCCCGAGTCGGTGAGGATCGGTCCGTTCCAGCCCATGAAGCGATGCAGCCCGCCATGCTTGGCGATCACTTCCAGTCCCGGACGCAACCAGAGGTGGAAGGTATTGCCGAGCACGATCTGGCTGCCGGTGCCGACCAGCTCGTCCGGCGACATCGCTTTCACCGCGCCGTAGGTGCCCACCGGCATGAACACCGGCGTATCGACCATGCCGTGCGTCAGGGTCAGGACCCCGCGCCGCGCCAATCCGTCGGTTTTCAGGAGCGCGAAGCTCATCGCTCGATCAGCATCGCATCGCCGTAGGAGAAGAAGCGGTAACGCTTTTCGATGGCGTGGCGGTAGGCGTTGGAGATGTTCTCTTTGCCGGCGAAAGCGCTCACGAGCATCAACAGGGTCGACTTCGGCAGGTGGAAGTTCGTGAGCAGGCGCTTCACCACGCGGAACTCGAAGCCGGGGTAGATGAACAGGTCGGTCTCACCCTCGGTCTTCCCGCTTGCCGCGTGGGCCTCGAGCGCGCGCAGCGAGGTCGTGCCGACGGCCAGCACGCGCCGCCCCGAGAGGGCATGCAGGGTCTGGCCCGGGATTGCGTAGCGTTCGCTGTGCATGCGGTGCGTTTCCACGTCGGCGCCGCGCACCGGCTGGAAGGTGCCCGAACCCACATGGAGCGTCAGGCGGGCGATCTTCGCCCCGGTCTCCTCGACGCGTTTCAGTGTCGCTTCGTCGAAATGCAATCCCGCGGTGGGTGCGGCGACCGCACCGCGCGCCCTGGCGTAGACGGTCTGGTAGCGCTCCGCGTCCTCGCGCTGCGGCGCATGCTTGATGTAGGGGGGCAGTGGCACTGCGCCATGCTGCTCGAGAACGGCGTGCACGTCTGTGGAGAAGGCGACCCGGTACAGGTCGCCCTCGCGTCCCTGCACCGTCACGCAGATGCCGTTGCCCACCAGAAGCTCGGTGCCGGCGGCAGGCGGATGGCTCGCACGGATGAGCGCCAGCGCTTCACGCGCAGCCAGCGTGCGCTCGATGAAAATCTCGACCTTGCCGCCAGTGCGCTTCTTTCCCGTCAATCGCGCCTTGATGACGCGCGTGTCGTTCAGAACCAGGGTGTCGCGCGGGCCCACGAGCTCGGGCAGATCCTTGAATGCAAGGTCGCGCAGGGTGCCGCTCGCGGCATCGAGGTGCAGGAGCCGGCTGGCGGTGCGCACAGGGGCCGGATGCTGGGCGATAAGCTCGGGCGGCAGGGCGTAATCGAACTCTGAGACGAGCATCCGCGGCAATTATAATTTCCTATCGGAACCTGGCCGGAATGGCGGAACCGGTAGACGCAGCGGACTCAAAATCCGCCGATCGCAAGGTCATGAGAGTTCGAGTCTCTCTTCCGGCACACTGGCGAGGACGTGTCCTCCAAAGTCCTGATCGTTGACGACTCGGCGACGATTCGCGCCGGCCTCGCCGCGGCGGTGCGCGCCATGAAGCTGGAGCCGGTCGCGGTGGAGAGCGGCGAGAAGGCGCTGGAATTTTTCGCCGCCGAAACGCCCAGCCTCGTGCTGCTGGATGTCAACATGGGCGGCATCGACGGCTATGAAACCGCGCGCCGCATGCGAGCGGCGCGTCCCGAGGCCTGGGTGCCGATCATCTTTCTCTCCTCGAGCGAATACGACCAGGACCTCGAGCGAGCGATCGAATCCGGCGGCGACGACTACCTGGTCAAGCCGGTGAGCGGAGTCGTTCTCAGCGCCAAAATCCGCGCGCTGCAGCGGCTCGACAAGATGCACCAGCGCGTGCTCGAGCTGTCGAAGGAGCTGACCACCGCGAACCAGCGTCTCGAGACGCTCTCGCAGCAGGATGGGCTCACGGGCGTCGCCAACCGCCGCGCATTCGACTATCGGATTCCGCTGCAGTTTGCGCACGCTTCGCGCCAGAAAGAGCCGCTTTCGGTCGTCATGTGCGACGTCGACCATTTCAAGGCCTTCAACGACCACTACGGACACCCTGCCGGCGATGAGTGCCTGAAGCTGGTCAGCGCCGCGCTGGCGCAAAGCTGCAAACGCGCCACGGATCTCGTGGCGCGCTACGGCGGCGAGGAATTCGCCCTCCTGCTTCCCGCCACGCCGCCGGATGGCGCGCTCAGGGTCATCGATACGGCTCGCCGCGAGCTCGCGCGGCTCGCCATTCCGCATGCGCGCTCGCAGGTCGCCGACGTGGTCACCTTCAGCGCCGGCCTGGCCAGCTACGAGGCGGGGCGTGACGCGCAGCCGGAGGACCTGGTCAAGCGTGCCGACCGGGCCCTGTACCGGGCCAAGCACCTCGGCCGGAATCGCACCGCCACAGCGGATTGACCGCGCCGTCCAGGTGAAAAATACCGTTATGTCACGGGGTCTTACTGGACAGTCCTGAGTCCCGGGCGTAGGCTGCCCGAAAGGGTTTTCGATCTGGGGAGGGGCTATGGCGAGGGCTGAAGTCCGGGTCCTGCCTTCCGCGCGCAATACGGTGATGGTCGTCGACGATCAATCGACCGGCCGCGCGATTCTGGAGCAGGTGGTGCGCAGTCTCGATGAGCGCGTCGCGGTCGAGGGCTTCGCGCGTCCGGTGGACGCGGTGGTGTGGGCGACGCGGCACATCTCCGACCTCGTGCTGGTCGATTACATGATGCCGGACATGGACGGCATCGAGTTCGTGAAAAAACTGCGCGCTCTGCCGGGCTACGAGCACGTGCCGATCGTGATGGTGACCGTGCACGACGACCGCAAGGTGCGCTACGCGGCGCTTGACGCCGGCATCACGGATTTCCTGACCAAGCCGGTCGACGCGCGCGAGTGCCTGGCGCGCTGCCGCAACCTGCTGACGCTGCGCCGCCAGCAGCTCGCCCTCGAGGACCGCCGGCGCCTGCTCGAGCACATGGTCGAGGACGCGACGCGGGAAGTCCGCGAGCGCGAGAAGGAAACGCTGCTGCGTCTCGCGCGCGCCGGCGAGTTCCGCGACGAGGAGACGGGCTACCACCTGATCCGCATGTCGCGCTATTCGCGCCTGATCGCCAACGCGCTCGGGCTCGAGCACGACGAAGCCGAGACGATCGAGCTCGCCGCGCCGCTGCACGACATCGGCAAGATCGGCATCCCCGACCAGATCCTGCTCAAGCCGGCGAAGCTCGACGAGCCGGAGTGGGGCGTGATGCGCCGCCACCCGGTGATCGGTCACGAGATCCTCAAGGGCAGCGCCTCGAAGTACGTGCGCATGGGCGCGCTCATCGCCCTCGGCCATCACGAGAAGTACGACGGCTCGGGATATCCGAACGGCCTGGTCGGCGACCACATTCCGCTCTGTGCCCGCGTCGTCGCCATCGCCGACGTCTACGACGCTCTGACTTCGGTGCGGCCGTACAAATCGGCTTGGCCGAGCGAGCGCGCTTTCGAGTACGTCGCCGCGCAGGCCGGGCGCCACTTCGACCCGCGCCTCGCCGACGCCTTCGCCGGCATGAAGAAGGAAGTGCTGCAGATCCAGAACGAGTGGCGCGACGTGCCGCTATCCGCGTGAAGGACCTGCTCACCGGTCTGCGGGCACGCCTCGCCGCTCGGCCCGACACCGAGCACGAGCAGGCGATCGTGCGGGTCGTGGTGGTCGGCCTGCTCTGCCTTTATCTCACCCCGGGGGCGATCGCCGGCGGCGACTACGCGACCATCCGGGTGATGCTCGCCTATCTCGCCATCTCGGGGGTGCTGCTGGGCGTGATGCTCATGAGCCGCTCGGTCTCGCCGAGTCGGCGCGTGGTGGCGGCGACGGCCGATATCGGCGTGGTCACCTGGTGCATGGCGTTCCTGGGCGAGCACGCAGCGCCGCTCCTGCTCATGTACGTCTGGATCACTCTGGCGAACGGCTTCCGCTTCGGCCAGCGCTACCTGCTGGTGGCCCTGGGGCTGAGCGTGGCGGGTTTCCTGACCGTGCTCTGGGAAAGCCCGTTCTGGCAGCAGCACCTGACCGTCGGCTACAGCCTGCTGTTCGGCCTGATCGCGCTCAGCCTGTACGTGCGCTCGCTGGTGACGAAACTCTTCGATGCCCTGTCGCGCGCCGAAGCGGCGAACCAGGCGAAGCGGCGCTTCATCTCGGTGGTGAGCCATGAGATGCGCACGCCGCTCAACGCCATCATCGGCATGTCGGACCTGCTGCGCGACACGCAACTCAGCCGCGAGCAGGCGGACATGCTGCAGACGCTGCGCGGCTCCTCGCGCGTGATGCTCGGCCTGGTCGAGGACGTGCTCGACTTCTCGAAGATCGAGGCCGGCAAGCTGGTGCTGGACAAGACCGACTTCGACCTTCACGCGCTGGTCAACAGCACCTCGCGCATCCTCGCCGCGCAGGCGCTGGCGAAGGGTATCGAGTTCGTCGTCTCCATCATGCCGGAGGTACCGCCCTCGGTGCGCGGCGACCCGCACTACCTGCGGCAGATCCTGATCAATCTCGCCGGCAACGCGGTCAAGTTCACCGAGCACGGCAGCGTCACGATGCACGTCTCCGCCCAGTCGGAGAGCGAGACGCGGGTGCGGCTCAAGTTCTCGATCCGCGACACCGGCATCGGCATCCCGCAGGAAGCGCAGGCACGCATCTTCGAGAGCTTCACGCAGGGCGACCAGTCCACCACCCGCCGCTTCGGCGGCACCGGCCTGGGCACCACCATCGCCAAGCAGCTCGTCGGCCTGATGCGCGGCAACATCGGTCTCGAGAGCGCCGTGGGGCTCGGCAGCACCTTCTGGGTCGAGCTCGACCTCGACAAGCAGCCCGAGCGCGCCGGCTCCGGAACGGGCGAGCTGGCGCTCGCGCGCGTCCTGCTGATCGGCTTCCCGCAGCCCGAGCGTGAGCCCCTCGAGCAGGCGCTCGCTGGCTGGGGCGCGAGTCCCGTTGCCGTGGCGACCGTCGAGGAGGGCGTCGCGCGCCTGGTCGCCGAGATCAGCCTGGCCAAGCCCTACCACAGCGCCCTGATCTTCGCCGCCGGCAGCGAGCTCAAGCTGGCGCAGCGGTTCCGCCGCGCCGCGCCCGATCCCGCGCCGCCGACGGTGCTTGCCGTGCCGCGCAGTTCCGGCGTGCAACGCTTCGAGGCGCTCTCCGCCGGCTTCGCGGCGGTGCTCGAGATGCCGTTCGACAAGCGGCAGCTCTTCAACGTCCTGCATTCGGTCTCTGCGGGCGAGGAGCCGCGCGAAGGCGTGGTGCGGCTGCAGGACTACGCCCGCCGCGGCGTGGCGGCGCGCAAGCTGCGCGTCCTGGTCGCGGACGACAACCCCACCAACCGGGAAGTGTTGGGCAAGATCCTGGAGCGCGGCGGTCACGCCGCTACCGTCGTTGACGACGGCGAGCAGGCGCTCGACGCCATCGAGCGCGAGAGCTTCGACGTGGTCCTGCTCGATCGCAACATGCCCGGCATGGGCGGCATGGAAGCCTTGCACGCCATTCGACTGCTGACGCAGGGCCGTGAGCGCTTGCCGACCGCGATGCTGTCGGCGGATGTCACCCCCGAGGCAAAGCGCGAGGCGCTCGAGGCCGGCTTCGACGCCTTCCTGCCAAAACCCATCGAGGCGGTGCGCCTGCTCGACGAGGTCCAGGCGCTCAGCGCGTCCCGGCCGGACGGTGCGCGCCGCGCCGAGGGACAACCGTCGGCGCGCGCGACGCGATCGGCAGCGGGCGCGGCGGTGGTGATCAACACCCAGACGCTCGGCCACCTCGAGGAGCTCAGCTCCTCGAAGGCATTCGTCGAGAAGCTGGTAGCCGTGTTCCTGGCGGACAGCGGAACGCTTCATACGCGCATCGAGCAGGCGCTCGGCGGACGCAACTTCGCCGAGCTGCGCTCGCTGCTGCACGCCATGAAAGGCTCCTCGGCCAGCATGGGTACCGATCGCCTGACGATGCTCTGCGGCAGCCTGGGCGTGCTTTCGGACGCCGAGTTGCGCTTGCAGGGCCCCGGGCTGCTGCGCTCGCTGCACGAAGAGCTGGCCGCGGCTCGCGGCGAGCTTGAGCGCTACGTGCAGGAGCGCCAGCGCTCGGCAGGCTGACGCGCCGGAAGGCATGCGCGCGTTCGGTTAGAATTCGGCCCAGGGAAAATCTTCGTGTCTTCCGTTCCTATCTCCGCCTCCAAGCCATCGTTCTTCATCACGCTCATCGAGATGACGGATGCGAATCGTCGCGACCTGGAGAGCGTGCCCCGGGTGCATTCGATGATCCACCACGGCCTGACGCTCGCCGAATACCGGGCGTTCCTGCACGACCTTTACCACGTCGTCTGGCATTTCTGCCCGGTGATGGCGGCGGCGGCAGCGCGCTGCGACGACCGGTTCCGCGACGTGCGCTACGAACTCTATGAGCGCATTCAGGAGGAAAAGGGACACGAAGCATGGGTGCTCGAAGACATCGAAGCGATAGGGGGCGATGTCGCGAGCGCAAGGTCCGGGGCGCCCAGCGCCCCCGTCCAGGCCATGATCGGCTTCAACTACTACAGCGCTGAACGGGTGCACCCATGCTCTGTGTTGGGAATGCTCTACATGCTGGAGGTCGTTTCCTCCGTATATGGTGGCCGCGTTTCTGATGCGATCGCTCGCGCCCTGGGGCGCAGCGTCGACGGCGGCGGCTTCAAGTTCCTTTCCTCGCACGCGACCATGGACCAGGACCACATGGCAAGCCTGAACCGGCTGGTCAAGACCATCGCCGATCCGGAGGCGCAGCAGGCGGTCATCAATTCCACGCGCGTCAATTTCGTCCAGTTCGCACAGATGTTCGGCGACAACGGCTTCGCCGCGTCCGCCGGCTGAGCGCCTAGCCCGCCACCAGCGCCAGTCCCCGCTCCTCGGCCAACGCCGCTTCGGTCACGCTTTCGACGTCGCCGTCTTCCATGCGGCGCATTTGCGCGCGCACGATCCGGCTCATCATCTTCAGGTCGCGATCCTCGAGGCGCAGCGCCGCGTCGACCCAGGTTTCCGCCACCGCGTCGAGCTCCTCGCGCGTCACCGGGCTGACGATCTGGCGGGCGCGGAAAACGCCCTGCATGCCGTTACGCCGCTTCGCGTTGCGCATGATCCACTGCCGCACCGCCGATTCGCCCTGTCCCGCGGGAGCGACCACGTCGACGACCCCCATTTCGAGCAGGCGCTGCGCCGAAAGCACGCGGCCGGAAAGGATCAGGTCTTCCGCGGCGCGCACGCCGATCCGGCGCGCCAGCAGACTGTACGCGCCCATGCCGGGAAAGAGGTTGAACAGGATCTCCGGCAGGCCGAGCTGCGCGCCTTCTTCCGCGATGATGACGTCGGAGGTCAGCGCCGCCTCGAATCCGCCGCCCAGCGCATCGCCCTGGACCAGGGAAATGGTGGTCATCGTCGGGCAGAAGAAGTTCTGGATGCGCGGGAAGAGGTTCTCGATGCACAGCCTCGCGTAATGGGCGAGCGCCTCGCGATCGCGCGCCTTAATGAGCAGCACGAACAGGGCGAGGTCACCGCCCAGGTTGAACACCCGGGGCGTGCGGGAAGCGAGCACGTAGTGGCTCACTTTGCTCAACTGGCCCGCCACCTCGACCTGGCCGCCGTTGACCGCCAGGGCGCTGTCGTGCGCCCGGATGTCCTTCAGCAGGCCGAGGCTGAAGCATGCCGTGCCCCGCGGATTGAAGTATCCCCAGACCGTCCCGGTCGCGGGCTCGAACTCCGTTTCATATTGCGAGTTGGCCTTGCCGTACGGCAGGCAGAGGCCGATCGCGTCTCTCAGATTGCTCATTTTTGCTCTCCCGGTTACACCTCCTCGCGGAGGTCCTACGCTTTGGCCGGCGTCGCCCTTGGGCGACACCAGCCCCCGAGCCGATTTAACCATTGGTGACAAATGCCGCAATCAGGGAGTCCCTGAGAGGCGCCTTGTTGCCGCGCCGCGACATCGGGTAAATTGGGGGCTGCCGGGGGGGCCATGTACGCGATCGTCTACAAAAGCGACGGATTCCCGATCTGCCGACAGATGCCGGGGGTCAGTCCCGATCCTGTGGTGACCTGGATGAGCGAGTCCGCCGCCAAGGCGTTTATCACCTCCAAAGGCGGGGATGCCGAGTTCCAGCCCATGGAACTGACCGATGACGCCATGGACAAGCTGGCCAAGACCATGGGTTGCCCGGTCCAGTCGATGACCTTCGAGCCCTACCCCGGATAGGGCCTAGAACTCCAAGCTGTCGATCAGCCGCGTAGCGCCGAGCCGGGCTGCGCCCAGCACTACCCGCGCCCCTTTCCCCGCCGGTGCAAGGTCCTCCCGGCCTCGGATCTCGAGGTAGTCCGGCTTCCAGCCCCGGGCGGCCAGGTCGGCAACCGCCGCTTTCGGGTCTTGGCCTGCGGCCACGGCGCGCAGGGCCTGGGACAGGCGGGGGGCCTCGCCACGCTCGGTTGCCGTCAGGTAGCCGTTGCGGGAGCTCATCGCCAGCCCATCGGGCTCCCGGACGGTCTCGCCGGGAACGATCCGGACCGGCAGGTCGAGCTGACGCACCATGCCCTGCACCAGCTTGAGCTGCTGGTAGTCCTTCTTGCCGAACACCGCGACCGCGGGCTGCACGCAGTTCAGGAGCTTCAGCACCACCGTGCAGACACCGATGAAGAAGCCGGGGCGGAATCGGCCCTCCAGCTCCTCGGCCATCGGCGGCGGCGAGACGCGGTAGGCCTGCGGCTCAGGGTAGAGAACGCTCTCGTCCGGGGCGAAGACCATGCGTACCCCCTCGGCCTCGAGCATCTCGCAGTCGCGCTCGAAAGTGCGCGGGTAGCGGTCGAAGTCCTCGGTGGGCTGAAACTGCAGCCGGTTGACGAAGATGCTGACGACGACGAATTCCGCCTGTCGCTTCGCCAGCCGCACCAGCGAAAGATGGCCTTCATGCAGGTTGCCCATGGTCGGCACGAACGACACCGCGCCCGCCCGGGCACAGGCCTGGCGCAGAGAGGCGACGTCGTTCGCGATCTGCATCTCAGCCGAGGTTGAAGAACTCGCGGCGGCTCTTCATCGCGCGCAACCGGCCGACCAGCAGCTCGAAGTCGGCGTCGCGCTCGACGAAGTTGAGGTTTTCCGAGTTCACCGTCAGCACCGGCGCCGCGTCGTAGTGGTGGAAAAAGCGCGCGTAGCTCTCCGCCAGCAGCGCGAGGTACTCCTCGCTGATGCCGCGCTCGTAACCGGCGGCGCGGCGGCGCACCCGCTCGGCGAGTACGACCGGCTGCGCCTGCAGGTACACGACCAGGTCCGGGACGGGTGCGCGCGGGCGCAGCGCGTCGTACATCTTCTGGTAAAGGGCGAGTTCGTCGCCGTTCAGCGTGACGCGGGCGAACAGCGGGTCCTTGTCGAGCAGGAAGTCGCCGATGACCGGCCGCGCGAAGAGATCGAGCTGCGCCAGCGGCTCGAGCATGCGGATGCGCTGGAACAGGAAGAAAAGCTGCACCGGCAGCGCGTAGCGCGGCATGTCCTGGTAGAAGCGCGAGAGAAACGGGTTCTCCTGCGGCTGCTCGAGCAGCAGGTCGGCGGAAAGGCGCGCGGCGAGGCGGCGGGCGAGGCTGGTCTTGCCCGCGCCGATCGGGCCTTCGACGACCAGGTAGCCGAGCTTTTTCTCTCTATCCACGGAAGATGAAGTACACCGCCCCCATGATGCACACCCCCGCCCACAGGTAATCGAGCTTCACCGGCTGCCCCATGTAGAGGATGGCGAACGGGACGAATACGCCGAGCGTGATCGCCTCCTGCATGATCTTCAGCTGCGGCAGCGAAAGCTCGGTGAAGCCGATGCGGTTCGCCGGCACCATGAGAAGGTACTCGAAGAGCGCGATGCCCCAGCTCGCGAGCGCGGCGATCCACCAGGGCTTCGCCGAGAGCTCCTTCAGATGCGCGTACCACGCGAAGGTCATGAACACGTTGGAGGCGAGGAGCATCAGCCCGCAGAGCACGGTCGCGGAGAGGTGCATTCAGTCGATCCTTTCGATTTTCTGCCCCGCGCACGCTTCGAGGAACGGCTTGTAGGCCTCGAGGTCGGGTGAAACTTCCAGGAGGGGCCTGAGCACGAACGCCCGCTCGTGCATGCGGGGATGGGGCACGGTCAAGGTGGCTGTCGCGATGCGCTCCTCCCCGTAGAGAAGCAGATCGAGGTCGAGGGTGCGCGGCGCGTTGGCGAAGCTTCGTTGCCGGCCGTGGCGTTGTTCGATCCCCTGCAACTCCTTGAGCAGCTCCGCGGCCGAGAGCGCGGTCTCCAGCGCGGCGACGGCGTTCACGAAATCAGGCTGGGCCGCGTGGCCCATCGGCGCCGACCGGTAGAGCGAGGACCTGGCCCGCAGGTGCGTGCCGCGAATCGCTGCCATGTCATCCAGTGCACGGCGCACGTGATTCGCGGGCTGGTCGAGATTCGAGCCGACGCCCACGTAGGCGAGCGTCACGCAGGCTCGGGCGCGGGCGCGCCCGCGCCGCCCTTGCGGCGCCGCCGGCGCCGGCGCTTCTTCGGCCCGGTCTCGGGCAGAAGCATCGCCTGGCGCGTGTCCGGGTCGGCACTCTGGAAGGTACGCCACCAGGCCTCGATCTCGGCTGGAACTTCGCCGCTCGCCGCCCGCAGTGCGAGAAAATCGTAGGCCATCCGGAAGCGCGGCGCCTCGAGCAGCCGGAAGGCGCGGCCCGCCGAGCGCTGCTCGAAGCGCGGCTGCATCACCCAGACCTCGCGCATCGTCGCCGTGAGCTTGCGCGTGATGGCGAGCTTGGCGCATTGCGTGTCGAGCACCTCGTCCATCGCGTTTTCCAGAGCCAGGACGCTGCGCTCGCCGTGGGCCTGGCGGGCCTTCCACGCGGCGAGCACTTCATGCCAGAGCAGGGCGGCGAAAAGAAACGCGGGCGACACCGGGCGCTCGGCGAGCACGCGCTCGTCGGTCTGCGCCAGGGCGAGCGTGACGAAGCGCTCGCCGAGCGGCTGCTCGAGGATCACGTCGAGCAGGGGCAGCAACCCCTTGTGCAGCCCGACCTCGCGCAGCTGGCGCAGACTGGCGCTGGCGTGCCCCGAAAGCAGCAGCTTCAGCATCTCGTCGAACAGGCGTGCCGGCGGCACGCGCTCCATGAGCGGCGCGAGGCGCCGGATCGGCGCGCGGGTGGCTGAGTCGAGCGTCAGGCCGAGCTTTGCGCCAAGGCGGACCGCGCGCAGCATGCGCACCGGATCTTCACGGTAGCGCGTTTCGGGATCGCCGATCACGCGCATCACGCGCTTCTTCAGGTCGACGAGGCCGCCGTGGAAATCCACCACCTCTTCAGTCGCAGGGTCGTAGTAGAGGGCGTTGACGCTGAAATCGCGTCGTCGTGCGTCTTCTTCCTGGGTGCCGAAGACGTTGTCGCGCAGCACCCGGCCGTGCTCGTCCTGCTGGTGGGCGGTTTCCTTCTCGGCGCCGGTCTGGGGGATAGCGGCACGGAAGGTCGAGACCTCGACGGTCTCGGGCCCCATCATCACGTGCACCAGGCGGAAGCGCCGGCCGATGACCAGCGCGCGCCGGAAGAGGGGCTTGATCTGCTCGGGGCGCGCGTCGGTCGCGATGTCGAAGTCCTTGGGCGCGATGCCAAGCAGCAGGTCGCGCACCGCCCCACCGACGACATAGGCCGAGAAGCCCGCTCCGCGCAGGACGGCACAGACCTTGGCGGCCGCGGGGCTGATCGCTTCGCGCGCCAAGCCGTGCTTCTCGCGGGGTACGCGGGACGCGGCGTCCGCGGGCAGGCCGAGGACACGGCGGATGAACCTCTTGATCATCGAGTGGGCGGCATTCTACCGGCGCAGCGCTATTGGCGCAGAGAGAGCACCGCCCAGCCTCTCCGGCGCGCTTCCGCGGCGAGCTGCTCGTCGGGATCGACCGCGACCGGCCGCGTGACGCGCTCCAGCAGCGCGAGGTCGTTGTGCGAGTCGCTGTACAGGGTCGACTCGGCGAAGTCGGCGAGGCGCTTGCCGCGCGACGCCAGCCACGCGTCCAGGCGCTTGACCTTGCCCTCCCGGAAACACGGGATCCCCGCGACCTTGCCGGTGAAGCGGCCGTTGCGTTTCTCGGGCTCGGTCGCGATCAGGTGCTCGACGCCGAACTCGCGTGCGATCGGCGCGGTGACGAAGCTGTTGGTCGCGGTGATGATCGCGCAGAGGTCGCCCGCCCCCAGATGCTTGCGCACCAGTTCGCGTGCCGGCGTGCCGATCATCGGCCGGATGCGGGCTGCCATGAAGTCAGCGTGCCAGCGCTCGAGGTCGGCCGGCTCGTGCGCGGCGAGCGGGCGCAGGGCGAAGCCGAGGAATTCGTGGATATCGAGCGTGCCGGCGACGTACTGGTCGTAGTAGGCCCGGTTCTGGGCTTCATAGCTTTCGCGCTCCAGCACGCCGCGGTCGACGAGGAACTGGCCCCACTCGTAGTCGCTGTCGCCGGCGAGGAGCGTATTGTCGAGGTCGAACAGGGCCAGCCGCATGGCCCGCAAGTCTAGCTTCGAATGGAAAAGCTAAGCCCTAAAAGCGACGTTGCAGGCCGAAGCGAAAGTCCTGCGGTCGTGCGCCGGTCGAGTCGCGCGACATCTCGGCGCTGAATGCCCAGTCGGGCGAGAGCGAGTAGCGGCCGAAGAGCGAGACCTGGCGATCGGCTTCGAAGTCGCGGCCGTTGGCGACCGACATGCCGAAGCTGCCGCGGCCGAAGGGGTAGGACAGGTTCATGCGCGAGGGTGCGAGACCCGCGTCGCGCCAGGGCGTGTAATAGGCGAAGCCGAACCGGTCGTAGTCCGGCGCCAGCCAGCCGCGCGCGAACGACGGGTCGAGACCCTCGCCCCGGTCGGGGACCCGCAGGCCGGCCTGGGCAAGCGCGCCCTGCGCCGCGAACAGCGCAACGCAAAGGGCAAACCAGGCAAAAAAGCGTCCGGGCGACACGCTGCGAGCCTCCGAAAGGGATATCCAATCTACTCACGCCCCGGGGGTTTGTCGAGGTAGTCAGGCCTCGCCGTTGCTCGCTCCCAACACCTCGCGGACGAGCGGCAGGGTCAGGGGGCGCTTGCGCGTCAGGGCCTCCCTGTCGAGGGCCTCGAGCAAGGCGGTCAAAGTGGCCATGTCGCGCGGCACGCGCGCCAGCAGGTAGGCGGCGATCTCATCGGTCAGGGCCAGTCCCCGGCGGCCCGCTTCGTCCTGCAGATGGCGCATCTTTTCCGCTTCCCCGAGTGGCTTGAGGTGATAGACCAGGCCCCAGGCGAGGCGCGAGCGCAGGTCCTCGCGCAGGGCGAGGGCGCCCGGGGGCGCCGAGCCGGCGGCGAGTACCGCGCCGCGGCCATCCCGCGCCGCATTGATCGCGCCGAAAAGGCGCTGCTGGGCTTCGCTGTCGAGGGTCTGCACGTCGTCGGCGATCACGAGCGACGCGCTGGCGCGCGCGGCGGCGCGCAGCAAGTGCGTCCGCCCGCTGCCCGTAGCGCCCCAGAGGTAGACGACCGCTTCGCGCAGCCGCCCCAGGGCGAGCTCGCGCACGCGCTCGAGCGCCTCGGCGTTGTCGCCGGCGACGAAGTTGTCGAAGCTCGGCTCGACAGCCTGCGAGATTTCCAGCGGCAGCTGGCGCATTAGAATGGAATCGGAAAGGCCACCAAACTCTAGCATGTCGAAAGGACTCTCCTACCGCGATGCAGGCGTCGACATGGACGCCGGCGACGCTCTGGTCGAGGCGATCAAGCCTTTCGCCAAGCGCACCCTGCGTCCCGAGGTCCTAGCCGGCATCGGCGGCTTCGGCGCGCTGTGCCGGATCCCGGAGAAGTACAAGAGCCCGGTGCTCGTCTCCGGCACCGACGGCGTCGGCACCAAGCTGAAGCTCGCCTTTGCGCTCAAGCGCCACGACACGGTCGGGATCGACCTCGTGGCGATGAGCGTCAATGACGTGCTGGTGCAGGGCGCCGAGCCGCTCTTCTTCCTCGACTATTTCGCCTGCGGCAAGCTCGACCTCGACGTCAGCAAGAGAGTGATCAAAGGGATTGCCGAAGGATGCGAGCGGGCGAACTGCTCGCTCATCGGCGGCGAGACCGCCGAGATGCCGGGCATGTACCCCGAGGGCGAGTACGACCTCGCCGGTTTCTGCGTCGGCGTGGTCGAGAAGGACCGCATTCTCGACGGCCGGAGCATCGTCGCCGGCGATGTCCTGCTCGGCCTTGCGTCGAGCGGCCCGCATTCGAACGGCTACTCGCTGGTGCGCAAGATCGTCGGTGAGGAACACCTCGCCTCCGACCTCGCCGACTCGCTGATGGAGCCGACACGCATCTACGTCAAGCCGGTGCTCAAGCTGCTGGCGGCCGCCCCCGTGAAGGGCCTGGCGCACATCACCGGCGGGGGCCTGGTCGGCAACGTGCCACGCATCCTGCCGAAGGGGACGAAGGCGGTGATCGCGAAGAAGAGCTGGCCGCGGCCGCAGATCTTCACCTGGCTGCAGCAGACCGGGGACGTGGCGGAGGATGAGATGTTCCGCGTCTTCAACTGCGGCATCGGCATGGTGGTCTGCGTGGCTGCCGACAAGGTCGCCGCGGCGAAGATGCTGCTGAAGCGCGAGGGCGAGCTGGCTTACGAAATCGGCCGCATCGAGGCTTCGACCGCCGCCGAGCCGGAGTGCATCATCGAGTAAGAGCGATGCCGCTCAAGATGCACGAGAACTCGCTGTTCGCCATCCTGCTGCGCCAGGCGTGGTGGATCAGCGGTCTGGTCGCGATCGCGATGTTCGGGCTGCTCCGCTTTGTCCTGCCGTGGGAATTCGCGCTCTTTGCGGCGCTGCCGTTCGTCGCCATTTCGGCCTATGTCGCCTGGAAACAGCTGCGCGCGCCCGGCGCGGAGCGGATCGCGAAGACCGTCGAGAAGTTGCGCGCGATGTCGTGGGACGAGTTCTCCGCCAACCTGGAATCGGCCTACCGCCGCGAAGGGTTCCGCGTGACCCGCCTCGGGGGCGGGCGCGCCGACTTCGAGCTGGTGCAGGGCGCGCGCCACACGCTGGTTGCCGGCAAGCGCTGGAAAGCGACGCGCACCGGGGTCGAGCCGCTGCGCGAGCTCGAAGCAGCGCGCGCGGCGCACGAGGCGCACGAGTGCGTCTACGTCTCGGTCGGCGAGGTCACGGAGCAGGCGATGGCGTTCGCGCTGGAGAAAAAGATAAGAGTCTTGCGGGGCGCCGAGCTGGCTCTGCTATTCGGCGCTTGAAACTCCCGGGCAAAACAAGCCGACCCAAGTGAACTAGTTCATACCCCTGCGAAGGGGTGGCTGGCGACCATGACGTTCGATGACAAAGGCGAGAGCTCTTTTCGCGAGAATGCGCGCCGTCGCCGGCTCAATCCTGTGGCCGATCCTCCGCGACGAGCCGAGCCGCGCCGACGCCGCGTTCGAGGTCCGCAGGATGAAGTGGGCGAACGTGCAGCTGCTTCTCGCCGAGGCATTCCGTCTCGAAGGCTTTCTCGTGAAGGAGATCGGCGGCGAGTACGCCGACATGGTGCTGGTGAAGGAAGAACGCACCTATCTCGTCGACTGCCGCTACTGGAGCGCGATCGAAGTCGGCGCGAACGCCGCCGGCCAGCTCTATGGCGCGATGGGGAGGCTGGATGCTAAAGGCGGCTTCGTCGTCACCGCCGGCAGGTTCACGCCCGACGCGCTCGAATTCGCGCGCGGCCTCAACGTCGAGCTGATCGCCGGGCGAGAGCTCGCGCGCATGCTCGAGATGGCCAAGGAAACGATCTCCGGCGCGCTGCCCGTCCGGCCGCTCGCCCGCTAGCCAGGACAACGAAAAAGGGGGCTACCGGCCCCTTGTCGCCGTGCCTGATATTAATTACACTGGTTGCGTGTAATTATGCGGAACATCACTATCACGCTCGACAAGGAGACTGCGGCGCAGGTGAAGGTGCGCGCCGCCGAGCGCGGCATGAGCCTTTCCCGCTACATCGGCGAGATGCTGCGCCGGGAGTTGCGCAGTGGCGACGTCTACGACGCCGCCTACCGCTCCTGGCGCGCCGGCAAGGCCTTTCCGCTCGCCGGGGCCGCACAGCCCTATCCAAAACGCGAAGAGGCCTATGACCGCCCCGGTCTTCGTCGACGCTAGCGTCTTCATCTACGCGCGCGACCCGCGCGACGCGCTCAAGCAGCAGCGCGCCGCGGAGTGGATCGACTGGCTGTGGCAGCAGCGCGCCGGGCGCACCAGCATGCAGGTGCTCGCCGAGTTCTACGCGATGGTCACGGGCCCGCTCCGGCTGGACCAGGACACCGCCTGGGACGAGGTCAAGCGCTATCTCGCATGGACGCCGCTGCCGACGGACGAGGCGCTGCTGCGCGGCGCTCGCGAGGTCGAGAGGCGCTACAAGCTTTCGTGGTGGAACAGCTTGGCGGTGGCGGCGGCGCAGCTTCAGGATTGCGCCGTCCTCGCCAGCGAGGATCTCGAGGACGGCATGAGCTTCGGCATGCTGAAGGTGCGCAATCCCTTCACCTCGGTTCTCGAAGAGCCGCCGGCCGCCTACCTGGTGCAAGCGGTGCCGCTGCATCGCCCGCGCGGGCGGCCACGGCGCGTCGCCGCCTAGGCCAGCCCCATCTGCTTCAGCAGCGCGCGGCCGAGCGGGCCGTAGGGGTTCCCCAGTGTCTCGGTCAACTCGAAATGGTTGTAGCCGTCGGCGATGAGCAGCGTGGTTTCCTTGCCGGCCTTCTGCAACGCAGCGGCGAAGTCGCGCGACTGCCTCTGGAATTCCGGCGTTTCCAGCGAGCCGTACAGAAGAACCACCGGCGCGCTGATGCGTGACAGGTGCCGCTGCGGCGAGAGCGCATCCTCGACCTCGTCCGTGAAAGCGACATAGCTCGAGCGCTTCGAAAGCCGCGGCCCGCGCAGGTCGTACATGCCGCTCGCCAGCACGTAGCCCTTCACCGCGAAGCCGCTGGTGGCGACGACGCCGCCGAGGTGGGCACCGGAAGAGGTGCCCGAAACGTAGACGCGGGCCGGGTCGCCGCCAAACTGCCTGGCGTTGTCGATCACCCAGGCGACCGCTCGCCGGACCTGGTCGGCCATGACCATCAGGTCACCCTTGGTTTCGAGCGCGTTGTTGAAGTCGAGCACGGCGAGGTGGCTACCCGCGCGCACCAGCATTTCCGCCGGAAAGGCGTAGTCGCGCGCCAGCCCCGCGCGCCAGGCGCCGCCGTGAATGAAGATGTTGACCGGCGCGTCGGGCTTGCCGGTCCGGTAGACGTCGAGCCCCTCGATGGCCGACTTGCCGTAGGCGAAGCGCTGCGGCTCGCCAAGGTGCTGGCGCGTGATGCGGCTGGCGCTGGCGAAGCGCGCGATGACCTGATCGCGGTTGGCCGCGTATACCGCCTGGTCATAGGCGTCGTCGAGCGCCTTCTGGTCATAGTCGAGGAAGACCTTCGGCTCGCTCATGCGCCGAGCATACAATTTCCCGGATGATCGCGACGAGCGAAGCCGGCGCCCGCTTCAGCCGCTGCCGGCGCTGGCGCACGCTCCTCTGGCGGCGCTGGAATGCCGCCGCGCCGGTCGCCAACTTCCTGATGCTCAACCCGAGCACCGCGGACGAGGTGCAGCTCGATCCCTCCTGCACCCGTGCGCGCGTGTACGCCGAGCGCTGGGGCTTCGGCGGCCTGATCGTCACCAACCTGTTTGCCTGGCGCGCCACCGATCCGGACGAAATGAAATCGGCGCTCGACCCAGTGGGACGCGGCAACGACGCCGCCATCGTCGCCGCTGCGCGGGAGGCGAAACTCCTCGTGTGCGCCTGGGGCAACCACGGTACCCACCTCGGACGCTCCGGCAATGTTGTGTCCCTGCTTCGCCGTGCGGGAATTGATCTTCACGTCCTGAAGATGAATGGCGGCGGCGAGCCCGCACACCCCCTCTACCTGCGCGGCTCCCTGCAGCCGCAAGTCTGGACCGCTTGATAAGCACTTGCGACGGCCCGATAAGCCGGCGTGGCTTGCGCGGAGTAGCGTCGGCGCATGGTTGGCTGGACGCTGCTCGATGCGATCCTGGGAGGCGATGCGGAGGCGCTGCTCGGCGCGACGGACGCCGAACTGCCGCCGGAGGACGAGGACGGGGACGGGGGACCGGAGGGCGAGGTAGTCCTACCGGACTACGCTGAAAGTCGACAGGCGCATAGACGAGACCACGGCGTAGCCGGATGATGCACCTGTGTAGCGACGCTGCTACACACGAATCGGGAAGGTGGCCAGCACGCTGTTACCAGTGCCATCCGAGAGACCGACCAGAAAGAGTGGCCGGTCCACGGTAGCGCCAAACTAAGTGCAGTCGCTGTCTGATTCGCCGCTTGAGGCTTCACCGGAGGGCACGACTAGCGGTCGTGCCCT
>DATNCP010000014.1:0-4857 GCA_035607175.1 Burkholderiales bacterium
CGATCTGGTTCTCCATGAACAGCTTCCAGTTCGAGTGCTGGATGACGCGGAAGCAGTTGGGTACCACCTCGACCTCGCCCCCGGGCGCGCGGTCGCACATGTCGTCGAAGGCGACGATGGACTTGCCGAGAAATTCTTTCAGCGTCGGTCCGGTCGGGGCAAGACTCGCAAACACGAACCCCCGGTAGCTTTCCACCCGGGCGGCCGGCTTCATGTTGAGCTCCGGACTGCCCTTGTTGACCCGCGTGCCGGCATAGCCCGACTCCATCATCGGGATGTTCTTCAGCGTGCCGTCGTGGTGGAACTGCCAGGCGTGGTACGAGCAGCGAAACTGCTCGCCGGTGTTGCCGTGGCGGTCGCCGCACATCATGTTGCCGCGGTGCGGGCAGCGGTTGTACAGGACGTGCACCTTGCGGTCCTTGCCGCGCACCATCAGCATCGGCTGGCGGCCGATCTGCAGCGTGTAGTAGTCGCCGGCCTTGGGAATCTGGCTCTCGTGGCCGCAGTAGATCCACACCGTCTCGTGGATGCGCTGCATCTCGAGCTCGAAGATCTGGCCGTCGGTATACACCTCGCGCCGCACGCGATCGGGCTCGACGAACTTCGAAACGTCTGCGATTCGTTCCTGAAGCATGGGGTTCTCCTCGAAGGGCAATGATAATCTAGCCGGAGGAGGAGCCTGGGTTTGAAAGTCGTCGACGTCCATACGCACATGCTGAGCGAGGCCTACATCCGCCTGCTCAAGAAGCACGGCCGGCACTACAGCGTGAAGAAGGTGCTCGGCGGCCAGACCGGCATCCACCGCGACGGCGCGCCGTTCATGACCCTGATGCCGGGGATGTTCGACTACGAGATGCGCCTGCGCGCCATGGACGCGGCCGGCGTCGACCTGGCGATCGTCACGCTCACCAGCCCGAACGTGTATTGGGGCTCGCCGAAGGTCAGCCTCGAGGCGGCGAAGCTGGTGAACGACGACATGGCCGCCCAACAGCGTCGGTACGGGACCCGCATTCGTTTCATGGCATCGCTGCCCTGGCAGCATCCGAAGCTCGCGCTCGCCGAGCTGAAGCGCGCCTGCGACGAGCTCGGCGCGGTCGGCGTGATGGTGCTGGCGAACATCGACGGCAAGTCCCTCACCGACAAAGCCTTCGCTTCCATCTGGAAGGAAATCGACCGGCGCGGCCTGCCGGTGCTCGTGCATCCGACCGCGCCGCCCGGAACGCAGTCGTTGGATGTAGTCAAGTACAACCTGATCGCCTCGGTCGGCTTCATGTTCGACACCACGCTCGCGGTGTCGCGCATGATCCTCGACGGTTTCTTCGACCGCTACCCGAGGCTCAAGCTGATCGCTTCGCACGGCGGCGGCACCTTGCCTTACATCGCCGGCCGCCTCGACATGTGCTTCGACAACATGCCGGCGTGCCGGGAGAAGATTTCGGCCAAGCCTTCGACCTACCTGAAGAAGGTTTTCTACGACTCCGTCGTCTTCACGCAGGAAGCGCTGGAGCTGGCGGTGAAGGTCGGCGGCGAGACGAACGTCCTCTATGGCTCCGACTACCCGCACAACATCGGCGACATGAAGGGCTGCCTGGCGCGCGTCGATGCGCTGCCGCCGGCCACGCGCGACGCAGTGCGCGGCGGCAACGCCCAGAGGGTCTTCAAGCTGTAGAGCGTCGATGGCGCGCTACGTCGCTTTCCTTCGCGCCGTCAGCCCGGTGAACGCGAAAATGCCGGAGCTGAAGAAGTGCTTCGAGGCCGCCGGATTCACCGACGTGAAGACCATACTTTCGAGCGGCAACGTGGTCTTCAACGCCCGCGCGACGAGCGAGGCCGTGCTCGAGCGCAAGGCGGAGGCGGCGATGAAGAAGCGCCTCGGCAATCCCTTCTACACCATCGTCCGCTCGACCGACGCGCTGCGGAAGATGCTGGACGCCGACCCCTTCTCGCGATTCCGCCTGGCGAAGAACGCGAAACGCGTCGTCACCTTCGTTCGCAAACCGCTTCCCGCGAAGCTCAAGCTGCCGATCGAGCTGCATGGCGCGCGCATCCTCGCGATGCGCGGCGGCGAGATCTTCACTGCCTACGTGCCGAGCGATCGCGGACCGGTGTTCATGAACCTGATCGACAAGACGTTCGGCAAGACCGTCACCACGCGCACCTGGGAGACGGTAAGGAAATGCGCGACATCGACCACGGGAGGATCCAATGGGTGAACAAAAGCAGGTTTCATGGCTGGCAATCGTCGGTTGGTCGTTCCTTGCGGGTTTCGCCGGGCTTATCGCTGGCTCGGTGCTGGGGTATGTCTGGAGCAATGCCCAAGACCACACGACCGCGACGGGCTACGCACTTCGTGGCGACCATCGCGCGATGATCGTGATCGGACACGCCGTTCTGAGCGGCTTCGCCACGGCGGTCGTCGCGGCGCTCGCAGTGCTCGGTCTTCTCGTGCGTCGGCGACTGTCGAAGAAAGGCCAGCAGCCGACCACTCTGGCATGAATGGCTGCAAGACGAGTCGGACCGACTAGGCGGCCTTGAGCTTCGGCATCACCTCGCGCGAGAAGAGTTCCAGCGAGCGCAGGGCGTGCTCGGGCGCAAGGTCGCCGAAGGAGAAAATGCACAGCAGGTAGTTGGCGCTCGTGATGTACAGCATCTCCTGCAACCTCTCGAGCGCCGTTTTCGGCGAGCCGGTGATGAGGCGCTGCGCCGAGTCCTCGGCGTAGGGATCGGCTTTGTGCACGTCGGGGCGACCGTGCTTGCGCGTCAGGTGGTGGATGTGCCCGGCCCATTTCCAGTACGCATCGAGGCCGAGCTTCTCGGCCTCGGCGTCGGTCTCGGCGATCACCAGATGCGCTGTCTTGGCGAGGAACGGCGTGCGGACATGCGCGTTGTGCCGGCCCGGGTCGTTGCGGTGCTTCTCCCAGATCTCGCGGTAACGGTCGAAGAGCGGCTTGACGTCGGCCAGCTTGCCGAGGAACGCGGTGTGGTAGCCGTGGCTGGCGGTGAAGTCGATCGATTCCTTGTTGGAGGTCGGGAACCAGAGCGGCGGATACGGCTGCTGCAGCGGCTTCAGGTGCAGCTCGGCGTCCTGGAAGGCGTAGTGCTTGCCGCGGTAGTTGAGCGTGGTGGTGCGGCAGGCCTCGAAGAAGATCTCGAGCGCCTCGCGGTACTTCTCGCGCGACTCGTCGATCCCCTTCAGGCCGTAGATCAGGCTTTCGATCGGCGATACGCCGCGCCCCACGCCCATCTCGAGGCGCCCGCCCGACAGGTGGTCGAGCATGCAGATCTCGTTGTAGAAGCGGTAGGGGTTGTACCAGGGGAGGCAGAAGGTCAGGGCGCCGGCGCGCAGGCGCTGCGTCCGCTGGAACATCGCCGAGAGCAGGAGGCTCGGCGAGCCGCCGATCGAGAGCGGCGTGCCCTGGTGCTCGGCGAGGAAGTAGCCGTGGAAGCCGGCGCGATCGGCTGCGGCGGCGAGCTCGAGCTTGTGCTTGTAGACCTCGCTCGGAGGGCGGACCGATTCCTCGACCCAGTCGAAGATGCCGACTTCGAGCTTGCTCATGAGTAGCGCTTATTCACTCTTGATCCCGGCCGTCTTCACCGCGCCGACGTAGCGCTCGAGGTCCTCGCGCACGAAGCGCGCGTAGTGCTCGGTGCCGTTCTCCCTCAGCTCCATGCCGAGGTTGCCCATGCGCTCGGCGATGTCCGGCTCGCGCAGCGCCCTGGCGGCGGCCGCCTGCAGCCGCGCCGCGATCTCGCGCGGCAGGCCGGCGGGCGCCTGCAGGCCGATGACGGTGGCGATGTCGAAGCCGGAGAAGCCGAGCTCGACGGCGGTCGGCACGTTGGGCAGCGAGGGCGAGCGGCGCGCGGTGCTGATGCACAGCACGCGCAGTTTTCCCGACTTGATGTGAGAGGTGACGTTCGGGATTCCCGACCAGCCCGCCTGGACTTCGCCGCCCAGCAGTCCCGCGACGAGCGCGGTGCCGCCCTTGTAGGGGACGTGCAGCATGTTGTCGATGCCGGCGCGTGACAGGAACACCGCCATGGTGAGGTGATGCACCGAGCCGTTGCCCGCCGAGCCGTAGGCGAGCTGCTTTGCCTTCGCTTCTCTCACGAAATCGCTCAATGAGGTCGCGGGAAGGGCCGGGTTGATCACCAGCACCGTCGGTACGGCCGCGAGCGCGGTGATCAGCGTGAAGTCCTTGAGCGGGTTGTAGGAGAGCTTCGGGTTGAGCGCGACGTTGATCGCCATCGCACCGGAGTCGCCGAGCATCAGCGTGTGGCCGTCGGCCGCGGCGCGCGCCACCTGCTCGGCCGCGACCACGCCGCCGGCACCGGGAATGTTCTCGACCACGAAGGGCTTGCCGAAGGCATCGCTCAGCTTGGCGGCGAGCATCCGCGCCAGCACGTCCGGGTTGCCGCCCGGCGCCGCCGCGGCGATCAGGCGGACGTTCTTCGACGGGTAGATGTCCTGGGCTGCGACATTCCCGATGAGGAATACAAATAAAAGAAAAACTCTCATCCTCGCTTGTCCACGAAGCGGGCCGGTTTGACCGCCGCCTCGAAATCCTTGGCTATGGTGCCACGGGGCAGGAGGGTGACTTCCGGCGCTATCTGGAACGCCCTCCGGACCGCTTCGACGGTGCCCTCCCGGTCGGCGTTTCGCTTTTCCACATGGAGGTGCAGCACGTCGTTGTCGCCACTGTTGTACACCTCGGCGCGAAAGTCGACCACATCAGGGTCGCGGAACAGCGCGTCCTCGAGCTCGCTGTGGTTGATGTTGACGCCGCGCACCTTGAAGAAGCCGACCGTGCGCCGCTCGTGCTTCAGCATCGGGAACACGCTCCAGGGGCCCTTGCCTTT
>DATNCP010000019.1:0-5096 GCA_035607175.1 Burkholderiales bacterium
CACGCATCTCTTCGGGCTGTACGAGCTGCATTGCGCATTTGCTTGCGGTGCGGCCTCGGTGTTGCTGCCCGCTTTCACTCCGCCTGATTTGAGTGCATTGATCGAAAAAGAGAAACCGACCGCGCTGTGGACCGCGCCCGCTCACATCGCAGCGGTGCGCGCGCAGGGATTGTTCGACAAGCACGACTGGTCGTCGCTCAAGCTCGCGATCATGTCGGGCAGCGCCTGCCCGCCGCAGCTGGTGCGCGACTTCTCGGCGCGCGTGAAGAACTGCGCCGTGACGCAGCTCTGGGGAATGACCGAGACCCAGGGCGCGCTCTACACGCGGCCGGGCGACGCGCTCGAGGTGCATTGCTCGAGCGCGGGACGGCCGAGCCCGGGCACCGAAGTGCGGATCGCCGACGGCGAATTGCAGGTGCGCGGCTGCCTGCTCTTTCCCGGCTTCTACGACAACGACGAGGCGAACGCGGCGGCGTTCACGGCGGATGGCTGGTACCGCACCGGCGACCTCGCGGCGGTGGACGCGGCGGGCAACTACTCGATCACCGGGCGGGTGAAGGACATCATCAACCGCGGCGGCGTGAAGTTCAATCCGCGCGACGTCGAGGACCTGCTCGACTCGCACCCGAAGGTTCTGCAGTCGGCGATCGTGCCGATGCCCGACCCGATCCTCGGCGAGAAGGCCTGCGTTTTCGTCGTTCTGCGGAACAAGGAAGAAAAAATCTCACTCGACGATGTCGTTGCGTATCTGTTGGGCAAGGACATCGCGAAAAACAAGCTGCCGGAGAGATTGGTGGTCGTCGCGGAAATGCCGCTCACGCCGACGCGAAAGATCATCAAGAGCCGGCTGCGCCTGCCGGAGAATTCGGGGTCAGGGTAACAATTCAGCGTCTCGGATCGACGGGTAACAGGGAATTGTTACCCTGACCCCGAATTATTGCTTCTCGATCTTCGCCAGGCTGACCCAGCGCCCCCAGCGCTCGGTCTCGGTCTTCAGCAGCGCCGCCATCTGCTCGGGCGAGCCGGGGAAGGCGTCGAGAGACGCGCGCGACAGGAAGGTCTTGGTGTCTTCGGCGTTGGTGATCTGGTTGAACCAGCCGGCGAGCTTGTCGACGATCGGCCGCGGCGTGCCGGCGGGCACCGTCACCGCCCACCACGGCGTGATGTCGAACTCGCCGAAGCCGAGCTCGGAGAGCGTCGGCACGTCGGGCAGGGCGCCGGCGCGCTTCGCCGAGGTGACCGCGAGGATGCGCAGCTTGCCCTTCGGCTCGCGCTGCGTCACCGCCCAGGTCGCGTCGTAGGAAATCCAGTCGACCTGGCCGAGCAGCAGGCCGGTGAGCGCGTCGGTGGTGACCTTGTAGGGCACGTAGACCGTCTTCAAGCCGAGCTTCTCCTTGAGCAGCTCCGCCGCCACCTGGCCGGTGTTCGATCCCGTGCCGTAGAAGCCGTTGCTCGGCTTGGCTTTCACCGAGGCGACCAGCTCGTCGATCGTCCTGATGGGCGTGGCAGCGTCGACCGCGACGACGAAGGCGAGCGAAGCGATGGTCGTCACCGGCTGGAAGTCCTTCAGCGGATCGAAGGGCACGTGCTTGAAGATGTGCGGCGCGGTGGCGAGCGTCGAGCTCGCCGGGGTGATGAGGATGGTGTAGCCGTCGTTCTTCGCCTTGGCGACGAAGTCGGTGGCGACCAGGCCCTGCGCGCCGGGGCGGTTCTCCACCACCACCGGCTTGCCGGCGAGCTTCGACAGGCGGTCGCTGTAGAAGCGCACCACGATGTCCGCGCCCGAGCCCGCGGAGAAATTGCAGATCGAGCGGATCTCGCGCGCCGGATAGTCCTGCGCGGCCGCGGGCAGCGCGACGAGCGCTGCCAATAGAATAAGGCTCCTCACCATGATCTCCTCCTCGTCATGACCATACCACGCCGGGTCGCCATTCTGGGAGGCGCCCGCATCCCCTTCGCGCGCGCCAACACCGTCTACGCCGAGTCGAGCAACCAGGACATGCTCACCGCCGCTTTCCGGTTCCTGGTGGATAAATACTCTCTGAAAAACGAAAAGATCGGCGAGGTCGCCGCGGGCGCGGTGATCAAGCACTCGCGCGACTGGAACCTGGCGCGCGAAGCCATGCTCGGCGCGGGGATCCATCCCACGACGCCGGCCTACGACCTGCAGCGCGCCTGCGGCACCAGCCTCTCGGCGGTGGCGCAGCTCGCCAACCGCATCGCGCTGGGCGAGATCGACTGCGCGATCGCCGGCGGCTCGGACAGCGCGAGCGACATCCCGCTTTCGTACGGCAGGAAGCTGCAGCGCGCCGTGCTCAAGCTGAACCGCGCAAGGACGTTCGGCGAGCGACTCGGCACCATCGGCTCGGTGCGGTTGCGGGACCTCAAGCCGATGCCGCCGAGCGTCGGCGAGCCGCGCACCGGCCTGTCGATGGGCGAGCATTGCGAGGAGATGGCGAAGGAATGGCAGATCGGCCGCCGCGAGCAGGACGAGCTCGCCTTCGCCAGCCACCAGAACGCGGCCAGGGCATGGAAAGACGGGTTCTTCGCCGACCTCGTCTTCCCCTTCGAGAATCTGGCGCGCGACAACAACGTCCGCGCCGAGGCCTCGCTGGAAAAGCTCGCGACGCTGAAGACCGCCTTCGATCGCAGCGCCGCGGGCACGCTCACCGCGGGCAACAGCTCGCCGCTCACCGACGGCGCGGCGTGCGTGCTGCTGGCGAGCGAGGAGTGGGCGGCGTCACGCAAGATTCCGGTTCAGGCTTACCTGACTTTCACGGAAACCGCGGCGGTGGATTTCGTCGGCATGGCCGGGCCGAAGGAGGGCATGCTGCTCGCGCCGGCGTACGCCGTGCCGCGCATGCTCGATCGCGCCGGGCTCAAGCTGCAGGACTTCGACATCTACGAGATCCACGAAGCCTTCGCCGCGCAGGTGCTTTGCACGCTGAAGGCCTGGGAATCCGAGGATTTCTGCAGGACGAAGTTGAGCCGTTCCGCGCTGGGATCGATCGACAGGAAAAAGATGAATCCGGTCGGCTCGAGCGTCGCGATCGGCCACCCGTTCGCCGCCACCGGCGCGCGCATCGTCGCGACGCTGGCGAAAGAGCTCGCTCAGCGCGGCTCGGGCCGGGGACTGATCTCGATCTGCGCCGCCGGCGGCATGGGCGTCACCGCCATCCTGGAGCGCTGAGCTGCCGCGCTAGAACATGAGCTCCAGGCCGAGCGCCGGGCCGGAGAAGCGCACCCGGATCGGCGAGCGGTTCGAATTGCTGAAGTCGTCATCCTCGCGCCGCGATTTGATATCCCAGCCCGCGTAGCCCACGCGCACTGCCGCATTCCGGCCGAGCGCCTGCGCGAGCGCGATCTCATAGCGGCCGACGCTGCTCACGCCTTCGCTGGTGTTGGAGGCGAAGCCGCTGCCGCGCAGCTGGATGCCGCCCGAGGGCCACAGGCGCAGCAGGCCGCCGAGGCTGACCACGATGCCGGTGCCGTCGAGCCGCTCGGCCGCGACCTTGGTCGCCCCGGTGAGGCGCAGGCCGAGCTGCGCGTAGGCGAGGCCGGCGAGCGCTTCGATGCCGAGGCCGCGGTTCTCGGACAGGTAGCGGAACCGGTAGGCGAGCTCGGCGAAGCGGAAGCCGAACTCGGCCCGCACGTCCTGCGGCGCGGCGAACACCTCGCCGCCGAACACGATCGGCTGCTGGCCCGCGGCGATGTTCTGGGTGTCGCTGCCGGTCGCGCCGCTCAGGCCGAGCTCGACGGCGTGCGAGGTATGCAGGTGGGAACGGGGACCCGGCCGGTCGCCGAAATCGACCGACATGCGCACCGTGCCGATGACGCTGCCGGTGTCGGCGACGTCGATATTGGTGGTGGTGCCGCCGACGCAGCCGGCGAGGACTAGCGCGCCCGCCAGGGCGAGGATTGCGCGGAATTGAATTCCCATGGGCCCTCCCTTGCGCCGCATCGTACTATTTCGCCCGGGGAAATATGGCAGTGACCTTCGTTCTCGCCGGCGCGGTCGGCGCCATGGCCTTCGGCGCGGTGATGGTGTTCGTCTCGCGCCGCAGCGACCTGGTGGCGCTCTCGCTCGGCTGCTTCCTCGCCTGCATCGCCGCGCAGCTCTTGCTCGGCGGCGCCGCCGGGCAATGGCTCGGGCTCGCCTCGCTGCCGTTCTTCGCCTGGTTCGTCGCCGAGCTGCGGCCGGGCAGGTGGCCGCACCGCCTCGCCGCGGCGATCGCGATCGCCGGCGTGGTCTCCGGCATCGCCGGCGCGCTGGTGCTGACGCAGGCGCTCGCCTGCGGCGTCGCGGCCTGGGCGACCTTCGCTTCCCTGCGCCTGGTGCGCGAGCGGCGCACCACCTGGCCCCTGGTGATCATGGCGATGGCGATCACCTACCCGGTGATGACGCTCGGCGTGCTCGGGCTCGAGGGCGTCGAGCCCGCCGGCTACATCGCCTACGTGGTCGCGCCGGGGGTGATCCTGACCCGGCGCGCGATCCGCGCCTTCGACGCCGAGGCGCGCCGCGCGCTCGACCAGGCCAAGTTCGCGACCGACGTGTTCGACTCGGTGCCGGTCGCGCTGTCGATGCGCGGCCTCGACGGCCGCTACGTGTTCGTCAACCGCACCTGGGAGAAGTACTACGGCACCACTCGCGACAACGTGATCGGCACCAGCCCGCGCGACCGCGCCACGGCGGCGGAAGCGGATGCGCTGCTCGCCCTCGACGCCGCCGCGATCGCCGCCGGCCCGGGCAATCCGCCGCCGCCGGCGGACTTCACGCTCGGCGACAAGCGCTACCTGCAGACGCGTACCGCGATGGTCGACTCGCAGGGCAAGCTGCTCGGCGTGCTCACCGCGAGCATCGACACCAGCGACCGCAAGGCGATGGAGGAGGCGCTGGCGACGGAGCAGCAGCGCCTCAGGCTGGTGGTGCAGTCCTCCCAGCTCGGCATGCTCGACTGGGATGCGGCGACGCGCAGCGCCTACTACTCGCCGCGCTTCAAGGAAATCCTCGGCTACCCGAGCGACGTCGACACCTCCGGCTGGCCCGACTACTTCGAGCTGGTGCACCCCGATGACGTCGGCCGCGTCCGCGCGCG
>DATNCP010000084.1:0-11562 GCA_035607175.1 Burkholderiales bacterium
CCCGAGCTTCGGGCTCGCGGCCTCCCCCCTCCGGCTCGAATGCTCGCAAGCGCCACAGCTTCCCGGCCGGGCGCTGGTCTGTGAATACTCGATCCTCGGCCACCTGAACGCCCAGCTCGCCGACCTTCACGATCGGATCATTCGCGAAGGCCGGGCGGCGCGCGTGGACGTGCGGCGCTGGCTGAATCAGCGCGATGCGTGCCGCGACGTCGATTGCCTCGACAACGTCTTCGAATCCGGCCTGCGAGCCGCCAGGATCGCGCTGGTCGACACCGAGACTCGCCAGCCGACGCTGATCCTTGTCAACGCGCGCGGCGTTCCCGTCCGGGTCCTGCCAGAGGCGCCGCCCGCACCGGCAAGCGTTGCGCTCGAGGCCGAGCCCCACCCCTCGGCCGGCGCACACACGCTTCCCGCTCGAGAGCCATCCCGCTTCGAAATCCCCTTCGACGTGCTTCTGCTGCTGATCGTGGCGGCGGCCGTGCTGTACACCGTCGTGGTGGTGCGGATTTCCCGCCCCGGGTGATGCGCTAGGCGGCGTTGCCGCGCGCGGCCTTGCGGTCGAGCAGCCGGCCGAAGTGCTCCAGGGACAGAAGGTGGACGTAGATGCGGGCCATGATGCCGCGACGCAACAGGTTCTTGAGTTGCGCGGCGTTGAGGTTCTCGATGTTCTTCTCCGCGATGCGGTGCATGCCGCCGAGCCGCATGGCGCCGCCGCCCTTTTCCGGCTTGAGCTTGGCCTGCATGGTGAAGGGCTCGAGCAGGCCGTAGTCGGCGAGGATCGCGCACATCTCGCGCACCCGCTCGAGGTCGGTCTCGTACTCGCCGAGCAGGCGCTCGAGGTCCTGCCACTTGCTGGTGGGCTGCCCCTTGGCATCGAACATCGCCTCGCCGTTCTCGTCGATCGCCGACTGCTCGATGCAGATGAGGCGGTTCTTCTGCTCGACCTGGTTGACGTTCATCCTCGCCATGCAGAACGGGTAGCGGCGCGCGTAGGCGGGCATGTAGGTTTCGCCCGCCCAGTGGCCGTCGCTGACGAACAGGTTCTCCTTGGTGTTCATGCCGACGATGGCCACCGCGTTGAAGCTTTTGCCATCGCCGGAGATGAAGACGATGGGGTAGTGACGTCCCGCGGGGACGAACTCGCTGTGGCTGATCGGAATCGCGGCACCTTCGCGGACGAATTCGGGCGCCTCGCCGGGGGCGAGCAGCCGCACCTTGTGCGTCTTCTGGAAAGGGACGACCTGCTTGTAGCCGAAGGGCGGCGAGATCCGCATTGGAGAACTCCGGAGCCCTTGATGTTACTGTAAAATCACGCGCTCTCCGGGGTGGTAGCTCAGCTGGGAGAGCGCCGCGTTCGCAATGCGGAGGTCGAGGGTTCGATCCCCTTCCACTCCACCAAGACTGTTTCCCGCGCAAGAAATAAAACGGGCCGCCCGTAGCAACGAGCGGCCCGTTTCGCTTGCTGCAGCGACTTACTTCGAGCTGGACCCGGTGCTGCCGGAGCCGGTGCTTGAGCCCGTGCCGCTCGAGCCGCTGGTGCTGCCGGCGCCCGACGGGCTGCTGGTGCTTGGCGACGCGCTTGAGCCACTCGAGGACGACGAGCCGCTCGCCGGGTTCTCGCGCAGGCACTTCTCTTTCTCGGTGCCGATGAGGCTGGCGCATTGGGCGGACGAGTCGGTCGAGGAACCGGTCGCGCTCGGCGAGGAGCCGGTCGAGCCGCTGGTCGACGAAGAACTGCTGCCGGTCGCGCTCGGCGTGCTGTCGACGCCTTTGGACGACGAGTCGGCGGCGATGACGGCCGTGGAAGCGGCGAAAAGCGCCGCGAGGGTTGCAGCGGAAAGTACTCTCAACATTTGTGGCTCTCCTAAGGGTGGTGAGTTCAGGAACTGAGGGTCTGCGTGGTCAGAGACGCAAGCGCCGTGCCGTCAGCATGGCGACGGCTTCGCGCGTGCAATCTGCGTGCCGTCTCCCGTCGTCGCGTTACCATGCGGCCTCATGACGCCGCTGCGCTTCGTCGCCGCTGCCCTGCAGCGCATGGTGGACCGGATCGATCCCCAGGCGGGGCGCTACCGGATGCTGTTCGAGACCAGCCCGCTGCCAATGTGGGTGCTCGACGCCGAGTCGCTGCGCTTTCTCGCCGTCAATGATGCAGCGATGCGCCTCTACGGCTACACGCGCGAAGAGTTTCTCGCCATGACCGCGCGCGACCTCGATCCCGACTCCGGCGGGCTCGGGCGCGGCGTATCCCGGCACACCAAGAAGAACGGCGAGGAGATCGACGTCGACCGCGTTGGCCACCTGGTGAGCTGGCGGGGAACGCGCGCGCGACTGGTGTTCATCCGCGACATCACCGAGCGCCAGCGCACGCAGCTCGCACTCGAGCGC
The DNA here is from genome assembly GCA_035607175.1 of Burkholderiales bacterium. GTDB lineage: Bacteria > Pseudomonadota > Gammaproteobacteria > Burkholderiales > SG8-39 > SCGC-AG-212-J23. The sequence goes on from DATNCP010000084.1 coordinate 2,386, forward strand.
CTCAACCGGGAGCTCGAGCAGTCGCACGAGCGGCTGCGCGCCCTGTCGCGGCGCCTGCTCGAGGTGCAGGAGGAGGAGCGTGGCCGCCTGGCGCGCGACCTGCACGACGACATTGGCCAGGCGCTGACCGCGCTGAAGATCCAGCTCGAGTCGCTGCCGCGCACCGCGGCCGAGGCTCCCCTGCGCGGCCGCATCGATGAGTGCGTCGAGACCACGCGCCACACCATCGAGCGCGTGCGCCAGCTCTCGCTCAGCCTGCGCCCGTCGCAGCTCGACGATCTTGGCCTCGCGGCTGCGCTGCGCTCGCATCTCGACCGCCAGGCGCGCGTCGCCGGCCTGGTCTCGCACTTCGACGCGCTCGAGGCGCCGGCGGAAATGGCCGCCGACACCGAAACGGCGTGCTTCCGCGTTGCGCAGGAGGCGATCAACAACGTGTTGCGCCACGCGCAGGCGCGCAACCTCTGGCTGCACCTCGCCATGGTCGGCGGGCAGCTCGCGCTCTCGGTGCGCGACGATGGCCGCGGCTTCGACGTCGAGTCGGTGCGCCGGCGCGCCGGCACCGCCGGCAGCCTCGGCCTGGTGGGCATGGAAGAGCGGGTTGCGCTGGTCGGCGGTGCCTTCGAGCTGCGCTCGCTGCCCGGGAAGGGCACGGTGATGCTCGCGACCTTCCCGCTCGCGGCCGACCGGAGGGCGGCATGAGCACGATCCGCGTCCTGCTCGCCGACGATCATTCGCTGGTGCGCGCGGGCATCCGCTCGCTGCTCGGCGCGATGGCCGACGTCCAGGTGGTGGCCGAGGCGTCGAGCGGCGAAGAAGCGCTCGAGCTCGCGGCGCGCGAGCAGCCCGACGTGGTGCTGATGGACATCGCCATGAAAGGCATCACCGGCCTGGACGCGGCGGCGCGCATGCGCGATCGCCACCCCGGGGTGCGCGTCGTGATCCTGTCGATGCATTCGGGCGAGGAGTACGTTCTGCAGGCGCTGCGCGCCGGCGCCGCCGGCTACCTGCTGAAGGACGCCGCCACGGGCGAGCTCGAGCTGGCGTTGCGCAGCGTGATGCGCGGCGAGAGCTGGCTCAGCCCCGCCGTCTCGCGCCAGGTGGTGGAGGGCTACGTGCAGCGCGCCGGCGCGGAGGCGCCGCCCGACGTCCTCACCGCGCGCCAGCGCGAAGTGCTGCGCCTCGTCGCCGGTGGAAAAAGTACCAAGGAAATCGCGTTTTTTCTCAACCTCTCCGTGAAGACGGTGGAGACGCACCGCGCGCAGATCATGGAGCGCCTGGGAATCCGCGACGTGCCGGGCCTGGTGCGCTACGCGCTGCGCACCGGACTCGTGCCGCCGGATAGTTGACTGTCTTTGACTCTATTCCCTCAGGTATTTCCTCGGCCCGAATAGGGAAGGCCCCGATGCACGCCGCGCGGAGCGGCGCGTACGCTGTGCCAATGCAAGAAACTGTTCGCATCCATCGCGTCGCAATCGCCGACGACAGCCCGGCCTTTCTCGCTGCAGCGGCGAGCCATGTCGCCGGGTTGCCGGGCTACACGCTCGCCGGCACCGCGAGCAGCGTCGGCGACACGCTCGCGCTGGTGCAGTCGGCGATGCCCGATGTGCTGCTGCTCGACCTGGGGCTGGCGCCGAACCGCGCGCTCGACCTGGTGCGGCGGGTCAAAGAGGCGCCGGGCGCGCCGGCAGTGGTCGCGCTAGCGCTGTTCCATACGCCCGAAGCGGTCGCTGCGGCGAAGCGCGCAGGGGCCGACGCGCTGGTCGGCAAGGAAAGCTTCGTCTCGGGCCTGCGCCAGGCGCTGGCCAACATCTTTCCCGCTCGCGTCTAGCTTTTCTTTTTCTCCAGCCTGCGGGCGAAGACCGTCATCTCTTTCTCGGCCTGCCGGTCGCCCTTGGCCTGCGCCGCATCGATGCCGCGCCGGTAGGCGTCCAGCGCCTCGTCCGCGCGCCCGCCCTCCGCGAGCTCGCCGCCGAGCGCTTTCCACGCCGCCGAATAGAGCGGATCGCGCGCTACCGCTTCGCGCAGGAACTCGATCGCCCGCTCGCGCTCGCCGGCTTTCGCGTATTCCAGGCCGAGCGAGTAGCGCAGCAGCGCGCCGTCGCGCGGCGTGCCGAGCAGTTTCTCGAGGCTGGAAATCATTACGCTAAGATACCCGCCATGAAGAGCGTGATCCAGACGCGCGATGCGCCGGAGGCGATCGGCACCTATTCGCAGGGCATTCGCGCGGGCAACACGGTCTGGATCTCCGGGCAGATCGGCCTCGACCCGGCAAGCATGCAGATGGCCGAGGGCATCGACGCGCAGACGCACCGCGTGTTCCGCAACCTGGCCGCGGTCGCCGCGGCGGCGGGCCTCGGCCTCGAGCACGCGGTGCGCATGACGGTGTATCTCACCGACCTGGCGCACTTCGCGCGCGTCAACGAGATCATGGCGCAATACGTGCGCGAGCCGTATCCCGCGCGCGCCGCGGTCGGCGTCTCCGGGCTGCCGCGCGGCGCGCTGGTCGAGATCGACGCCATCCTGCACGGGTGAAAGCTGCAGTTGCGGATCTAAAGCAGGGTTCGCTCGAGCGTAAGTTCCACAAGCTGGGACTGCGACGCAGCTTCGATTTCATCCTTCACCTGCCGCTACGCTACGAGGACGAGACCGTCCTGGGCACACCCGACAGTGCGGTGCCCGGCGAGCCGCTGCAGCTCGAGGCCCGGGTCGAGAAAGCGCAGATTGCGTATCGTCCGCGCCGCCAGCTCGTTGTTCACGCCGAAGGCCTGGTGCTGCGCTTCTACAACTTCTACGGCAGCCAGCTGAAGCAGTTCCAGCGCGCGGCAGAACAAGGCCTGCGCGTGCGCGCGTTCGGCGAGTTGCGCGGCGGCTGGTTCGGCGCGGAGATGGTGCATCCCCGCTATCGCATCGTTAGCGAAGGCGAGCCACTCCCCAACGCGCTGACACCGATCTATCCGACCACGGCGCAATTGCCGCAGCGCGAGGTGCGCGCGCGCGTGCTGAAAGCGCTCGATAGCGAGCCGCTCGGCGACACGCTGAGCGAAGAGCTGCGCAAGCGATACGACCTCGCCGGCTTCGCCGAGAGCGTGACGCTTCTGCACCGGCCGCCGCCGGGCTCGGACCTCGCCGCGCTTGCCGGCCGCAGCCACGCCGCGTGGCGACGGATCAAGTTCGACGAAGCGCTCGCGCAGCAGCTGTCGATGCGCTTCGCCCGCCTTGAGCGGCAGTCGCGGCGCGCGCCGAAGCTACCGGGCAGTGGCCCGCTGCTCAAAGCCTTCTATGAGCGCCTGCCGTTCAAGCTGACGCGCAGCCAGCAGCGCGCCGGGGGTGAGGTGCTGCGCGATCTGAGCAGGCCGCAGCCGATGCAGCGCCTGCTGCAGGGCGACGTCGGCAGCGGCAAGACCGTCGTGGCGGCGATTGCCTGCCTTGCCGCGGTCGACGCCGGCTGGCAGGCCGCGGTGATGGCGCCGACCGAGATCCTCTCCGAGCAGCACTATCGGAAGTTCAGCGAATGGCTGGCGCCGCTCGGCGTCCAGATCGGCTGGCTGCACGGCAAGGTTCGCCAGAAGGAGAAGCTGGCCGCGGCCGAAGCGCAGGTGGTGATCGGCACGCACGCGCTCATCGAGCGCGGCGTCGCGTTCAAGCGTCTCGGCCTCGCGGTGATCGACGAGCAGCACCGCTTCGGCGTCGAGCAGCGGCTCAAGCTCGGGAAAAAGCGCGCTCGTGTCCACCCGCACCAGCTGATGATGAGCGCGACGCCGATCCCGCGCACGCTCGAGATGTCCTCGTACGGCGACCTCGACCTCTCCAGCATCACCGAGCTGCCGCCGGGGCGCCGGCCGGTGACGACTCGCCTGTTCGCGGACGCGAAGCGAGACGAGGTGCTGCACCGCATCCGTGCTGCGTGCTCGGAGGGGCAGCAGGCTTATTGGGTTTGCCCGGTGATCGAGGAGTCAAAGGAGGGCGTGCAGACCGCTGTTGAAACCCACGAGCGGCTGCGCAGCGAGCTCGCGGGGCTGCGAGTCGGCCTGCTGCACGGCCGCCTGCCTTCCGAGGAGAAGGCCGCGGCGATGCAAGCGTTCGCGATGGGGAAGATGCAGCTTCTCGTCTGCACCACGGTCATCGAGGTCGGCGTGGACGTGGCGAATGCTTCGCTGATGGTGATCGAGAGTGCCGAGCGCTTCGGACTCGCGCAGCTGCACCAGCTCCGCGGCAGGATAGGTCGCGGAAACCGTGACAGCGTCTGCGTCCTGCTCTACGGCGAGCTGACCGAAACGGCGCGCCAGAGGCTGAGGGTGATTTTCGAGAGCAACGACGGCTTCGCGATTGCCGAGCAGGACCTCAGGATCCGCGGCCCCGGAGAGTTCCTCGGCGAGCGGCAGAGCGGCAAGCTCGCGTTGCGCTATGCGGACGTCTTCGACGAGGAGCTTGTACGCCAGGCACACGAAGCCGCCAAAGCGATACCTGAAGCCGCCGCGCGAGCACATGTCGAGCGCTGGTACGGCTCGAAGCGCGATCTTCTCGACGCCTGAGTTATTCTTGGCCATGGACCTGGCGCTGATCGCGAAGCGGCTCGACGCCTACGAGCGGCTGGTGCGACTCGACAAGCCGGTCGGCGCGCTGCTGCTGCTCTGGCCGACGCTCTGGGCGGTGTGGCTCGCCTCCGGCGGACAGCCGACGCTCAAGGTGGTGGTGATCTTCGTTCTCGGCACGTTTCTCATGCGCTCCGCCGGTTGCGCCGTCAACGACTACGCCGACCGCGACTTCGATCCGCTCGTGAAGCGTACGCGCGAGCGGCCGCTTGCGGCGCGTGAGATCGCGCCGCTCGAGGCGCTGGCGGTGGCGGCCGTGCTCGCGCTCGCCGCCTTCGGCCTCGCGCTGATGCTGAATGGCATGGCGATCGCGCTCTCGTTCCTCGGCGTGGCGATCGCCGCAGCGTACCCGTTCACCAAGCGCTTCTTCGCGCTGCCCCAGCTCGTGCTCGGCGTCGCCTTCGGCTTCGGCATTCCCATGGCCTATGCCGCGGTCCAGGAGGCGCTGCCGGCGGAATGCTGGCTGCTGCTCGCCGCGAACATCTGCTACTCGTTCGCCTACGACACCGAGTACGCCATGGTCGACCGCGACGACGACGCGAAGCTCGGCATCCACACGTCCGCGCTTCTGCTCGGGCGCTGGGACGTCGCCGCGGTGATGGCAAGCTACGCGGCGATGCTGTTGCTCCTCGGTATTGTCGGCGCGCGTCTCGGCCTGGCTTGGCCGTTCCATGCCGGCCTGGCCGCCGCCGGCGCGATGATGCTGCATCACTGGCGGCTGATTCGCGGCCGCACTCGCGAGGGCTGTTTTCGCGCCTTCCGCCACAACAACTGGGTCGGCGGCGCGATCTTCGCCGGCATCGTCGCCGGCCAGGAGGGCGCATGGCCGCTGTGGTGAACGAGTCTGCGCCGATCGCGCGTTTCGAGTTCGGCGCCGGCCCGCTGCGCGGCAGCGAGCTCGTGCTCTACCGCACCAGCCTCGTGCACCGCGGCGGCGTCGAGCTCGAGACGCTGCAGCTCTCCGCCGTCGCCGCCTTGCGGGTCGCGTTCTCGCGCGACAGCCGGCGCTTCGGCTGGGGCATCGCGCTGGCGATCGGCGCGCTGCTGATCCTCGCGATCTCGGGTCCGCTCGCGTCCTGGTCGGCGCAGGCCGTCGCCGATCTGACTGCGACCGGCAGCCCGGGAGTCGGCCGCGCGCTGATCAGCTTCTTCCGCGTCCTCGAGGCGATCGCCACTTTCCTGCCGGTGGCCGCGCTCGCCTGCGCCCTCGGCGGCACTTTCCTGATCGTGCGCGGCTGGCAGGGCCACACTACCCTGACGCTGGCCTTTGGCGCGTTCGAGCGCGTCTACGCTGCGCGCGGACGCGATTCGCTGCTGCTCGACTTCGCCGACCGGCTGAGCGCGCGCATGATGTCGCCCGAGCGCTAGCGCGGTGAAGTACGCCGACTTGCGAGAGTTTGTAGCCCAGCTCGAGGCGCGAGGCGAGCTCAAGCGCATTGCCGTTCCGATCTCGCCGCGCCTGGAGATGACCGAGGTCTGCGACCGCGTGCTGCGCTCCGGCGGGCCGGCGCTGCTCTTCGAGAAGCCTGCAGTGGCCGGTTCCCAATCGGGCCACGACATCCCCGTGCTCGCCAACCTCTTCGGCACTGTCGGGCGCGTCGCGGCGGCGATGGGCGTCGACGACGAGAAAGACCTGCGCGAGATCGGCAAGCTGCTCTCCTACCTGAAGGAGCCCGAACCGCCGACGGGCCTGCGCGACCTGTGGGAGAAATTCCCGCTCTTCAAGCAGGTGCTGAACATGGCGCCGAAGACGCGCAGCGGCGGTCCGTGCCAGGACGTCGTGCTGGAGGGCAAGGATGTCGACCTCGGCAAGCTGCCGGTGCAGACCTGCTGGCCGGGCGACGCCGGACCGCTCATCACCTGGGGGCTTACCGTCACGCGCGGCCCGGCGAAGAAGCGCCGCAACCTCGGCATCTACCGCCAGCAGGTGATCGGGCGCGACCGGCTCATCATGCGCTGGCTCGCGCACCGCGGTGGCGCGCTCGACTACCAGGACCACTTGGCCGTCTCGAAGGAACCGTTCCCGGTCGCGGTCGTCATCGGCGCGGATCCCGCGACGCTGCTCGCGGCGGTCACGCCGATTCCGGATACGCTCGGGGAATACCAGTTCGCGGGACTGCTGCGCGGCGCGCGCACCGAGCTCGTGCGCTGCATCTCGCACGACCTCGAAGTACCGGCGAGCGCCGAGATCGTGCTCGAGGGCTTCATCCGACCCGGCGATGCCGCGCAGGAGGGGCCGCACGGCGACCACACCGGCTACTACAACGAGGTCGAGCGCTTCCCGGTCATGAGCGTCGAGCGCATCACCCTGCGCCGCCAGCCGATCTATCACTCGACCTATACCGGCAAGCCGCCCGACGAGCCGTCGGTGCTTGGTGCCGCGCTCAACGAGGTCTTCGTGCCCCTGCTGCAGAGGCAGTATCCCGAGATCGTCGACTTCTACCTGCCGCCCGAGGCCTGTTCCTATCGCCTCGCCGTGGTGACGATGAAAAAGCAGTATCCCGGGCACTCGCGGCGCGTGATGTTCGGCATCTGGAGCTTCCTGCGGCAGTTCATGTACACCAAGTTCATCGTCGTCTGCGACGACGACATCGACGCGCGCAACTGGAAGGAAGTGATCTGGGCGCTAGCCACGCGCGTCGACCCGGCGCGCGACACCGTCATCGTCGAGCAGACGCCGATCGACTATCTCGACTTCGCCAGCCCGGTGGCCGGACTCGGCTCGAAGATGGGCATCGACGCCACCGCCAAGTGGCCCGCGGAAACTTCCCGGCAATGGGGCCGGCCGATCGTCGCCGATGCCGAGGTGAAGCGGCGGGTGGACGCTATCTGGAAAGAGCTCGGCCTGTAGGTCCGTTGTAGACCCACGCGAGCAGGGCATCCATCGCCGCATCGGTCTCCGGGGCTCTGGGATGGTTGATGATCATCACCACCACGTGACGTTTGCCGTGGCGGTCGAGAACGTAGCCGCCGATCGCGCGCGCTTCGTTCAGGAGGCCGGTCTTGATGTGCGCGCTGCCCGCGACGCGTTCGCCGCGCATGCGCCTCTTCATCGTCCCGTCGGCTGCGACCACCGGCAGCGAGGCGACGAATTCCGGCATCACCGCGCTCTGCCATGCCGCCTGCAGCAGCGCCGCCATGTTGCCGGCGCTGATGCGCTCGGCGCGAGACAGGCCCGAGCCGTTTTCCAGCACCAGCTCCGGCGCGCGGATGTTCTTCAGCACCAGCCATTGCCGGATCGCGCGCGTCGCGTTCTCGGACAACGCCGGTGTGCCCACCAGCTCGGCGGCGAGCGTCAGGAACAGCTGCCGCGCCATGACGTTGTTGGAGAACTTGTTGATGTCGCGCACCGTCTCGCCGAGCGGCTCGGATTCGTGCGTGTAGAGCAGGCGGGCGCTGGCCGCAACCACGCCATTGCGCACCTTGCCACTCCAACTCCCCCCCATCTCCGTCCAAAGCTGCCGGATCATGCCGGCGACGTAATCCTCGGGCGCATGCAGCGCGACGTTGAAGTCCCTCTCGCCGCACTGCTGGGGATAGACGCCGGTGAAGGAGGCGCGGGGCCTGGGCTTCGACTCGAACGCAGCGCCGATGAGATCGCGAAAGGCGCGCCCTTCGGGGCAGGGGCCGTCGGCGAGGCGCAGCGCGTTCAGCACCTCGAGGCCGGGCAGCGCCGGCTCGACGAACAGGCGCACCTTGCCGTCGTCGGGAAGGAAGGCAAAGCGCAGCGACTTGAAGTTGACCAGCAGCGCGTCGGGAACCACGTTGTAGGGGCGGTAGATCTCGCCGTCGAACGGCACATCCGCCACCGGGGCGAAGTGGCTGCGATCGAGGATCACGTCGCCGCGGATCTCGCGCAGCCCGCGGCCGCGCAGATTGCGCAGCAGCATCCAGAAGCTCTCGTAGTTGAGCTTCGGATCGCCGTAGCCCTTGAGCACGAGGTTCTCGCCGTCGAGGTACGCCTCGGTCTTCCAGCGATACGCGGGCCCGAGCAGCTCGAGCGCCGCGTACGTGGTGACGAGCTTCATCGTCGAGGCTGGATTGAGCGGCTGGTGAGAATTCATGGTCAGCCGTGGCCGCGCTGCGCCAACTTCCTGCACCACCACGCCGACGTCGGACAGCGGGATCCCTGCCGAGCGCAGTGCCTCGGCCACTTCCTTTGGCAGTTGCGCAGCGGCCACGCCCGGGAGCAACGCAAAGCACAACAAAAAGGTCTTGAAAAGCCGTGGCATAGAGCCTATTATTAGCACTCGGTAGTAACGAGTGCTAAATGACTTGGATCTCCCAAGTCATTGTAATTCATCCGTTTTTTCAATGGGAGATGGGTATGAAGATTCGTCCGTTGCATGACCGCGTGATCGTCAAGCGCATCGAAGAGGAACGCAAGTCCGCCGGGGGCATCGTGATTCCCGATACCGCCGCCGAGAAACCCGACCAGGGCGAGATCGTCGCCGTGGGCAAGGGCAAGAAAGACGACAACGGCAAGCTGATCCCGATCGACGTCAAGGTCGGCGACCGCGTGCTGTTCGGCAAATATTCCGGCCAGACCGTCAAGGTCAAGGGCGATGAGCTCCTCGTGATGCGC
>DATNCP010000095.1:0-12649 GCA_035607175.1 Burkholderiales bacterium
CTGATCGCGGTGCTGCAGGCGTATCCGGAGTTCGTCCACTACCTGCTCGCGCCGGAGCAGATCGCCAACTTCCACCAGATGTACGACCCGGCGAACAGGCGCCTGGGCAGCCGCGAGGCCGACTCGAGCCTGATGATGTTCTGCTTCTACATCTGGAACAACATCCGCATCGGCTTCCAGACCTTCGCCGGCGGGCTGCTTGCCGGCGTCGGCTCGATCTGGTTCCTGGCGGCGAACGGCGTGGTGATCGGCGCGGTGGCGGGATACCTGACGCAGGTCGGCTACACGCAGACCTTCTGGTCGTTCGTCGCCGGCCACTCCTCGCTCGAGCTGGTCGCGATCGCGATCGCCGGCGCCGCGGGCCTGCGCCTCGGCATGGCGGTGATCTCGCCGGGCAACGTCAGCCGCCGCGCAGCGCTGGTCGCCGCCGCCCGGCCCGCGGTGCGCCTGATGTACGGCGCGGCGATGATGTTCCTCGCCGCGGCGTTCGTCGAGGCGTTCTGGTCGCCGCTCACGGAATTCGGCTTCCAGACAAAGATCATCGTCGGCATCGCCGGCTGGGTCCTGCTGCTCGGCTACTTCCTCCTCGCGGGACGCTCCAGTGCAGCCCGTTGACATCGCGATAACGCTGCGCCGGCGCACGCCGTGGGAGGCGATGGACCTCGGGCTCGCCATGCTGCAGCGCTGGTGGCGCCAGGTCTATCTGCCGCTCTTCCTCGTCGTCGCCGCCGCCGCCGGCTGCGCGTGGGCGCTCGGCACCTGGGCGGGCAACATCTGGGTCGCGTTCTTCGTCTTCTGGTGGCTGAAGCCCCTCTACGACCGCGTGGTGCTGCATGTCCTCTCGCGCGCGGTATTCGGCGAGGTGCAAGGCCTGCGCACCGTCCTGCACGATGCCAGGGAGTGGCTCGGCGCGGGGCTTCTCCCCTATCTCCTGGTGCGCTGGTGGCCCGATTTTTCGCGCTCCTTCAACCTGCCGATCCGCCAGCTCGAGGGCCAGCGCGCGCGCGCCGGCCGCGAGCGCCGCAGCGTGCTGAGCCGGCGCATCGGCAGCTATGCGACCTGGCTGACGATCGCCTGCATGCACTTCGAGGGCGTCCTCGCCGTGGCCTTCGGCAACGTGACGTCCCTCTTCCTCCCGGCAAAGGCGTTCGAAGGCCAGGACTTCATCGCGGCGTTCCTCTCGGGCTCGCTCTTCTCCTACCATCACCTGCTCGCCTGGGCAGTCGCCGTCGTCATCCTCGAGCCGTTCTACGTCGCCGCGGGCTTCGCGCTCTACCTCAACCGCCGCACGCTGCTCGAAGGCTGGGACATCGAGGTCGCGCTGCGCAAGATCACGCAGCGCCACGCGGCCGCGGTGCTGCTGGTCGTCTTCTGCATGATCCCGATGGTCTTCCCGGCGGTCTGTTTTTCCCAGGAGCAGAAAAACCCGAAACGTGAAATCGCCGAGGTCCTCAAGGCGAAGGAATTCCCGCACCAGGTCGATACCACGCAATGGCAGCGCCGCCACCCGCTCGAGCGCGAGGCGCAGCCGGCGCGCGAGGGCGACGGCGACGGCAGCTGGCTCGCCGCGCTCGGCTACGCGCTCGCCAATGCCGCGCGGGCGCTGTTCTGGCTGGCGGTGGTCGCGGCGATCGCCTACGCCATCTGGTGGGCGGCGCGCATGCTGCCGCGCGTGCGCACGCCGGTGGCGGACGCCTATCGACCCCCGGCGTCGCTGTTCGGCATGGAGATCGCGCCCGAGAAGCTCCCGGCGGATGTCGGCGCGGCAGCGATGGCGCTCGCGCAAGCGGGCCGCCTGCGGGAAGCGCTCGGCCTGCTCTACCGCGGCTCCCTCTCCGATCTCGTCCACCGCCGCGGCGTCGAGCTGCTCGCCAGCCACACCGAGCTCGAGGCGCTGCAGCTCGCGGCGCGGCGCGTCGATCCCGACCGCAGCGCCTACCTGCAGACGCTGGTGCGCATCTGGCGCGAGTGCGCCTACTCGCGCCGCGCGCCCGGGCGCCCCGAGGTCGAGAGCCTCGCCTCCGGATACCGGGTCATGACCTCGTGAAAACCCGACTCGTCGCCGGCGGGATCGTGCTCGCCCTCGCCATCGGCGCGGTGGTGTGGTGGAACGTGACCTTCGTGCGCGTACCGGCCAAGGTCTGGGTCGGCGCGAGCGGCGAGGCGCGCCTGCGCCTGTTCCTCGCCGCCGAGCGCTTCGCCGAGCGCATGGGCCTCGAGGCGAAGGAGCTGCGCTCGCTGCCCGACGTCGACGCGCTCGCGCCGGGCGGCGTGCTGCTGCTGCCGCGCCGCCGCCAGGGGCTCGACGCACCGCGCATGGACCGGATCCTCGCGTGGGTGCAGGGCGGCGGCCATCTCATCGCCGAAGCCGAGGCGCAGGGCGTCCCCGATCCGCTGCTCGACCTGCTCGCGGTGCGCCGCATCGACGCGCCCTGGGTCGCGAACCCGCTCACGGCGACATTCGCCGGCGGCGCGGCACTCAAGGTCGCGCTGCGCAGCCGTCTCGCGCTCGAGCCGCCGACCGGGCGCCTGCTGGTGCGCGCGGCGAGCGGCGATGCGATCCGCCTCGCGTCGTTCAGCCGCGGCCGCGGCGTGGTGACGGTGACCGCCAGCCTCGATTTCGCGCGCAACCTCCAGATCGGCGAGCAGGACCATGCCGAGTTCCTGTGGCGGCTGATGCAGGCGACGCCGGCCACGCATCTCGCCGTTTATTCGCGGCCGGCGCGGCTCTCGCTGTGGGGCTTCCTCGCCGAGAACGCCGCGGCGGTGCTCGCCGCAGGCGCCGCGCTCCTCGCCGCGTGGCTGTGGCGCATCGCGCCGCGCTTCGGGCCGGTCGCGCCCGACGCGCCGCCGGCGCGCCGCCGGCTGCTCGACCACCTGCGCGCGAGCGGCCGCTACTACTGGGCGCTCGACCTGCGCGAGCGCCTGCTGATCTCCGCGCGCGACGCGGCGCTGCGGCGGGTGCTGCGCGCGCAGCCGGAGTTCGCCGCCGCGCCGCCGCAGGAGCGTGCCGCGCGCCTCGCGGCGCTCGCCGGCGTCGCGGTCGGCGAGGCGCAACGATTGCTCGACGCCGGCGGCGCCATCCGCGGCGCCGCCTTCATCCAGGTCATGCAGACCGCGCAGCGTGTGCACGCCGCGCTAGAGAGGGGAAACCGATGAAAAGCAGGGGGAATCGATGAGTGCTCAGCCCGGGCCCAGCTCGGAACAGTTCCAGCAGGCGGCCAAGGTCGCCGTGGCGATGCGCGCCGAAGTGGCGAAGGCGGTGGTCGGCCAGAAAGAGGTGCTCGACGCGGTGCTCTGCGCGCTGCTCGCCGGCGGCCACGTGCTGGTCGAAGGCGTGCCGGGCCTCGGCAAGACGCTGATGGTGCGAGCGCTGGCGCGCACCATCAGCGGCACCTTCGGCCGCATCCAGTTCACGCCCGACCTGATGCCCGCCGACGTGACCGGCCACACGCTCTACGATCCCAAGAACCAGGTCTTTACCACCCGCCGCGGGCCGGTGTTCGTCAACCTGCTGCTCGCCGACGAGATCAACCGCGCGCCGGCGAAGACGCAGGCCGCGCTGCTCGAGGTGATGCAGGAGGCGCAGGTGACGATCGAAGGCCAGGCGCACGCGCTCGAGCCGCCGTTCATGGTGCTCGCGACGCAGAACCCGATCGAGCAGGAGGGCACCTACGCCCTGCCCGAAGCGCAGCTCGACCGCTTCCTGCTCAAGGTAAAGATCGACTACCCGAGTCAGGCCGACGAGGTGGCGCTGGTGCGCCACGTCACCGACGGCAAGATCGGCGACAAGCTGAACGTCGAGCCGGTCGCGCCGCTGCTGAAGGCCTCGACCGTGGTGACGCTACAGGCGATCGCCGCGGCGCTCAGGACCGACGACGCGGTGATCGACTATGCGATCCGCCTGGTGCGGGCGACGCGCAACTGGGCGGGCGTGGCGGCCGGCGCCGGGCCGCGCGGCGGCATCTCGCTGATGCGCGCGGCGCGCGCCGCGGCGCTCATCGACGGCCGCGATTTCGTCACCCCCGACGACGTGAAGCGGATGGCGCTCCCGGCATTGCGCCATCGCATCCGTCCCTCGCCCGAGCTGGAGCTGGAAGGGCGGGACGCGGACGCGATCCTCACCGGAATCCTGGAAAAAATCGAAGCGCCGCGGAAGTGATTCTTCCGTCGACACGCTTCCTGTGGTGTCTGACCGCGCTGGCGGCGCTCGCGGTCGCGGTGTCGATCTATCCCGACTTCCACGACTACTGGGCGACGCTCGCCGGCGTCACGGCGGTCCTTGCGCTCCTCGATGCGGTGACCGCGCTGCGCCAGGCGACGCCGCCGTCGGCGCGGCAGGTGCCGGGATCGCTGGCGCTGGGCGTGCCGATCGACGTCGCGCTGCGGGTGCAGAACCTGTCGCGGCTGCCGCTCCTCTGCGAGGTCCACGACCACCATCCGGCGAGCCTCGAGAGCGAAGGGCTGCCGCGCCGCCTCGCGCTCGCCCCGGCGCAATGGGGCGAGCTGCGCTACCAGGCGCGGCCGGTCGCGCGCGGCGAGGCGCGCTTCGGCCAGAGCGAGCTGCGCATCTTCTCGCCGCTGCGCCTCTTCCAGGTCAGGCGCCTGAGCGGAGCGCCGTCGCCGATCCGCGTCTATCCGAATTTCCGCGCCCTCGCCCGCTACACCCTGCTCGCCACGGACAACCGCCTGTCGCAGATCGGCGTGCTGCAGGTGCGCCGCCGCGGCGAGGGGATGGAGTTCCACCAGCTGCGCGAGTACCGGCAGGGCGATTCGCAGCGCGCCATCGACTGGAAGGCGACTGCGCGCACCGCGCGCCTGATCGCGCGCGAGTACGAGGAGGAGAAGGACCAGCGCGTGCTGCTGGTGGTCGACTGCGGCCGGCGCATGGCGTCGAAGGATGGCGAGCTGTCGCATTTCGACCATACGCTGAACGCGGCGCTGCTCCTCGCCCACGTGGCGCTGCGCCAGGGCGACGCCGTCGGCATGCTGACCATGGGCGGCGTCAACCGCTACTGCGAGCCGCGCAAGTCGATCGCCGCGGTGCACGCGATCATGAACCGGATGTACGACGTCGAGCCGACGCTCGCCGTGCCCGACTACTACCGAGCCGCGACCGAGGTGATGCGCCAAGTGCGCCGCCGGGCGCTGGTCATCCTGCTCACCAACCTGCGCGACGAGGACGACGACGGCCTGTTGCCGGCGCTGTCGCTGCTGCGCAGCCGGCACCTCGTGGTGCTGGCCTCGCTGCGCGAGGCGATCCTCTCTCGCGCCCTGACCGCCCGGGTGGACAGCTTCGACCGCGCCGTAACCCATGCCGCGGCGGCCGATTACCTCGCGCTGCGCGAGCGGGTGTTCCGCCGCATCGGCGCCTCGGGAGTGATGACCCTGGACGTCGAGCCGGAGAAGCTGCCGATCGCCCTGGTGAACCGCTACCTGCAGCTCAAAAGAGGCGGACGTCTCTGAATTTCTTGTATAATCCGCGCCCTATGAAAACCGGCATCCACCCCGAATACCGGGCGGTGATCTTCCTCGACACCAGCTCGAACCATTCCTTCCTCACCCGTTCCGCCATCGATACCAAGGGCCGCGAGACCATGAAGTGGTCCGACGGCAAGGAGTACCCGGTGGTGAAGGTCGAGGTCTCTTCCGAGTCGCACTCGTACTACACCGGCAAGACCAAGATCATGGACACCGCCGGCCGGGTCGAGAAGTTCAAGCGCCGCTACACGAAGAAGACCAAGTAACACCGGGGCAATGCTGCCCCGCCTCAAGCTACCGCCCTCTCCTGTCGCGCTGCTTCTGATCGCGGCGGCGTTCATCCTGCCCGGCCTCGTCGGGCACGACCCCTGGAAAACGTACGACGCCGTCGGCCTCGGCATCGTGCACAGCATGTGGGCCACGGGCGATCTGCTCGTGCCGCGCATCGCCGGCGCGCTCTGGATGTTCGACCCGCCGCTCTACCACTGGATCGCCACCGCGTTCGGCGCCGCGCTGCGCCCGCTGCTCGAGTTCCACGCCGCGGCACGCCTCGCGAGCGGCGTGTTCGTCGCGGCGGCTTTCTATTTCGTCTGGCGCGCGGCGCGCGACTGGGAGCCCGAGGACGAGAAACGCCCCTCGACCTCCGCGGCGGCGATGCTGCTCGTGCTCGGCGCGGTCGGGCTGATCGTGCACGCGCACGAGGCGGTGCCTGAGCTCGCCGGCCTTGCCGCGCTGTGCGGCGCGCTCGCGGCCCTGCCGCACGCGCCGCGCCGCCCGCTGCTCGCGGGCCCCGCCTTCGGCGTCGCGCTCGGCCTGGCGGCCCTCGCCTCGGGCTGGATCGCGCCGCTCGCGCTCGCCATCGCCGCGATCGCCGGGCGATTCGCCTGCCCCGCATGGCGCACCCGGCCGGTCTCGCTTTTCCTGCTGCTCGCGCTGCCGCTCGCCATCCTGATCGCAGCAAGCTGGCCGTTCGTGCTCGCGCAGCGCGCGCCCGAGGCGTTTGCCGAGTGGCGTGCGCTGAGCTTTCCCGTGTACCTGCGGCCGATCCAGGGCCTGCGCTTCTACCTCGTCACCGGCAGCTGGTTCACCTGGCCGGCCTGGCCGATCGCGCTCTGGACCGCGTGGTACCTCCGCCGGCAGTGGCGCGAGCCGCGCCTGTTCGTGCCCGGCGCGGCGCTGCTGGCGATGCTCGCCGGCTTTTCGCTCTGGGGCTCGACCGAAGATGTCGACCTGATCCTGTTCCTCCCGGCGCTGGCGCTGGTCGCGGCGCCGGCGATCTTCCTCATCCGGCGCGGCGCGGTCGGCGCGCTCGATTCGTTCGGCGTGCTGGCGTTCGGCTTCTTCAGCCTGGCGCTCTGGTTCTTCTACCTGGTGCTGATGCTCGACCTGCCGGCGCCGGTGGCGCGCAACCTCGAGCGCATCGCGCCGGGCTACGTGCCGCAATTCTCGATCTTCGCGGTGCTGGTCGCGCTTGCGCTCGCCGGCGCCTGGGTCTACCTCATCTTTTTCACCGCGCGCGGGCCGACCCGCTCGCTCGCGCGCTGGGCGGGCGGCATCGTGCTCTTCTGGGGCACCGCGGCGATGCTGGCGATGCCCTGGGTCGACTATCAGAAATCCTACCGCGCGGTGGCGATCGAGCTGCGCGCGAAAATTCCCGCCAACGCGGATTGCATCGCGCAGAAAGGGCTCGGCGTGTCGCAGGCCGCGTCGCTCGACTACCATGCCGGCATTCGCGCGCGCATCTTCGATCCGCTCAAGCCCGGCGCGTGCCGGGTCCTGATCGTGCAGGGAACGGTGGAGGAAGACATCGACGACCCGCCCAGCAGCCGCTGGCGCAAGGTCGCCGAGGTCGGCCGGCCGGGCGACCGCATCGAGCGCTATCGCCTCTACCTCCAGAAATGACGAACACCACGCCGCCGACCGAGTGCAAAGCCTGGGCGAGCCTCGCGCACCACGCGGAGAGCTGGCGCGCGGTGCAGTTGCGCGAGCTGTTCGCCAACGACGTGGCGCGCGCGGTACAGCTCGTCGCCGAAGCCCCGGGCGTGCGGCTCGACTATTCCCGCCAGCGCCTGGGCGCGGTGACGCTGCGCCTGCTCTCGCATCTCGCCGTCGACCGCGGCCTGCCGGAGTGGCGCGACGCGCTGCTCTCCGGCAAGAAGGTGAATTCCACCGAGGACCGCGCCGCGTGGCATACCGCGCTGCGCGCCGGCGGCTCGCTGCCACCCGAAGTGCACGCGACGCTCGAGCGAATGAAGGCGCTGTCGGAAAAGATCAGGGGCGAGGGAAAGATCCGCCGCGTCGTCAACCTCGGTACCGGCGGCTCCGACCTCGGCCCGCGCCTCCTCGCCGACGCGCTCGGCGACGGGCGGCTGGAGGTGCGCTTCGCGGCAAACGTCGATCCCTTCGATCTGCAGCGCGCGCTCGACGGCGCGGACCCCGCGAGCACGCTCTTCATCGTCGTCTCGAAGACCTTCACCACGCAGGAGACGATGGCCAACGCGATGGCGGCCAAGGCCTGGGGAGGAAGATTTTTTTATGCCGTAACGGAAAATACAAAAGCAGCGCACAGCTTCGGCGCCGCCGAGGTATTGCCGATGTGGGACTGGGTCGGCGGCCGCTTCTCGGTCTGGTCGGCGGTGGGGTTCGCGGCAGCCTGCGCGATCGGCTTCCGGGGATTCGAGGAGTTTCTGGCGGGCGGGCACGACATGGACAAGCACTTCGCCGACGCGCCGCTCGAGAAGAACCTGCCGGTGCTGATGGCGCTGTGCGGCGTGTGGAACGGCAACTTTCTCGGCGCCGCCACGCACGCCGTGCTGCCCTATGCCAACGCGCTGCGCCTCTTTCCGGCCTACCTGCAGCAGCTCGAGATGGAGTCGAACGGCAAGCGCGTCGACCGCGAGGGCCGGCCGGTCGCGTACGCGACCGCGCCGGTGCTCTGGGGCGCCGAAGGCACGGTCAGCCAGCACTCCTTCCACCAGCTCCTGCACCAGGGAACGCAGATCGTGCCCTGCGACTTCATCGATTTCGACCTCGAGAAGAACCTCTCCGCGAACTGCCGCGCGCAGGCGGATGCGCTGGCGTTCGGCACCGACGACCCGTCGCTGCCGCCGCACCGGCAATATCCCGGCAACCGCCCTTCCTCGCTCCTGTCTTTTGATAAAGTCACCCCCCGCAATCTCGGCCGGCTGATCGCGCTCTACGAGCACAAGGTGTTCGCGCAGGGCGTGATCTGGAACATCAACAGCTTCGATCAGTGGGGCGTCGAGCTGGGCAAGGAGATGGCGAAAAAGTTACTTTCCGGAGGCACCTAGTGGACCAGGAAACGTTCAACCTCAGCATCCGCAAGTTCCTGAAGATGGTCGGCGTCAACTCGCAGCGCGAGATCGAGCAGGCGGTGCAGAGCTCGGCCGGCAAGCTGGGCGACGGCTTCGCCGTGAAAATGACGCTGGAAATCCCGTCGCTGGGCGTCAAGGTGCCCTTCGACGGCGAGATCAAACTAAAATAGCCCCGTGAACAAGGCGCGCGAGTTCGACCAGTCGGTCGTGTCGGAGCTGAAGGCGCTGCTCGGCGAGCGGGTGTCGACTTCGAGCGCGGTGCGCGAGCACCACGGCAAGGACGAGTCGTACTTCCCCTACGCGCTTCCCGACGTGGTGGTGTTCGTCGAATCCACCGAGGAAGTGCGCGACGTGGTCAACATCTGCCGCCGCCACCGCGTGCCGATGATCCCGTTCGGCGTCGGCACTTCGCTCGAGGGCCACATCCTCGCGGTCGAGGGCGGCGTGTCGATCGACCTGTCGCGCATGAACAAGGTGCTGCAGGTCCACGAGGCCGACCTCGACGCCGTGGTGCAGGCCGGCGTGACGCGCAAGCAGCTCAACGAATACATCAAGCACACCGGCCTGTTCTTCCCGGTCGATCCCGGCGCCGACGCGACCCTGGGCGGCATGGCGGCGACGCGCGCCTCCGGCACCAATGCGGTGCGCTACGGCACGATGCGAGAGAACGTGCTCTCGCTGAAGGTGGTGCTCGCCGACGGCCGCGTCATCCAGACCTCGACGCGCTCGAAGAAGTCGGCGGCGGGCTACGACCTGACGCGCCTCTTCGTCGGCTCGGAAGGCACGCTCGGCATCATCACCGAGGTGACGGTGCGCCTCTACCCGGTGCAGGAAGCGATGTCGGCCGCGGTGTGCGCCTTCGAGTCGGTCGACGGCTGCACCAACACCGTGATCCAGACCATCCAGGCCGGAATACCGGTGGCGCGCTGCGACATCGTCTGCGAGAAAACGGTGGGCGCGATCAACAAGTTCAAGAAGACGAGCTACCGCGTCGCGCCGACGGTATTTTTCGAGTTCCACGGCAGCAAGAGCTCCGTGGTCGAGCAGGCCGAAGCGGTGCAGGCGATCGCCAAGGAGCACGGCGGCATGGACTTCGTCTGGGCGACGAAGCCGGAGGAGCGTACCCAGCTCTGGCAGGCGCGCCACGACGCCTACTTCGCCTGCCTGCAGATCCGGCCCGGCTCGCGCGCCGTCTCGACCGATGTCTGCGTGCCGATCTCGCGGCTCGCCGAGTGCGTGCGCGAGACGATGCAGGACGTGCAGAGCTACATCGCGCCGGTGCCGCTGCTCGGCCACATCGGCGACGGCAACTTCCACCTCATGTTCCTGGTCGACCCGGCGAAGCCCGAGGAAACCGAGCTCGCCAAGAAGTTCAACAAGCGCCTGATCGAGCGCGCGCTCGCGATGGAAGGCACCTGCACGGGCGAGCACGGCGTCGGCATGGGGAAGATGGGCTCGCTGAGGATGGAGCTCGGCGACGACGTCATGGACGTGATGCGCGACATCAAGAAAACGCTCGATCCGGACAACCTCATGAACCCCGGCAAAGTCGTCCCTGCCGCATGAGAATCTGCTGGATCCTGATGCTCGCGGCGGCGCTGCCCGTGGCGGCGCAAGTCCCGGCCGAGCAGCCGAGGAAAACGGAAAATCCACCCGAGCGCCGCTCGCTCGATCTGCGGCTCGACAATCCCTCGTCCTTCGCCACCATCGCCCCGGCGGAGAAGGAGCCGAAGGTCCTGCCGACCCTGGGCGGAGACGCCCGCCCCACCAGTTCGGGCGGCGCGAACGCCCCGTCCCGCGACCCCATCCCCAAGGACACCAACCCCGGTGGCCGCTAGCGATGAGCGCTGAGAAGCGCCTGAAGGAGCTCGATCTGCAGCTGCCGGCGGTAACGCCGCCGGTGGCGAACTACGTGAACGCGGTACGCGCAGGCAATTTGCTGTTCCTCGCCGGCAAAGGCGGTCGCGCCGGCGCCGACGGCAAGCGCCCGCAAGGCAAGATCGGGCGCGAGTACACGGTCGAGCAGGGCTACCAGCAGGCGCGCGACACCGGCGTCGAGCTGCTCTCGGTGATGCGCCACGAGCTGGGCAGCCTCGATCGGGTGAAGCGCGTGGTGAAAGTCCTGGGGATGGTGAACGCGGTGCCGGAGTTCCAGGATCACCCCAAGGTGATCAACGGCTGCTCCGATCTCTTCGTCGAGGTGTTCGGCGAAAAGGGACGCCATGCGCGCTCGGCGGTCGGCATGGGCTCGCTGCCGATGCAGATCCCGGTCGAAATCGAGTGCATCGTCGAGGTCGAAGGATCTAGGCCGCGCCGTAGACCAGCTGCACGTTCTGCGGCGCGAGCCAGGCGCCGAGCTCGTCGATAAGCCGCCCGTCGGGGCGCACCCGCCAGGCATCGCCCAGCACCACGTCGCTCGCCACCTGGCCGTTGCTGTAGGACACCACCACCAGGCAGCTCCCCGGCCCTGACGCGCGGTAAGGCAGCAGCGCCTGCTGCAGCCGCTTGGCGTCGGCGCCGCCGTTCATGACCAGCCTCAGGCGCGCGGCGTAGCGGCCACTCAGTCCCTCGAGGTCGAGCAGGTCCTCGGCGAGCACGCGCAGGCCGCCGGAGAAATCGTCGCGCTGCACCTTGCCCGCGACGATGAGCAGCGCGTCTTCCTTCAGCTTCTCGCGATGCTTCTCGAACAGCTCGTTGAACACCGTGACTTCCACCTGCGCGCTGCCGTCGTCCAGCACCGCCACCATCATCCGGCCGCGGCGCGTCATCTGGCTGCGCACCGAGGCGAGCGTGCCGGCCATCCAGACCTTGCTGTCGGCCGCCGCCAGCCGGGCGAGCGGCGTACGCGGGAAGCCGGAGAGCAGCCCCTCGTAGACCGAGAAGAGGTGCCCGGAAAGCGTGAAGCCGAGCGCCGCCTTCTCCTCCATCAGCTTCTGCTTCAGGTCCCAGGCCGGCGCCTCGACCACCACGTGCGCGCCGCCGCGCGGCGCTTCGCTCTCGCCGAACAGGCTGTTCTGCGAAGCCTGGCGCTCGGCCTGCTCCGCCGCCTCGAGCGCGCGGCCCACCGACGCCAGCAGCCGTGCCCGGTTCGCATCCAGCGCGTCGAACGCTCCGGCGCGGACCAGCGCCTCGACTACGCGGCGATTGACGATGCGCTTGTCGACCCGGCAACAGAAATCGTGCAGGCTCTTGAACGGTCCATTCTTGCGCGCTTCGAGCACCGCGGCGATCGCCGACTCGCCGGTGCCGCGCACCGCGCCGAGGCCGTAGCGCACCGTCTTCGCGTCGACCGGGACGAAGCGGTACTCGGAAGCGTTGACGTCGGGCGGCACGACGACCAGCCCGTTGGCGAGCGCGTCCTCGTGCAGCGGCCGCACCTTGTCGGTGTCGTCCATCACCGCGGAAAGGTTGGCGGCGCTGAACGCGGCAGCGTGGTGCGTCTTCATGTACGCGGTGTGATAGGCGAGCAGCGCGTACGCCGCGGCGTGCGACTTGTTGAAGCCGTAGCCGGCGAACTTCTCCATCAGGTCGAAGAGCTGGGTCGCCTTCGACTTGGTCAGGCCGTTCTTCTGCGCGCCGGTGACGAAGATGTCGCGCTGCTCGGCCATCTCGTCGGCCTTCTTCTTGCCCATCGCCCGGCGCAGCAGGTCGGCGCCGCCGAGCGTGTAGCCGCCGATCACCTGCCCGATCTGCATCACCTGCTCCTGGTAGACCATGATGCCGTAGGTCGGGCCGAGGATCGGCTGCAGGCGCGGGTCGAGGTAGTCGACGCGGCTCTGGCCGTGCTTGCGCGCGATGTAGTCGGGGATCAGGTCCATCGGCCCCGGGCGGTA
>DATNCP010000116.1:0-8623 GCA_035607175.1 Burkholderiales bacterium
TGGTGGTCACGCCGGGCATTTTCGTGAAGCGCGTGGTGAAGATCGCCGCGCCACTGCAGAAAGCGGCCTGATGAAAAAGCTCGATCGCAACCAGATGGCGGCGCGCGTGGCGCGCGACATTCCCGACGGCTCGATCGTCAATCTCGGCATCGGCCTGCCGACCCTGGTCGCCGATCATCTGCCGAAGGGGCGCGAGATCATCCTGCACAGCGAGAATGGCGTGCTCGGCATCGGCCCCCGCCCCGCGGCCGGCGAGGAAGACGAAGACCTGATGAACGCCGGCAAGGAGCCGGTGACGCTGCTCACCGGCGGCTCGTACTTCCACCACGCGGATTCGTTCGCCATGATCCGCGGCCGGCACCTCGACTTCTGCGTGCTCGGCGCTTTTCAGGTTTCGGTCGCAGGCGATCTCGCCAACTGGCACACCGGCGGAGCGGATGCGATCCCGGCGGTCGGCGGCGCGATGGATCTCGCGGTCGGAGCGAAGAAGGTGCTGGTGATGATGGAGCACCTGACGAAGAAGGGCGAGAGCAAGATCGTCGAGCGCTGCAGCTACCCGCTCACCGGCGCGCGCTGCGTGAACCGGATCTACACGGACCTGGCCGTGATCGACGTGAAGCCCGACGGGCTCCACGTCGTCGAAACGGTCGATGGACTGAGCTTCGAGGAACTCCAGCGGCTCACCGGAGTTCCGCTGAAGCGCATGCTTACTGCGGCTTGACGCCGGCCGCCTGCAGCAGGCGGCGCGTGGTGTCGAGCTCCTCGCGCACGAGCGTCGCGAATTCCGCCGGCGAGAGATCGGCGGTCGTGTTGCCAAGATTCTCGAGCCTGCTTTTCGTCGCCGGGTCGTGGAGCGCCTTGCGCACGTCGCCGTTGATCTTGTTCACCAGATCGGGGCTCATGCCCGCCGGTCCCCAGAGCGCGACCCACAACGAGGAATCCGCGCCCTTCACCCCCGCCTCCGCGGTGGTCGGCACGTTGGCCATCGTCGGGTTGCGCTTGGCCGTGCTGACCGCGAGCGGCCGCACCTTGCCGTTCTTCACGAACGACTGGGCGGCGGAAATCGGCGCCCAGTAGGCGTCGACGTTGCCGCTCAGGATCGCGGCGACGACTTCGGGCGTGCCCTTGAACGGCACTTCCACCACCTTGATGCCGGCCGCAGCGATGAACTTCTCGGTGTTCAGATGCGTGCCGCTGCCGATGCCTGCGTGGCCGATGTTGAGGCTGCCGGGCTTGGCCTTCGCCGCGTCGACCAGGTCCTTGAGCGTCTTGTAGCGTGACTCGCTCGAGACCACCATCACGTTCGGCTGCTCGACGAAGAGCGCGATATCGGTGAAGTCCTTCAGCGTGTCGTAGGGCAGCTTGGCGAAGATCGACGGGTTGACGATATGCGCGTTGGACGTCACCAGCAGCGTGTAGCCGTCCGGCGCCGCGCGCGCCACCACCGCGGAGCCGATCGAGCCGCCGGCACCGGCCCGATTGTCGGCAACGACAGGCTGGCCCCACATCTGCGAAAGCCTCTCGGCGACGATGCGCCCGACGATGTCGACCGCGCTGCCCGGGGTGAAGGCGACCACCAGCTGCACGTTCTTGGTCGGCCAGGACTGCGCGTGCGCCGCCGGCACGCCGACAATCAGCAATGCGGCAAGTAAAGCCGATTTCAGTTGCTGCATGGAGCTCCTCCTGGGGTTTTGTTATTGCGGTTTAAGCCCGGCGTCGCGCATGATCTTGCCGAGCTCGTGATATTCGTGCGCGATGAAGGCATCGGATTGCGCCGGGGTCATCGGCATCGGATCGGTACCGAGCTTCGCCAGGCGATCGACCATGTCCTGAGCGCCCAAGGCCCGATTCACTTCGGCGTTGACCTTGGTGATGATCTCCTGCGGCGTCTTGGCCGGCGCGAGCAATGCCAGCCAGAAAGTCGATTCCCCGGCCGGGAGGCCGGCTTCGCCCAGGGTCGGCACGCTGGGAAGCGCCGCAACCCGCTTGCTGGTCGTCACGGCAAGCGGCTTCACCTTGCCGTCCCGCACCGGGCCCATCCCCGATACCGCGGGCACCATCGCGTACTCGACGCGGCCGGCCATCGTCTCGGTCAGGATCGGCGGCGTGCCCTTGAGCGCCACGTGGACCGCCTTCACGCCGGCAGCGACGTTGAATTTCTCCAGGCTGACGTGCGCACCGCTGCCCACGCCGGCGCTGGCGTAGTTGTACTGGCCGGGCTTCGCTTTCAGCATCGCCACCAGCTCTTTCACCGAATTCACCGGCGAGTTGGGCGGGACGATGAGCACGCTCGGCAGGCTGCCGAGCATCGCGACCGCGGCGAAGTCCTTCAGCGTGTCGTAGCCGAGGTCCTTGTACAGCACGTGGTTCACGGCGTGTCCGGAAGACACCAGTACGAACGTATAGCCGTCCGGCTCGGCGCGCGCGGTCTCGCGGATGCCGATCGAGCCGCCCGCGCCCGGCCTGTTCTCGACGATCACGGGCTGGCCCCACGCTGCGTTGAGCCGCTCGCTCACCAGCCGCCCCATGACGTCGGTCGCGCTGCCCGGCGTGAACGGCACGATGATCCTGATCGCCTTCGACGGATAGGTCTGCGCGCCGGCGGCGCCGACGAACAGCGCCGCGGCGAGCGCGAGGAGTTTTTTCATGCGCGCCTCTGCTTGGCCCAGTACTGCGGGTCGGACTTCGAGCGGCGCAGCTCCTCGGCGGTTTCGTAGCCGGGCGCCATCGAAGCCGCCGTTCCCGCGAGCACCTGGTGGTGATCGATGTTGAGCAGGCGCAGCCAGCTCTGCTGTCCGAGCGTCAGGCCGATCATGCAGCCGAGCTCGACCAGCTCCGGCTCGCTGAAATGGCGGTGCATGCGCTCCCAGAACGCGTCATCGGTGTCCAGGTGCCAGGCGATCGCCTCGGCGTACGCCAGCGCCGCTTTCTGCCGGTCGGAGTAGCGCGTCGACTTCTCGAAGTTGAGCAGATCCTTGACGTCGTCCTCGATCATGCCGGCGCCGGCCGCCTTCACCGAGCGCTGGTTGCCGCAGTAGTCGCACTGCACCGAGCGCGAAATGTACAGGCGGCACAGCTCCTTGATCGGATGATCGAGCACGCCGTTCTTGAACAGGTCGCGCCAGGCGTTGGCGAAGAACCAGAAAGCGGCCTTGACGTGGGCGCGGACCGCCGAGCTCTCGGGTCGCGGCGTGCCCTCGCGCTGGCAGCGCTCCATCTCCTTGCGCATGTCCGCGTCCATGCCCTCGAGAGGGACGTAACTGATGCGTTGCTTGGCCATGCCTTCACTCCTCCAGAAATACGACTATAAACTGCTTCCATGTTTCAGGACCACACGCCCTTGCAGGCCGCGGGGCAGCTCCTGCTGGCGTTCGCCTTCCTCGCCACCGGGATCCGCAACGCCGGCTGGAAGTTCCGCCAGCACCTGGAGCGGATGCTCGCCTACCGCGTTCCGCGCGCCCGTCTGGTATTGACCGCCGGACTCGCGTTGCAGTTCACCGGGGCGTCCTTGCTCGCGCTCGACCTGTGCCGACCCCTTGCCTCCGCGCTGCTCGTCGCTTTCACCGTCTCGGCCAGCGCCATCTTCCATCGCTGGTGGCTGATCGGCGATCCGCTCCTCAGCCACCTGCACCTCTCCAACCTGCTCGTCAACTGCGGCGTGGTGGGCGGGCTGTTGCTGGTAGCGGCGATCTAGCTCTTCATCGGCGGGTAGTCGCGGGACCAGACCGGGTGCTTCAGGAACTCCTTCGGGTCGTAGGTCCAGAACTGGCTGACGTCCGGGTACGTCTGGATGTTGGTGTTCACCAGCCGGCCGTCCTTCTTTTCGACCTTGCGGATGTAGATGTTGCCGACCACGTTTCCGTACTGGTCGAACTTGATCGGCCCGCGTAGCGTGTCGACGCGTACCGCGCGCAGCGCCTTGATGAACGCGTTCTTGTCCTCGATCTTGCCCTTCAGCGCGCCGATCGCCGCCGCCAGCACCTCGCCGTAGAGGTAGGTGCCGGAAGCGTACTGTCCTGGGTCGTAGCCGTTCTCCTTGCGGTAGGTCTCGACGAAGCGCTTGTTGATCGGATTGTCGAGCTGCGCGGTGTAC
This sequence comes from Burkholderiales bacterium, assembly GCA_035607175.1. GTDB lineage: Bacteria > Pseudomonadota > Gammaproteobacteria > Burkholderiales > SG8-39 > SCGC-AG-212-J23. The sequence goes on from DATNCP010000116.1 coordinate 4,094, forward strand.
CAGCAGCTCGAGATCGCGCCCAGCGCGTAATCGCCCATGTTGCGCACCGCGACCTCGTCGAAGGCCGTCATCCCGCCGAGGATCGGCGTCTTCATGCCGTATTCGTTGTACTGCTTGAAGAAGCGAAAGCCGTTGCCGCCGGCGAAGCCGAGGAACACGGCATCGATGTCGGTCTTCAGCTGCGCGATGTAGCTGCCGTAGTCGGGCGCGTTGAGCGGCGAGAACAGCTTCTGCACCACGGTGCCGCCCGCATCCTCGAACACCTTGTGGAACCCGCCCAGCAGCTCGTGGCCGTAGGCGAAGTCGTCGGCGATGACGGCGATGCGCTTGTACTTCAGGTTCCTGGCGGCGTAGTCGGCGATCGGATACGAGCACTGCGCGGACGTGGACGTGGCGCGCACGAACCACGGGTTCGCCTTGCGCTGCGTCATGTCCTCGGCGCCGGCGACCGGCAGCGTCGGGATCTGCGCCTGGCGGATGTAGTCGTCCATCGCCAGCGCCTCGAACGCGGCGAGCGGCCCGACCACCGCCTGCACGCGCTCGCGCTCGACCAGCTCCTGCATCTTGGTGCGCGCCTGCGCCGGCACGCCGCCCGAGTCGGCGACGGTCAGCTCGACCTTGCGGCCGCCGAGCGTGTAGTTCTTCTCCTTGAGGAAGATGGTGAGCCCGCGCTCCATGTCGATGCCGCCGGAGGCGAGCGCTCCGGTCTTGATGGTGAGCAGGCCGATGCGAATCGGCTGCGCCTGCGAACGCACGATTGCCGGAAAGCCGAGCGCGGATGCCGCCGCGGTCGCGCCCGCCGCCTTGACGAACTTTCTGCGATTGAAAGTCATAGCGCCTCCACCATGGAAAACTTTTCGTCGGCGGCGAGGCAGGCTGCCTCGGGCAGCTTGCGCTCGCGCCGCACCAGGTTCGTTCCCTGCACGATCGACACCATCTTGTAGAACGCATGGCGCCGGCTCATGCCCTCGCGCCCCATGCCGCAATCGGATCCCAGGATCAGGCGCTCGGCCGGGATGTGCTCGAGGGCCTTTCGCACCAGCGCCGCTACCTGGTCGGGCGTCTCCACCTGCAACGTGTGATGGTCGACCACGCCGATGCAGATCTTCTTGTCCTCGATGCCCTTGCCGATCGCCTCGAGATCCATGCCGCCGGAGCTGCAGGTCTCGAACGTGATCACGTCGGCGTCGATGCGCGAGAGCGGCTCGATCGCCGGCGCGTAGGTCGGTGTCTTCGCAAACAGGCGCTGCGCCGCCGGGTTGCCCCAGCAGGTGTGGCACCAGATCTCGGTCTTGGCGCGCAGGCCGCGCACGGTGTTGTTGAACACCTCGACCATGAAATCGGGGTTGAGAACCTTGTCGACCAGTCCCTTGGCGGCCAGCAGGTGGATTTGCGGTTCTTCCATCTGGATCACCCTGCAGCCGGCGTCGGCGAGCTCGTGCAGCTCCTCGTTGAGCGCATCGCTGATCGCGAGGATCGCCTTGCGCAGATCCTTGTAGTGGAGGTCGCGGACCGCCATCGCGACCAGCTCGGGCATGATCGTGCCGAACTTCACCGGCCGCGTGGTGAGTCGTTGCGCCGCCTTCCAGACCGCGGTGTACTGCAGCGTGCCGCGCCCGACCGGCCCGGTGAGGTCCGGCATCATCCGCGTCTCGAGCACGTCGTGCAGGATATGCCCCGGCTTGTGCGGGAAGCCGGCTTTGCCGCCGGCGCGGTAGAAGTTCGCCCCGGAGAAGCCGCTCATGCGCAGCGGCGCGTAGGAAAACCAGTTGTGGCCCGCAACGTCGGCGTCGAAGCGGCAGTCGCCGTCGGTGACGATGTCGAGACCGGCGACCTCCTGGTCGCGGAGATACGTCGAGACCGCGTCGAGGTACTGCTCGCGATAGCTGCGGTCGACCATCGCTTCGCGGAACTCGCGCCGCCCGAGGTTCTGCGTATACCAGCCCGGCCGCGGCAGCGAGCCGATGATGGTGGTGGGCAGGACGACGTTGGCGCTCGCGATGTACATCAGGCCAACCCGTCGCTGACCTTCACGTTTTCAGGCTGCAACTCGATTCCTGACGCTTTTGCCTGCATGAGGAGCAGCGTCGAGAAATCCTCTTCGGTCATGCCGTGCCCGATCATTTGCTGGAGCAGGTCGCGCGTCAGCGAAGTGAGCGGCATCGGCACGTCGAGCTCCCGGCCGGCGTCGAGGCCGAGGTCGAGGTCCTTGCGCAGCAGCTTGGGCGTGAAGGTGACGTGGAAGTCGAGGTTCACCAGCGACGGCGCCTTGTAGCGCGTGAACATCGAGCCCATCACGCTCTTGTTGAGGAAGTCGAGGAAAGCGTGGCGCGGCATGCCGGCCTTCTGCGCGAGGATCGTCACCTCGCACAGGTTCTGGATCACCACGCCGAGCATCACGTTGTGGCAGATCTTCGCGATGCGCGCCAGCTCGCCCTCGCCGACGTAGCTCGAGCCCGTGCCCATCATGTCGAGATAGGGCTTGGCCTTCTCGTAGGCGGACTTCGGGCCGGAAACGACGAAGGTCAGCTTGCCCGCCTTGATCACCTTGGCATTGCCGCTGACCGGGGCCGCGAGGTACTCGACGCCGCGCGTCGTCAGGAACTGGCGCAGCTCTGCCGATCCCTCGAGCGAGATCGACGAGCACTCGACCACCATCTTCGGCTTTCCTTTCGTCAACGCCTTGCCGATGACGTCCTTCACGTCTTCGTAGGTCGACACCATGACGAAGAGAATGTCGCGGGTGGAGAGTTCCTCGAGCTGGTTCGCCACCTTCGCACCGTAGTTCGACAGCGGATCGGCCTTTGCCTTGGTGCGGTTCCATACCGCGATGTCGCAGCCGCCTTTCGCGAGGCGCTCGGCCATCGCGTAGCCCATCCTGCCGGTTCCGATCCAGCCGAGGCTTTGCTTAGTAGGGGTTGGCAATCGGCAGTTCCTCAGCGGGATACAGCGAAATGATCTTGGCGCCGGCCGGCGTGAGGATGACTTCCTCCTCGATGCGCGCGGCCGATACGCCGTCGCTCGCCGGGCAATAAGTCTCGACCGCGAACACCATGCCGGCCTTGAGCTCGATCGGCTCGCGCAGCGAAGTGAGGCGCGAAATCAGCGGCCGCTCGTGCAGGCCGAGACCGAGGCCGTGGCAGAAGTTGAGGCCGAAGGCGTCCATCTCGCTGGCGAAGCCGATCTCCTTCGCCTCGGGCAGCGCGCGCGCGATCTTGTCGCTCGACATGCCGGGCTTGAGCAGCTCGATCGCCTTGTCCATCCACTCGCGCGCCTTCTTGTAGGCGGTGCGCTGCGGTCCGGTGGCGCGACCGACGTTGAAGGTGCGGTAGTAGCAGGTGCGATAGCCCATGAACGACTGGATGATGTCGAAAAACGCCTGGTCGCCCGGGCGGATCAGCCGGTCGGTGAAGTTGTGCGGGTGCGGGCTGCAGCGCTCGCCGGAGATCGAATTGATCGCTTCGACGCAATCCGAGCCCATCTCGTAGAGGCGCTTGGTGGCGAGCGCGACGATCTGCGACTCCTGCACGCCGGGCTTGAGCGCCTCGGCGATGTCGGTGTAGACGCCGTCGACCATTGCCGCCGCCATGTTGAGCAGCGTCAGCTCATCGACATTCTTCACTTCGCGCGCCTGCAGCATGGTCTGCTGGCCGTCGCGCACCTCGATCCCTTCCTTCTGCAGGGCGAACAGCATCGGCGGCTCGACCACGTCGACGCCGAGCGGCATCTTCGCCACCCCTTCGGCCTTCAGGATCGCCTTGATCTCCTTCGCCGCGTTCTTGAACAGGGTCAGATCCGAGCCGACCGCGCCGCGCATCCCCAGCAATCCGGCGCGGCAATGGTCGTTCTTCAGCCACGGCGCGTAGAGCTTGTGATGGCGCGCGGCGCTGCCGAAGTCCCAGATGTAGGGATCGCCGGTGCCGGTGAGAAGCGAGTAGCGCGTCAGCTTGTCGCGCGCCCATTCGCCGATCACGGTGCTGGTGGTGTAGCGGATGTTGTGCTGGTCGAAGGAGAGCAGCGCGCCGAGGCCCGATTGCGCCAACGCGGCGCGCGTGCGCGCCAGGCGGTAGTCGTGCAGCCGGCGGAAGTCGACGCGCTCCTCGAAGTCGACCTGCGTGCGGCCCGGCGCCTGCAGCGGACGATCCCAGCGATGCTTCGGATCGACGCCGTCGGGACCCTTCTTTTTCGCCATGCCTCCTCCTGCGAAGATTCTAGCCGGAGATCAGCCCTTCTCGGCGAGCGCCTGGACCTTCGCGCGCGCGAGCTTCACCTTGTCGGCGGCAGCGAGGATTTCCTCCCACGTCGTCGCATCGACCGGCACGCCTTCCCGCTCCCGTTTTGCGCGCAGCTCGCGCTCCGGCTCGCCGGCCAGGCGCACTTTGTCCACGCCGGGTGCGGGCCGACCCTTGCGCAGCCAGTCGAGGAAAAGCCGCGCCTCGCGCGCGAACGCGTCGGCGGTTCCAAGCTTGGCGGGATCGATGAGGATCGCGAGCATGCCGTTCAGGACGCGCTGTTGGGACGATTCCTCGT
>DATNCP010000119.1:0-28907 GCA_035607175.1 Burkholderiales bacterium
TGCTCTCGCCGACCGTCGTCATCGTGGTGCGCGTCGTCGCGGCCTGCTCGTCGCCTGGACGGAGTCGGTCGGCGATCGAGCGCCAGGGTGTGTTCGCCTGTACTTCGACGAGCCCGGTGTGCTCGTCGACGCCGAGAATGCGACTCAGGCGGAGCGGATCGTAGTATTCAAGCTCCGTAGAGTGAAGCACCACTAACTCTTCGCGCCAAAACCTAGAGCGCTTTGCTAAAGTGCGCGAAGGTTTGAGACGAGCGGACATGTCTAGCGAGATTGAAGCGGCCTTGCTCGACGCCTCCATAAGGCGAGATGGGTTTCTCTCGCTTCATCTCAGTAGAGCAATCGCGCTTTCCCGCAGTGAACACAAAGAGTGGTTTGATCTCGCCGAGGGTCTTAACCGGCTTTCGATGCGGCTCCTCTGGTCGTTAAAACCAAGGAACAGGATAAATCGAGAGGTACTCGTCGCCATTCTGTTCGGTAGATGTTTGTCTGCATATCAAGGTGCATTCATCCTCGCCGAACGCGGGATGATTCTCGAAGGTCGTTATGTGGTGCGAGCAATGCTCGAGGCCACGTTTGCGCTCACAGCCATTGTTCGGCGAAAGAACTTCTCTCAGCGTTACATAGATGATGACAATCATCGGACTCTGCAACTGATCGACGCCTGCTTCCGCATGCCGCGTACGCACAAGAAATTCAACAATATTGATTCCATGGATCTACGTCGCCGAAAGCGCGAGATCAAGAAGATCATCAAGTCAACAAACTCGAAGGCGCTGAAGATATGGGAAGCGGCAAAGGCCGCGGGGATGAGCTACCACTACAACACGGCTTATAGACTCCTCAGCAACACGGCTCACTCAAGCGCCCGTGATCTCGATTACCACATCCTTCCGAAATCGGAGACCGAAATACAAAAACTCCTCTGGGGTCCCCAGGTCGCAAAGAGCGCAGACGTGCTCATGCATGCGTGCGACTTCCTGTTTATTTCTGCGCACTGCGTTCGCCGGGTGTTCAAACGCCCGGAGCTGGAGAACCAGTTCGCAGCACTGCATCGGCGGTTCCAGAAGCTGCTCGAGCCCTTGGTCTAGAGTAGGCGGGAAAAGGTAGACTAACTACTCGTCAGCTCGCGATGCTCAACGATCCCATCAGAGAAATAGATTCAACGCGCCGGAAGGCAACCAAGGAGCTCGACTCCAAACGCCGAGCGCTGCTTGGTCAGTTCATGACGCCGACGCGGACTGCGGTTCGGCATTCTCCGTTGAGACTGGCGCTACTAACTTTGCGCACGCTTGCGCTGATCGTGATAGGTGCGTTGAACGGCTTTGCTGTCGCTGCACCGATCCAGCCAAGCGACATTCACGTAATCGACGGGGATACGATCCGTCTTCGCCAGCAAAAGCCGGACGTGCGCTTGGTCGGATTCAACTCACCAGAGACTCGCCGCGCGAAGTGCGATGCCGAACGTGCGCTAGGCAAGAAGGCAGCGGGCAGAGTCCGTGACCTCATCAGCGGGGGAAAGCTCGACTTCGAGTTCGTCGCCTGCTCTTGCCAACCCGGCACCGAAGGTAAGCAAACCTGCAACTACGGTCGACGTTGCGGGACATTGAAAGTGAACGAGCGTGACATCGGAGATTTGCTGATTGCAGAAGGACTCGCCGTACCATTCAAGTGCGGTCCAACTAGGTGTCCGCCGACGCCTAGGCCTTGGTGCAATTGAGCCGAAGGCGGACATTCCCTCGCGCCGACCGGCTAGATCAACAGCGATAACCTCGCGCCGCCTACGAGGATCATTGACTGGCGTTCCTGAGCCCCTACGGCGGGGCCCGTAAGTAGCGGCGTTTGTCGCTCTGTCCAATGGAGGACAGCGGCAATGTCCCAATACAAAGACATCAACAAGATCGGCTCTGGCGGCTCTGGCGAGTTGCAAGCACGAGCCATTAGGCGAGGAGTTCGCCAAGAAGGTTTGGGATTCAACGCTGTAGAGGATCCTGCCACTATCGGAGATGCTGAGCCTGATGCGCGACGCGCGCCTGCTCAGATTTCGGCGAGACGCTCGACAGTATCCGGAAACCGCCTGACGAGATTGATGAGCAACGCCGCCTGTGCGTTCGGCGTGGCGCGTCCCTGCTCCCAATTTTCCAGAGTCCGCACGTTCGTGCGCAGGTAACCCGCGAACAGCGCGCGCGATATTCTGAGATCCTGGCGGACCCGCATAAGCTCCTTGGGAGTGACTTTGGGTGCCGGTTTGAACTCCATGGCATGTGTGCGCAACGTCCGCTTAGCTTGTCGCTGCCCGGCCAGCGCGGTCATGCCCTCCTTCAATTCAGCAAAGAGATCACGCTTATCCGGACGAGTGTGCTTCCTCGGTGTTGACCTCATTTGGCTTTCCTCGAGTCGAGTCCGCTGTCGTAGAGCGTGCAAAGGCAGAACGACGAAGAGCGCCTTCACCGCTCTATTGTACGCAATCTGCGTATATACGCAACATGCGTAGTGCCAAGCCACCCCGTTTCGCGACTCGGCCTAGTCCGCCCCGGTCCTACAGGCCGCCGGCCTGGTGCGGCGGGTTGTTCTCCGGCAAGCGGGTCAAGACTCGCGTCGTCTAGCTGGTCGGTCGAAGTTCGAAGCTGGAATGCGCAGGCTCGTGCTCGGCCGGAGACTCGATCACACCCGCTACTCGCGCGCCGGACGGCCCGCGCCGCGCCCAGGAGATCACCGCATCGACCGCCTCCTGGGTTCCCTGCAGCACTGCCTCTACGGTTCCATCGGTTCGATTTCGGACCCAGCCATTGACGCCGCGCTTGCGCGCTTCATGGCGGAGCAGGGCGCGGTAACCCACGCCCTGCACGAGCCCGCTTACACGAATTTGCCGTGTCACCATGCGGCAAAGCTTAGCTGATGCTAAAGTCGCGCCGAAGTGGACGGTACGGGGAGATAAGAAATGAAAATCGGCTTGCTGGTCGTCGCAGCGCTCGCTCTGGTCGGTTTCATCATGGTCGCCGTGGTGCTGCCGCAGAAGGCCGGGGCCGATTCCAAGGAAGCCGCGGAGGCGCTGGTCGCGGGAACTGAATCCGCCAGGCAGCCGGTCGCGGCCGCCGCCGAAAAGGCCGGCAACCTGGCCGGCTCGGGCAACGACGTGAAAGTTGCCCCCAAGAACGACCCGAAGTTCGGCGAGATGAAGTGGATCGTCGAGGCCGGCGGCACGATCCGCGGCTGGAACGAGAAGAACGCGCTCGAGATCGCCGTCACGCCGACGCTCAACGGCGGCAAGGTGAGCTGGAACTGCAGAGGCTATCCCGTCAGCGCGATGCCGATGTCCTGCGGCGGCCGGCGGTCGTAATTCGGGGTCAGGGTAACAATTCGCCGGAGTCGGAGCAGCAATTGTTACCCTGACCCCGAATTCCTACCCCGAATTCCTAGTCGCGCTTTCGCGCGATCGCTCCAGCCAGTACTACTCCAAGAACCGCAGCACCTCCCACCAGCAGCCAGTCGCGGCGGCGCCAGGTGCCGCCCGCCGGGCGCGGCAGCGCGCTCACGGCCTGCGTCGCGCTCTGCGGCGCCCACGTCGTTGCCGCGCCGGTCATGGCGGCGAGGCGCTGCGTCGCCTCGAGCGAGTCGAAGCTGGGCGCGATGCGCGACGGAGCTTCTTCCGGCGCGACTTCCACCGGCGCCTTGTCGGCCTCGCGGTCGCGGTTCACGCTCTGCGCGAGCACGACGGTTCGCGCATGGGCATTCGCGAGCTGCGGGACTGGCGCGGTGCCCGGTAAGGTACCGTGCGGCTGCTGTGTCCCCGAAGCCGCGAGCTGCCGCTCGCATTCGCGCAGGTCGCGCGTCACCTCGTTGGCGTCGAGGTAGCGCTCCTCGATCGGCTTGGCGAGCATCTTCGCGACGATGAAGTCGAGCATCTCCGGCACGGCCTTGTTGACCGAGCTGGGCGGCGGCGGCACGAAGTTGACGGTCTGGTACATGAGCGCGGTGACGTTCTCGCCGTTGAACGGCGCCGCGCCGCACACCATCTCGTAGAGGATCACGCCGAGCGAGAAGATGTCGGAGCGGTGGTCGGCGCGCTTGCCGATCACCTGCTCGGGCGACATGTACTTGGGCGAGCCGAGCAGCATGCCGGTCTGCGTCAGCTCGCTCGTCGCGCGGCGGCGGGCGATGCCGAAGTCGGTGATCTTCGCCGGTCCGTTCGGCACCACCATGATGTTCGCCGGCTTGATGTCGCGATGCACGACGCCGTGCTGGTGCGCGTAGGCGAGGCCCTCGGCGACCTGCGCCGCGATCGCCACCGCCTGCGGCACGGCGACGCGCTGGCCTTCGCCCATCAGCGAGCGCAGCTCGACGCCCTCGATGTACTCCATCGCCATGAACACCACTTCGCCGGACTTGCCGACGTCGTGCACGGTGACGATGTTGGGATGGTTGAGGCCGGCGGCGGCGCGCGCCTCCTGGTAGAAGCGCGCCTCGTACTTGTCCGCCCCGTCCTGCTCGAGCGACATGTTGACGGTCTTTACCGCGACCGTGCGCTCGAGCACCGAGTCGGTGGCCTTGTAGACGACGCCCATCGCGCCGCGACCGATCTCGGACTGGATGATGTAACGGCCGAGCTTGGGCGCTTCCATCGAGGAGCTACTTCTTGCCTTTCAGCGAGCGGAAGATCGGCCCCCAGACGGGGTGCCCGGCCTCGGCCGCGGTGAGCTCCAGCGCCGGATCCAGGGTGAGCGCCTTGCGGAACTCCTCGCGGCAGGCGGCGACGCGGTTGTTCGCGCACTGGATGAACGCGAGGTGCTTGTAGGCGTTGACCTGGTCCTTCGGCGGCAGGCCGCGATCGAGCGCGACCTGCAAGCTCTTCGCCGAGGCGTCGTAGTCTCCATCATCGAACTGCTTCAGGCCGACGCTGAACGAAGCGGCTTCGGCCTTGAGCGCACGGAACACCGGGCCCCAGACCGGATGCCCGGCCTCGGCCGGCGCCAGCTCGAGCGCCGGATCGGCCGAGAGCGCCTTGCGGAAATCCTCGCGGCACGGACCGGTGCGGCCGTTGGCGCAATGGATGAAGGCGAGATGCTTGTAGGCGTCGGCGCGCTCGCGGTCGCTTACCCCGAGGTCGAGCGCGCGCTGCAGGCTTTTCGCCGCTGCGATGTGCTGGCCTTCGTCGTACTGGCGCACGCCCTCGCTCAGCGCCGAGCGTCCCTTGCCCGGCGAGAGCATTCCCTGCAGCTGCGCGCACGCCGCGAGGGATGCGATCAGGATCGCGGCGGCGGCGGGGCGCGTCATTTGAAGCGGTGGCGGATCCGCACCGCCTCGCCCGGCTTCACCTGCACTTTCTGCACGAAGGCGGGGAAGGTCGAGTTGCGGATCTCGATGGTGTGGGCGCCGGGCGGGACGTCGAATGCCTTGGTCCCCGAGCTGATGCCGCGGCTCTTGCCGTCGATGAGGACTTCGCCCCACGGCGTGACCACGAGCTCGAGCTTCCCTTGCGCGCCGGCGGCCGGCTTTGCCGTCTTGATTTTTTCCGGCTTTTTGTCGACGCTCGCGACCACTTGCTTCTTCTTCGGTGCCGGCGCCGGTTTTTCCGCGGTGGCAGCCGGCTTCTCCGCGGCGGGAGCAGGCTTCTCCACGGGCTTCTCCTGCACCACCGCGGGTTTCGGCGCCGGCGCGGGCTTCTCGACGACCACGGGCGCGGCCGCCTGAGGCGCCGGAGCGGGCTTCTCGAACAGCGCGCGTGCGCCGACGCCGCCGGCCACCAGGAACAGGACGACCAGCGGTGCGGCGACGAGCGCGGAGCGCCGCAAGCCGAGCGGCCCGACGCCGCGCAGCCAGTGGCGAAAGCCGCCGTGGCCGCCGGTCTGCGCGACGGTGTCCGAGAGGCGGCGCATGCTGGGCGTGCCGCCGACCGAATACACCTCGTGGTCCCGCACATGCTTGTCGGTGCGCGAGCCCTCGTGGCGGAAAAGGCTCGCGTAGTCGCGCGACAGGCAGGAGACGACTTCGTAGAACGAGCGGGAGACGAGCAGCTGGCCGGGGCGGGAGAAGCTCATCACGCGCTGCGCGACGTTGATGCCGTCGCCGATGATGTTGACCTGGCCGTTCAGGTCCTTGACCAGGCGCACCGGGCCGAGGTTGACGCCCATGCGCACGCCGAGCGCCCCCGCGGCATCGCGCATCGAGATCGAACCGAATAGCGCGTCCTCCGGGTCGCCGAGAAAGGTGACCGCGGCGCCATCGCCGGTATCGAGGATGATGCGGTCGCGCGGCGCCACCTCCTCGAGCGCGCGCCCGAGTGCGGTGTTGAAAGCCTGCTTGAGCTGCAGCTGCTCAGCGACCGGCTTCTTCGAGTACTCGACGATATCGAGGAAGAGCACGCTGCAAACCAGCGTGCGGCCAGAGCTCTCCATCGGGTATCCGTCATTGCGGCGAACTTCGCCGCGATGCGGGCTATTTTACGCGCATGCCGGGCCGGGCCCCGGAGTCGGGGGAAATGAGGAAAACCCCCGGTTCCCCCTCGGCAGACGCCGCCAGCACCATCCCCTCGGAGACGCCGAACTTCATCTTGCGCGCGGCGAGATTGGCCACCACCACCGTCAGCCGGCCTTCCAGCTTCTCGGGGGCATAGGCGGACTTGATCCCGGCGAAAACGGTGCGCGTGCCCTCGCCCAGATCGAGGGTCAGCTTGAGGAGCTTGTCGGCCCCCTCGACCGCCTCGGCCTTGGCGATGCGCGCGACCCGGAGGTCGAGCTTGTTGAAGTCGTCGATTGCGATGGTGTTTTCCACGGGTTTCTTTTCCTCGGCGATCTGGAACAGCGCGTCGAGCTGCTTCTCCTCGACGCGCGTGATGAGGTGCTGGTAGGCCGCGATCCGCTCGGGCAGGACCTCGGCGTCGGACCAGGTGAATTCGCGCCCCAGCGCGAAGAAATCGCGCGCGACGCGCTGCGCGAGATGCGGCAGCACCGGCGCGAGCAGCACCGAGAGCAGCTTGAAGACGTGCAGCGCCCGCGAGCAGACGTCCTGCAGCTCGGCGTGCTTGTTTGCGTCCTTGGCCAGCAGCCACGGCTGGTGGGTGTCGAAGTCCTGGTTGATGCGGTCGGCGATCGCCATCGCGTCGCGGATCGCCCGGCCGAACTCCCGGCTCTCGTAGGACTGCGCCGCGGCCGCCGCCGCCGCCCGGGCGCCCTCGACCAGCGGCCGGGTATCGCCCAGGTAGGCGAGCTTCCCTCCAAAATTCTTGTGGATGAAGCTCGCGGCGCGGCTGGCGATGTTGACGTACTTGCCGACCAGGTCGCTGTTCACCCGGGCGAGGAAGTCCTCGGGGTTGAAGTCGAGGTCCTCGACGTTGGCGTTCAGCTTGGCGGCGATGTAGTAGCGCAGCCATTCGGCGTTCATGCCGAGCTTGAGATAGCGCAGCGGGTCGATGCCGGTGCCGCGCGACTTGGACATCTTCTCGCCGGAAACGCCGATGAAGCCGTGGACGAAGACGTGGTCGGGCACCTTGTAGGGCGCGCCGGCGAATTTCAGCATCGCCGGCCAGAACAGGGTGTGGAAGTAGATGATGTCCTTGCCGATGAAGTGGACCTGCTCGGTGCGCGGGTCGGCGAGCAGCTTCTCGAAGTCGAGCTTCTTCTTCGCGCAATAGTTCTTCAGCGAGGCGAGGTAGCCGATCGGCGCGTCGAGCCAGACGTAGAGGTACTTTTCCTCGGCGAGGTCGGGCACGCGGATGCCGAAGTACGGCGCATCGCGCGAGATGTCCCAGTCGGCAAGCGCCTTGTCGCCGGTTCCTTCCAGCCACTCCTTCGCCTTGTTCACCACCTGCGACTGCAGCCGGCCGGGCGTCTCCAGCCAGCCCTGGATGAAGCTCCTGCACTTCGGGTCGGAGAGCTTGAAGAAGTGGTGCTCCGAGGATTTGAGCACCGGCTTCGCGCCGGAAAGCGTGGAATAGGGGTTCTTCAGCTCGGTCGCGGAATAGACCGTGCTGCAGTTCTCGCACGCGTCGCCGTACTGGTCCTTCGCGCCGCAGTTCGGGCACTCGCCCTTGATATAGCGGTCGGCAAGGAACATGCCTTTCACCGGGTCGAAAAACTGCTCGATCGCCTTGGTGTAGACCAGCCCTGCCGCCTTCAGCTTGCGGTAGATGTCCTGCGAGAGCTCCGTGTTCTCCGGCGAATGGGTCGAATGCCAGTTGTCGTAGCTGATGTGAAAGCCGTCGAGATACGGCTTGCGGCCGCTCTGGATCGCGGCGATGAACGCCTCGGGCGACTGCCCGGCCTTTTCCGCGGCGAGCATGATCGGCGCGCCGTGCGAGTCGTCGGCGCCGACGAAATGCACTTCGTTGCCGTGCATCCGCTGGAAGCGCACCCAGATGTCGGCCTGGATGTACTCCATGATGTGCCCGATGTGGAACGGACCGTTCGCGTAGGGCAAAGCAGTGGTGACGAAGAGCTTGCGTTGGGACGTGATGCGGGCCATGGGGGACGGCGATTTTAGCTTACACTTCAAGCATGTCTGTCACTGAAGCGCAGGTCCAGGAAACGCTCAAAACGCTGGTCGATCCGAACACCGGCAAGGACTTCGTCAGCACCCGCTCGGCGCGCAACATCAAGGTTTCCGGAAGCGACGTCTCTCTCGAGGTCGAGCTCGGCTATCCGGGCAAGAGCCAGCACGAGCCGATCCGCCGCCAGGTGATCGAGGCGCTGAAGGCTGCGGGCGCGGCAAACGTCGCGGTGAAGGTCTCCTCCAAAGTCGTGTCGCACGCCGTGCAGCGCGGCGTGAAGCTCGTTCCCGGGATCAAGAACATCATCGCCGTCGCCTCGGGCAAGGGCGGCGTCGGCAAGTCGACCACCGCGGTGAACCTCGCGCTGGCGCTCGCCGCCGAGGGCGCGTCGGTGGGCATGCTCGACGCCGACATCTACGGGCCGTCGCAGCCGATGATGCTCGGCATCGCCGGCCGGCCGGAGTCGAAGGACGGCAAGCGCATCGAGCCGATGGAAGGCCACGGACTGCAGGCGAGCTCGATCGGCTTCCTCATCGACATCGACACGCCGATGGTCTGGCGCGGGCCGATGGTGACGCAGGCGCTAGAGCAGCTGCTGAAGGACACGAATTGGCGCGAGCTCGACTACCTGGTGGTCGACCTGCCGCCGGGCACGGGCGACATCCAGCTGACGCTCGCGCAAAAGGTACCCGTCACCGGCGCGGTCATCGTCACCACGCCGCAGGACATCGCCCTCATCGATGCGCGCAAGGGCCTCAAGATGTTCGAGAAGGTCGGCATCCCGATCCTCGGCGTGGTGGAGAACATGTCGTTCCACGTCTGCCCGCAGTGCGGCCACGAGAGCCACATCTTCGGCCAGGGCGGCGCCGATCGCATGTCGAAGGAATACAAGACCGAGCTTCTCGGCCAGCTGCCGCTCGACGAGTCGATCCAGCGGCAGGCCGATTCCGGCCGGCCGACGGTCGTGTCGGATCCGGACGGAAAAATCTCGGAAATCTACAAGCGGATCGCGCGCCGCGTGGCGGTCAAGATCGCCGAGTCGCAGCGCGACATGACCTCCAAGTTCCCGAACATCGTCGTCCAGAACACCTGAATTCGGGGTCAGGGTCGTAATTAGTTGCGCGGACGCGGTTCCCCAATTACGACCCTGACCCCGAATTCAGGCCGGGACTTCTCCGAGCACGGTGCAGCGTCGGATGACGCGACCTTGCGTCGCCTCGTCGTAGGGGGTGGCGCGATGCAGCACGCAGCGGTTGTCCCACACGATCATCTCGCGCGTGGTCCAGCGGTGCTCGTAGCTGAGGTCGGGATGCACGATGAGCGCATTCAGCTCCTCGATCAGCGCCCGGCCCTCGTCGTAGGGCATGCCGACGATGGATTCGGCGTGGTCCCCCAGGTACACGCACTTGCGCCCCGTCTCCGGGTGCGTCCGCACGATCGGGTGATCCACCGGAGGCCGCGCGCGGCGCTGCTCCTCCGTCATCGGCTCCTCGCCATGGCGGCGATTGCGCGAAAAATCCAGGTTATGAACGGCGCGAAGCCCGGCGATGCGCGTCTTCCATGCCGGATCCAGGCGTTCGTACGCCCCGTACATGTCGCAGAAGTGCGTCTCGCCGCCGCTCTCGGGCATGACTTCGCCATAGATGATGGTCGCCTGCCCGGTGACGCGCTGCCATGACCCGTCGGTGTGCCAGGCGAGCGTGCCCTTGTCGGGATGGCGGCCGTTCGGCCGGCCGTTCTCGTCCAGGTTCGAGAGCCGATAGAGCTCGGGGAAGCCGTCGGCGTGGTACTGGTTCATGACGTGGATCTGCACCTCGCCGAAGCGTCGGGCGAACTCCACCTGCCGTCCGGGCGGCAGGTCCTGCGGCGGAAAGAGCAGCACCTGGTAGCGAAGGAACGCCCGATAGAGGCTCTGGAAAAGGGCTTCGTCCGCGCCGCCCGCCAGATCGACGCCGGAAACCTCCGCGCCCAGCCGCGGCGTCAGCGGGCGAACGGCGAAGGGCCAGCGCTCGCCGAGGGCTCTCGCTCCCATGCTCACAAGCTATGATAGGCCAGTGTCAGTCAAATCCGACAAGTGGATCCGCCGCATGGCGGCGAAGGGGATGATCGAGCCCTTCGAGGCGGGGCAGATCAAGGAGCACCAGGGGCGGAAGGTGGTGTCCTACGGCACCTCGAGCTACGGCTACGACATCCGCTGCTCGGCCGAATTCAAGATCTTCACCAACATCAACTCGACGATCGTCGACCCGAAGGAATTCGACGCCAAGAACTTCGTCGACTACCGGGGCGACGTCTGCATCATCCCGCCCAACTCCTTCGCCCTGGCGCGCACCGTCGAGTATTTCCGCATCCCCCGCAACGTCCTCACCATCTGCCTCGGCAAGTCGACCTACGCCCGCTGCGGCATCATCGTCAACGTCACCCCGCTCGAGCCGGAGTGGGAGGGGCACGTGACGCTCGAGTTCTCCAACACCACGCCGCTCCCCGCCCGGGTCTACGCCAACGAGGGCGTCGCCCAGGTGATCTTCCTCGAGTCCGATGAGGTCTGCGAGACGTCCTACAAGGACCGCGGCGGCAAGTACCAGGGCCAAAAAGGCGTCACGTTGCCGCGCATCTAGTCCGTCGGTTTCGGCGCGCTACTACAGGTTGTGGTTGCCCCTCCCCGGACCCCCCATTAGGACCGTAAAAATGTTTGTCCGAGGTCTTGACTCCCGGGGGGTCATCCCTATAATCGGCCGGAGTTTTTTCGTTTTTGAGGAGCAGGAGGTCGTCATGAGAAGTTCGAAGATCTGCTACCGCGTGTACGACGTTTCCGTACGCGATATTCCCGAAGGTTAGTTTCCCGAGCGAGGAGAATGTTGATGGGGGACCGCCCTAGCAGTATCCGCAGCAGAAGCACTGCAGTCGCAAGGCAGCCGCAAGAGCAACTCTTCGATACGCACCCCGAGGTCAGTCTCGACTTCGAGATCGTGCGCCAGGCCGCCCGGCAGAAATACACCCGACCGTTCCTGATCCTGGACACCGCGATCGTGCGGGCCAAGGCGAGGCGCTTTCGCGCCGCCATGCCCCGCGTGCGACCGCACTACGCGGTCAAGGCGAACCCGGACCGGCGCGTGCTCAAGGTGCTCGCCCAGGAGGGCTGCGGCTTCGAGATCGCCTCGACCGCCGAGCTCGACCTGCTGCTGTCGCTCGGGGTCAACCCCGCCGAGGTCTTCTTCTCCAACCCGATGAAGTCCCGCGAGTCGATCGCCTACGCCGCCGCCAAGGGCGTGGAGTGGTACGTGATCGACAGCCTGGACGAGCTGCGCCGGGTGTTCGAGGTGAAGCCGAGCGCCAAGCACTATTTGCGCATAGCGACCCCCAACATCGGCAGCGACTGGCCCCTCTCGGGCAAGTTCGGCGCCGGCGCGGGCGACGCGCGCGAGATCATCGCCGCTGCTGCCAAGCTGGGCGCCGACCTGGCCGGCATCACCTTCCACGTCGGCTCGCAGTGCCGCAACCCGGAGAACTGGCGCGTTGCGCTGGAGAAGGCGCGCGGCCTGTTCGACCTGATGACCAAGGCCGGCCTCAAGCCGCGCCTGCTCAACATCGGCGGCGGCTACCCGGTAAGGCACGTGAAGCCCATTCCCTCGATCGAAGTGATCGGCAATGTCGTCAACGAGGGCCTGAAGGCCTTCCCCGACGACGTGCAGGTCATCGCCGAGCCGGGGCGCTACCTCGTCTCCGACGCCGGCTACTTCGTCTGCCGCGTCCTGGGAACGGCCAACCGCGCCGGCAAGCGCTGGATGCACTGGGACGCCGGCCTGTTCGGCGGCGTGATCGAGGCCTCGGAGGGCCTGCGGTACCGCATCCGTACCGACCGCTCCGGCCCCGACGTCGTCTGGACCGTGGGCGGGCCGACCTGCGACTCGGTCGACATCGTCATGCGCGACGAGCCGCTGCCTTCGGACCTGCAGGAGGGCGACTACGTGTACATCCGCAATGCCGGCGCCTACACGACCGCCTACGCGAGCCAGTTCAACGGCTTTCCCCTGCCCGAGGTCCGCGTTTTCGAGTCGAAGAGCTAGGCTTTTTCGTAAAGCACGAAGTCGAAGCGCATGCCGTTGGCTGCGGCATGCGCTTCGCGCTGCGTCTCCCGCCATCGCGAGCGGTCGTAGTCCGGGAACCTGGCGTCGCCCGGAAAGTCCTGCTTGATTTCGGTCATGATCAGGCCGCTGGCGACGGGCAGCGCCTCCTCGAAGATCTTCTCCCCGCCAATGACACAGGCCACCGTCTCCCCAGCACACAGTGCCAGCGCGGCGTCCAGCGAGCTGGCGACCGCCGCCCCTCGCGCCTCGTATCCGGCCTGCCGGGTGATGACGATGTTCTCCCGACCCGGGAGGGGCCCCTTGAGCGACTCCCAGGTCTTGCGGCCCATGATGACCGGATGGCCGAGGGTCACGCGCTTGAAATGCTTCAGGTCCTCCGGCAGGTGCCACGGTAGCCTGCCGTTGGCGCCTATGATTCCATTGGCGGCCACCGCCGCGACGAGGTATATCCGGGTCATGTGCAGATGGTAATGCGCTCAGTCATGGCAGCGATGCTGCTCCTCGCGGGCTGCGCGCTGCTCCAGCCCGAGGCACCGGATATCGTCGCCGTCGACGGCATCGTTGCCGACACGCTCAAGGCCGCGCGCACGCCGGCGCCGGAGCAGAAGGCGACGCTCGCCGCGGCGCAGGCGGCGTTCGCGAAGAACCCGGACGCCGCCAATCGGCTGCGCCTTGCCACCCTGCTCGCGGTGCTGCCGCCGCCCCTGCGCGACGACATGCGCGCGGCCGAGCTCCTGGAGTCGCTTGCCAGCTCGTCGTCGCCGGGATACGGGCGCTTTGCGGCGCTTCTCGCCGGCCAGGTGAGCGAGCGCCAGCGCCTCGCGCGCGAGCTGGAGCATTCGACGCGCGAATCCGAGCGCGACAAGCGCGAGCGGGAGCGGGTCGACAAGGAGCGCGACAAGCGCGAGGAAGCCCTCCGCCAGCAGATCGAGACGATGCAGTCGATCGAGCGGGGCATCCTCGAGCGCGAGGAGAAGCTCCGCCGGCGGCAGAGGTAGGCCGGCTCAGGGCGCCCGGAACGCCCAGCGGCGCGCCCAGAAGATCGCCAGGGCACAGGCCAGCGCGAGGCCGCCCAGGACATAGAAGGCCGGCACCAGCCCGTAGCGGTCGGCAACGATCCCCATGATGAGCGGCGTGCTGAAGTGCGACAGGCTCCAGCCGAGACCGCCGAGCGCGAGCGCGGAGCCGCGCTCCTCCGGACGGCTCGCCTCGGAGATGGTGATCTGGAAATAGAGGGTCATCGCGGCCGAGCCCACCCCCACCAGGAAGAGGCACACGGCAATCGGCACCGTGTGGTTCCAGACGGGAAGAAAGCCGATCGAGGCGGCGACGATCGCCCCGCAGACCACCGGCCAGAGGGTCTGGGGTCCGCTGCGGACGAAGCGCCCGACGAGCAGGTTGGCGCCGATCGAGCCCACGGCCCGCAGGGCGAGCAGCAAGCCCGCGCTGCCCGCGGCATAGCCGAAGCCCGTCAGGAGCAGCGGGAAGAAGGAGATCGAGAGCGAAAAGGGCAGCGCCGAGAGGTAGGCGCAGAGCATCGAGTAGCGAATGATCCGTTGCCGCAGCAGCGGCCGGTAGCCCGCCAGGACGCCCGTCGCGCGGGGCTCGCGCACCGGTCCCGGCTGGGTGGCCAGGCCGGCGAAAAACGCGATCAGACCGAACGCGGCGAGTACGGTGAAGGTAGCCGCAAAGCCGAGCATGGCGAGCGAGAAGCCGCACAGCGAGGTCCCGACAATCTGCCCGGTGTTGGTCACGGCATTGAGGCGGCCGAGCTGGACACCCCGCGCCCCGGGCAGCTCGGTCGCCATCGCCCAGGTCGCGGGCCAGAAGGCGGCGCGCGAAAGGATCAGGACCAGCTGGCCTGCGAGCAGCATCCAGAAGCCCTGGGCGAAGACGAACCACATGCCGGCTGCGACCGTGGCCCAGCAGGAGCCGAGCATGATGCGCCGGCCGCCGATACGGTCGGTATAGGCGCCGCCCGCGAGGTTGAGAGGGGCCTGGGCGAGGACGGGTGCGCCGAACAGGACCCCGATCTCCGCGTTCGACAGCCCCTGCGAGTACGCGTAGAGCGGGACCACCAGCCAGGTCATGCCCAGGCCGAAATTCCAGGCTAGAGAAGCGACGAAGAACACCGGCCGGATTATGCGTAAGCTCGGTGCGAGGATTCCGACCAATGCCCATGCGGTTCACTTTTGCCCTGGCGCTCATGGCGCTCGCCCTGCCCGCCGCGGGGGCGGGCTGCAAGGCCCAGTCCGGCGACAAGACCGTGGCGCTGGTCGAGCTCTACACGTCGGAGGGCTGCAACAGCTGCCCGCCCGCCGACCGCTGGCTGTCGGGCCTTGGCGGCCGCGGCGAAGCGCCCGAGCGGGTGGTGCCGCTCGCGCTGCACGTCGACTACTGGGACTACATCGGCTGGAAGGATCCGTACGCGAAGCGCGAGTTCTCCCAGCGCCAGCGCAAGCTGAGCCAGCTGCAGCGCATGGCGCTGGTCTACACGCCACAGGTGCTGCTGCAGGGCCGCGACTTTCCGCGCTGGGGCTCTGCGGCATTCGACACTGCCGTCGCGGCGATCAACGCGCGGCCGGCGAGGGCGCGCATCACGCTCGAGATCCTCGGCGCCGCGAGCGGCGGCCTCGATACCCTGGCTCGCGCGGAACTTGTCGACCTCGCGCTCGCCGGAGACGCGGCGCTCTACCTCGCCGTCTACGAGAACCGCCTGACGAGCCGCGTCACGGCCGGCGAAAACAGCGGTCGCACGCTGACGCACGACCACGTCGTGCTCGAATGGCAGGGCCCCTTCGCTTTCGGCTCGAACGGCCGAATCTCCGAGCGCCGCTCGCTCGCGCTGCTGCCGAAGGGCGCGCCCGATCGCTCCGGCGTGGTCGGATTCGTGCAGGACCGGCGCACCGCAGAGGTGCTCCAGGCGCTCCGGCTTCCGTCCTGCTAAAACCTCGATTTTCCTTTACCATTCGCGCGCAAGGCCCTGCCCCGGTGGGGTAGGAGAGCGCCCGGCCAGGGCCGGGATCACTAGGAGCGTCCATGCAAGCGACGCAGATCCGTCAAAAGGACGGCGTCTTTTACTTCGTCAGCTACCGGGCCAAGGACCTGCTGGCGAAGGTTCGCTTCATCAGCCGCTTCTACGGCGACGGCGAGGAAATCGCTCCGACGCGCATCGCCGAGGACGACGATATCGCGCAGTTCATCGCCAAGATCGAGCGCAACGACCACGCCTTCCAGCGCGCCCTGTCGCGCTCGAAAGTGCGCCAGCTGAAGAACTTCTACGAAACCGCGATCACGCAGCCGCCGATCCCCGGCACGGTGCTGCTGTTCACCTCCGAGCGGCTCAATTTCCGCGGCGACAGCGAGGGCGGCACGGGCAGCCTCAACGAGCCTTCGTCCAAGTACCTGATCATCGACGGCCAGCACCGCCTCGCGGCGCTGCGCTTCTACCTGCAGGAGCGTCCCGACGACGCGAGCACCATCAACGTGCCTTGCATCATCTTCGACGGGCGCAGCGAGGACTTCGCCACCGAGATGTTCGTCATCATCAACTCGACGCCGACGCGCATCAACAAGAGCCACCTCGTCGACCTGTACGAGCACGTCTCGTTCGCCGCCCCCGACCGCAAGTTCGCCGCGCGGCTGGTCGAGAAGCTCTACGGCGAGGGCGACAGCCCGTTGCGCTACCGCATCAACCGCCTCGGCGGTCGCAGCCAGCGCGACAAATGGGTGCTGCAGGCGGAGCTGTTCAACGAGCTGCATCGCTGGGTGCGCGGGCGCTGGCGCTCGATCCAGCTCGCCGGCGGCAGCTCCAAGGAAGTGCCACGCTACTACGCCGTCATCCGCGACTTCTTCAAGGCGGCGCGCGCCGTGTTCGGCGACGCGGTGTGGGGCAAGGACACCTACATGGTCACCAAGCCGGTGACCATCAAGGCGATGGTGCGCGTGTGCGCAGACCTCGCGCGGGACGACGCGGAGCCGGAAGCCGGCCGGGTCGCCCGCTGGGAGCAGCGCCTCGGTCCCTGGACCGAAATGGCCCGCCAGTTCCGCGAGGAAGGCTTCTACGAGCGCTTCCCCGCCAAAGGCGAGGTCGAGCGGGTCGCCCGCGTGCATCGAGACCTTGCGCGCGCTGCGGGTATCGAGCCCGGCCGGCCCAAGTAGTCGTTCACGCTCCGGAATAGCGGCGCACCGCGCCTGTTCGCTGCGATATGAGATCCCTTCTCGCAATAGCTTTCGTCAGTCTTGCAACGGCGGCCTGCGCCAGCATGGACGCGACCGAGTGCCGCGGCGCAAACTGGTACGAGATCGGCTTCCGCGACGGCCTGTTCGGCATGCAGCGGATGGATTTCGTCTACACCGAGCAGTGCGGCAAGCACGGCGTCAAGCTCGACGCGGCCGCGTACGCCAAGGGGTGGCAGGAGGGCGTGTGGGAGTACGACAAGCGGAAGATCCATGGCGGCACGGACTAGCGCGCTAGTCATTCTCAGCCTGCTGCTGGCCGGCTGCGCCGCCATGACCGAGGGCGAATGCCGCAGCGCCGACTGGTACAAGACCGGGTATCGCGATGCGGACCCCTACGGCCTGCAACCCCAGTTCTACGTTTACGAGCACCAGTGCCACGCCTGGGTGCAAGCCTCGCAGGCCGACTACATGCGCGGCTGGGTCGACGGCTATCGCGAGTTCAACACCAGGATGACCGGCAGCGAGTGCTGCCGCTAGAGGGCGCCTGAGCGCCTGAGCGCCTCGATTTCCCCGTCCGCATAGCCGAGCTCGCCGAGGATCGCGGCGGTGTGCTCGCCGAGCGCGGGTACCGGATCCATGCGCGGCTCGAACCCCGACAGGTTGAACGGCGGCTTGAGCATGTCGAGCTCGCCGCCGGGGGACCCGACTTTCGCCCAGCGCCCGCGCGCCGCGAGCTGCGGATGCGCCCAGAAGCCCGCCATGTCGTTCAGCCGCGCGTTGGCGATATCCGCGGCGTCGAGCCGCGCGATGACCTCCGCGGCCTTCAAGGTGAGAAAGACCGCGTTGATCTCCGCGTGCATCGCCTCGCGGTTACGGAACCGCGCCGGGCCGGTGGCGAAGCGCGGATCGCTTTTCAGGCCGCCCTTCATCAGCACCCGGTCGCAGAAGGCGGCGAATTCGCGCTCGTTCTGTACGCTGAGGAACACAGTCTCGCCGTCGCCTGCCTTGAACGGGCCGTAGGGCACGATCGTGGCGTGATGCGCGCCGGAGCGCGGCGGGGCGTTGCCGCCGTACGCGGTGAAGAGGGCCGGGAAGCCCATCCATTCGCCCAGCGCCTCGAGCATGGTGACGTCGATCGTGGCGCCTTCGCCGCTGCGGCCGCGGCGCACCAGTGCGGCCAGGATCGACGAGAAGGCGTACATGCCGGCGGCGATGTCGGCCGCGGGGATGCCCGCTTTCGCCGGAGACTCCGCGCTGCCGGTCACCGAGAGCAGGCCGGCCTCGCATTGCACCAGCAGGTCGTAGGCCTTTTTCGACGCGTACGGGCCCGCCGGGCCATAGCCCGAAATCCCGCACCAGATGAGCCGCGGGTGCTTCTGCCGCAACTCCCGCGCCCCGAGTCCAAGGCGTTCCACCGCGCCCGGCGCCAGGTTGTGGAGAAAGACGTCGGCCTTCTCGAGCAGGCGGCCGAGGATCTCCTTCGCCTCGGGCCGCTTCACGTCGAGCGCGAGGCTTTCCTTGGAGCGGTTGACCCAGACGAAGTGCGACGAGAGCCCTTTGACCGTGGTGTCGTAGGCGCGCGCCGAGTCGCCGCCGCCCGGCCGCTCGATCTTGATCACGCGCGCGCCGAGCTCGGCGAGCTGGCGCGTGGCGAACGGCCCGGCGATGACCTGCTCGAGCGCGACCACGGTAATGCCTTCGAGAGGCCTCATTTGAACGTGATGCTCAGACCGGGAAAACCGGTCACTTCGGTACGCCAAGTTTCGCCGCGCGCGACCGGATGCGCGTCGGTCAGCACACCGGTGGTGATGATCTCTCCCGTCGTGAGCGGCGCGTCGGGGTGCTTCTTCAGCAGCTCGACCAGATGAACGAGCGAAAGCATGGGACCGCCCAGCACATTGGCGCCGACACCCTTGTCGACCAGCCGGTCGCCCTTGAAGAGCCTTGCCTCCACCCGAGCCAGGTTGTCCCGGAGCGGGATCGGCGCACCGACGATCAAGCGCCCGTGCAACCCGTTGTCGGCGGTGCAGTCCGCGATCGTGACTTTCCACTGCGGATGATGGCACTGCACGATTTCCACCGAATGGGCCATCCACTCGATGCAGTCGGCGAGATTTTCGCCAGGCGCCTTCTTCAGCTTGAAGGCGATCTCCGGCTCGATGCGCGGTTGAACCAGCCCGTCGAGGGCGACGCTCGCCTCGTTGTCGCGCGCGTGAATGAGGGTGCGGTCGTAGACCCTGCCCCACATCGGCTCGTGCACGCCGTAGCGCTGCCAGAGCGTGCGGTTGGTGAAGCCGATCTTGCGGCCCACCGGCTGCCAGCCGCGCGCGACGCGGTGCTCGTGCAGGCGCTGCGCCGCCACATAGCCCGCCGCGGGCGTCAGGCCGGGATAGCGCTCGCTGAACGGCGCCACCTCTCGCGGCGCATCGTGCAGCTGGACTAGTTCCTCCGCGAGCTCCATGACAGGTTGCGATTTGACTGCCTGCGTGCCACATTAGGCAAGTCATGGAACCGTGGCTGGCATGGGGGGTGCTCGGCCTGGCGCTCGTCATCGCCGAGCTCCTCACCGGGACGTTCTACCTGCTCGTGCTCGGCATCGCCGCGTTCGGCGCGGCCGGCGCCGCAGGCCTGGGCCTGGCGTTCGCCGTGCAGGCGATCATCGCCTGCGTCGTCGCGGCGGCGGGCTGCTACGGCGTGCATGCGTATCGCGCCAAGAACCGCGCCCAGCAGATGGCGCCGATCGACGCCGGCATGCCGGCGAGCTTCGAAAGCTGGATCGACTCGAGCGCGCGCCTCGCCCGCGTGCGCTATCGCGGCGCGAGCTGGGACGCCCGGGTCGAGGGCGCGGAAACACTCGAGCCCGGCGCGACCGTCTACGTGCTGACTGCCGATGGCAACACGCTCAAAGTCGCCAAGACCCGTCCCACCTAGCGTGCCGGCCGTTCCGGTCGTCGCGTCTCAAGCCAAGGGAGAATCGACCATGTTCTGGAAACTGGCCGCTGCCATTGCAGCCGCGATCGTCGCCTCGCAGATACCGGGGCTCGCCGGCTACTGGTTCTGGGTGCTGCTCATCGGCGTGCTGGTGGCCTTCGTCATCGAGGGCGTGCGCATCGTGCCGCAGCAGAGCGCGTGGGTGGTCGAGCGCTTCGGCCGCTACCACATGACGCTCGAGCCCGGCCTCAACCTGATCATCCCGTTCCTCGACCGCGTCGCTTACGTCCACTCGCTGAAGGAGGTCCCGCTCGACGTTCCCGAGCAGGTGTGCATCACCAAGGACAACACCCAGCTCGGCGTCGACGGCATCCTGTACTACCAGGTCACCGACCCGCGCCTCGCCTCGTACGGCTCGTCGAACTACGTGAGCGCGATCAGCCAGCTCGCGCAGACCACGCTGCGCAGCGAGATCGGCAAGATGGAGCTCGACAAGACCTTCGAGTCGCGCGACGAGATCAACAAGCAGATCGTGCACTCGCTGGACGAAGCCGGGCGCAACTGGGGCATCAAGGTGCTGCGCTACGAGATCAAGAGCCTGACGCCGCCCGAGGCGATCCTGCGCTCGATGCAGCAGCAGATCACCGCCGAGCGCGAGAAGCGCGCGCTCATCGCCAAGTCCGAAGGCGAGCGGCAGCAGGAGATCAACGTCGCCGATGGCGCGAAGCAGGCCTCGGTCCTGCGGTCGGAGGGCGAGAAGCAGGCGGCGATCAACAAGGCGCAGGGCGACGCCACCGCGATCCGCGTCATCGCCGAGGCGAATGCCGCTGCAGTGCGCGCCGTTGCCGAAGCGATCGGCGACAAGGGCGGCATGGACGCGGCCAACCTCAAGGTGGCGCAGCAGTACGTCGAGGCCTTCGCCCACCTCGCCAAGGCATCCAACACGCTGATCATCCCCGCCAATGCGGCGGACATCGGCGGCTTCATCGCCACCGCGATGACGGTGCTCGACAAGACCCGCCAGGGGCAGGCCGCCGCGAAGGGCTAGGTCAGTCGACCTGCGCGCCGGACTGCTTCACGACTTTCCCTAGCCGGGGGATCTCCTCGCGCATCAGGGCGGTGAGCTCCTCCGGGCGCATGCCGCCCGGCTCGAGGCCGACATCGTTGAGCTTCTTCACGTTTTCCGGCGCGCGCAGGATCTTCGCTGTCTCCGCGTGCAGGCGAGCGACGATGTCCTTCGGCGTGCCGGCAGGAGCGTACATGGCCTGCCAGGAGCTGATGTCGTAGCCGGCGAGGCCGGATTCGGCGAGGGTCGGCACCTCGGGCGCGACGAACGATCGCTTCGCCGAAGTCACCGCGAGCGGCTTCAGCCTGCCGGCCTTGGCCGGCGGGTACGCGGTGGTGATGTTCTCGAAGCTCATGCCGATGGTGCCCGAGAGCAGGTCGGGGATCATCGGCCCGCTGCCCTTGTACGGAATGTGCTGCATCGAGACGCCGGCCATGATCTTGAACAGCTCGCCCGAAATATGCTGCGAGGTGCCGTTGCCGGCGGAGCCGAAGCTGTACTTGTTCGGGTTCGCCTTGAGGAGCGCGATCAGCTCCTGGACGTTGTTCACGCCGAGGCTGGGGTGGACCACCAGCATGTTCGGCAGCGTCGCCAGCATGGTGATCGCGGCGAAATCCTTGATCGGGTCGTACGGCAGCTTGGAATAGAGCGACGCGTTGATCGCGTGCGAGCTGATGGTGCCGCCGCCCACCGTGTAGCCGTCGGGCGCGGCGCGGGCGAGCTCGGTCGCACCCAGCGACCCGGCCTGCCCGGGCTTGTTCTCCACCACCACCGGCTGGCCCAGCGCGCTCTGCAGGCCGGCGGCGACCATCCGGCCGAGGATGTCGGTCGTGCCGCCGGGTGCGAACGGCACGATGTACTTGATCGGTTTCGACGGCCAGGTCTGCGCCTGGGTCTGGGTGACGAACGCGAGCGCGAGCGCCGCGGCAATGCGGGCAATGAAGTTCATGGTCCTCCTCCTGCGGACCAGTCTAGCAGTTCAGAAAGCGAGCGAGAGCGTCAGCCGTGCATTGCGCGGCGCCCCCGGGCTGATGTTGTTGTCGCCGTCCACGGTCGGGTAGTAGCGCTTGTTGAAGATGTTCTCGATATTGAATTGCAGCCGGGTCCTGTGGTCGGCGAAGGCGTAGTAGATCCCGGCGTCGACGCGCCAGAAGGCGGGAAGGGTCACGGTGTTGTTGAACGACGTGAACGACTCGTCCTGGTAGATCAGGCCGAGGCCGGTGCCCCAGCCGCCGCCGTGGTTGAACCGGTTCCAGAGCGAGAAGGTGTTCTCGGGTACCAGGCCGATCTTGTTGCCTGCCGGGACCACCGATGACGGCGTCGCGGCGGTGCCGCTGCTGATCGGCTCCTGGACGCGGCCGTCGAGGTAAGCGTAGCCGCCGTACACCAGCCAGTCGCGAGTCACCTCGCCCTGGATGCCGATCTCGATGCCCTCGACGCGCTGCTTGCCGCTCTTCACGAAGGTCCCGGGATTGGCGGGGTCGGTCACGTGCACGTCCTTGCGATCGAGGCGGAAAATCGCGCTCGAGAGAGTGAGCCGCGGCTGCAGGTCCCAGCGCGCGCCAAGCTCGTAGTTGATCGCCTTCTCGGGCTCGAGGTCGGCGGTCGTCGTCGCCAGGCTCAATTGCTCTCCCGAGGGCAGGAAGGCGTAGCTGTAGCTCGCGTAGTAGACCTGCGCCGCGGTCGGCATCCAGATCAGCCCCGCGCGCGGGCTCCAGCCGGTGTCGGTGCGCGACAGGTCGACCGCCGGTGTCGTCGTTCGCCGGTCGTCGAAGTCGACCTTGAACCGGTCGTAGCGCAGGCCGGCGATCGCCTTCCATTCCTTCGACAGCGCGATCTGATCCTGCGCATAGATGCCGACGATGCTGCCCTTGACGTTGTTGTCGGCGTCGGTGCCGTTGGGCCGGAAAGCCGTGGCCATGGCGAAGGGATCGGTGGCCGGCACCGTGGCGTTGAGCGCCGTCCCGGCTGGGCCGAAGAAGCCGGTGTTGCGCTTATTGGTGCTGTCCTGGCGGCCCAGCTCCAGACCGAGCAGCAGGGTTTGCTCGATGCCGCCGCCGCCGAATTTCTGAATGAGGTCGGTCTGGTTGAAGAAGTTGCTGCGCTGGTTGGCGTTGTTGTAGGCCGAGAGCGCGAGATTGCCGGCGGCGTCGACGGCGCCGCCCGGATACACGTTCTGGTAGTACTTGTCGTAGTAGGTCGCGCGGAACGTGTTCTTCAAGGTCTTGCGGCCGCCGAGCTCGTCCTCGAGGATCGCGTATGCCGAATCGACGTAGGAATGCGCGTGGCTCTGGGCGGCGTTGCCGAAGAAGTTGCCGGGATCGGTGCTGTAGGGCCGGCCGTTCTGGGAAGGGATGCCGCGGTCGGCGGTGCGCTCGTCGTTCAGGTGCTCGTAGCCCAGCGTCAGGGCGCTGCTCTCGCCCTGGACGAGGACGGTGGGGTTCACCGCCCAACGCTGGAGGCTCACGTCCTTGCGGAAGCTGTTGGCGTTTTCGGCCATCGCGTTCAGCCGCCACGCGCCCGAGTCGCCCATCTTCCTGCCGATGTCGATGGTGTCGCGCATCTGGCTCCAGCTGCCGACCGTGAGATTCATCTCGGTGACCCCTTCGAGGGCCGGCTTCTTGGTGACGCGGTTGACGACGCCGCCGGCGCCGCCGCGGCCGAAAACCATGCCCGCGGGGCCCTTCAGCACTTCGACCCGCTCCAGGTTGTAGAGATCGCGGAATACCTGCGCGTCGTCCCGCACCCCGTCGACATAGAAGTCGGCGGTCGTGCTGGTGCCGCGGATGATGACCTGGTCCCGGTTGCCTTCGCCCTGATGCATCAGCACGCCGGGAACGTAGCGGAAGACGTCGCCCATGCTCTGCATCGCCTGGTCCTTCATCACGCTCGACGGAACCACGGTGACCGAAGCCGGGACTTCCCGCAGCGGCGTATCGGTCTTGGTCGCGGTCGACGAGCGAGTGGCGCGATAGCCCGTCACCGGGCCATCGGCGCGTTCCGCCTCGCCCTGCACCCTGATTTCGGGCAGGGTCTGGTCGGACTGCGCTTGCGCGAAGGTCGAGAACACTGCGAGAACTGCTGCCGCTACCGGGCGGCGGTGGAACCGGGTCATGCGTCGTCTCCCAAAGTTGTTTGTGGCAACGCGCGGGCTGGCGCGCCGTCGGGAGACGGCTGGCTGGCTGGCAAATGAACGAAGCTAGGCTTTTTCCGAAATGCTCCTGTTTTCCCCTGCGCCGATCGACACGTAACCGAGCCAGGCCAGCGGAATCACCACTAACAAGAGGCTGATCAGGTTGGCGTAGGTGCCCTCGGCCCATTCCTCGGTTGCGAGGTGCCAATAGGCGTTATCGATCGGCAGCGCGTTGGCCTCGGTGAATTCGTGGAACGCGTAGAGCAGAAGCTGCAGCACGAAGAGGATCAGGAAGATCGAGGTCACCTGGAAGAACAGGCCGAGGTTCACGCGATGGCCGTAGCGCACCCAGCCGGCGGCCAGCAAGGCGGCAAGGACCAGGCCCAGGAACGCGCCGACCAGCAGAGCTTCATTGCCGGCCTGGCTCGCAATCGATGCCGCGACGAACGCGAACTCCATGCCCTCGCGCGTGATCATCAGCAGCGTGAACAGGAATATCCCGAGCCATGCGCCGGCGCCGGGCCGGCTGGCGACGGACTCGATCCGCGCGCCGATGTCCTCGCGCATGCGCTTCGCCGCCTTGAGCATGTAGACGACCATCGAGGTCACCAGAGCGGCGGCGATCAGCGCCAGCACGCCCTGCGAGAAGGGCCGCACCGCGACTTCGGCGAGCCAGACGCCGAGCACGATCGATGCGACCGCCGCACCTGCCGCGCCCCACCAAACGGCCGGGAGCAGCGCCTCTCGCCCGGTCTTCCTCAGATACGCGGCGG
Source organism: Burkholderiales bacterium (assembly GCA_035607175.1). GTDB lineage: Bacteria > Pseudomonadota > Gammaproteobacteria > Burkholderiales > SG8-39 > SCGC-AG-212-J23. Next base: position 24,656 of record DATNCP010000119.1, read on the forward strand.
CGATGGCGACGATGAGGAACATCTCGATCCCCTCGCGCAGCGTGACGACGAGCATCTGTCCCATGGCGGTTCCTAGTGGCCCAGGTTCGGGTCGGTGACGAAGCCGATGCGCGTCAGCCCGACTTTCGCGGCGTCGGAAAGCACTTCGGCGACATGGTGGTAGGGAACCTCGCTGTCGGCGCGCAGGTGCACTTCCGGCTGCGGCGCGAGCTTCGCCGCCGCCTGCATGCGCTCGCGCCACTCCGCCCCGCTCACGACCTCGCCGTTCCAGTACACGGCGCCGCGGCGGTCGATGGCGAGCTGCACGTTGTCCGGCTTGGTCTGGTTGGCCTGGCTCGAGGCCTTGGGCAAGTCGACCTTGACCGCGTGCGTGAGCAGCGGCGCGGTAATGATGAAGATGACGAGCAGCACCAGCATCACGTCGATGAGCGGGATCATGTTGATCTCCGCCATCGGCGCCTGGCTGCCGCCCTTCTCGAAGCTGCCGAAGGCCATCAGGCTTTCACCGCGGCGGGCTTGAGCGGCACCACCGCGCCGGTGTCGCCGAGATGCGAGCCGGTGGTAAGCACGGCGAAGAGGTCGTGCGCGAACGCATCGAGGCGCGCGAGTACCATGCGATTGGAGCGCACGAAGGCGTTGTAGGCGAGCACGGCCGGAATCGCGACCGCGAGGCCGAGCGCGGTCATGATCAGCGCCTCGCCCACCGGCCCCGCCACTTTGTCGAGCGTGCCTTGTCCGGAAAGGCCGATCGCCACCAGCGCGTGATAGACGCCCCACACGGTGCCGAACAGGCCGACGAAGGGCGCGGTCGAGCCGACCGAGGCGAGGAGCGTGAGGCCCGACTCCAGTCGCGCCGTGTCCTCGTCGATGACGCGCCGCATCGCTCGCGTCAGGAAATCCGACGTCGAACCCGCCTCGTTGAGGCGGTTGCCGCCGTGCCGCTGGTGGTGCTGCGAGGCGACGATGGCGTGCCAGGCGAGATGGGAAAACGGCTCGTCGGGATGGCGCTCCTCCAGGCGGTGCTGCACGGCGCCGACCGACGGCGCGTTCCAGAAGATCTCGAGGAAGGTCGCGCTGCGGCGCTGCTCCATCCAGTGCGCCAGGGCCTTGGTGACGATCAGGTACCAGCTCGCGATCGACATCAGCAGCAGGAAGGCGAGCAGCGTGCCGCCGACCGCGTCGGTCTGGGCGAGGAAATGGGCGAATCCGACCTGCGTCTGCACGCGCTAGCCTTCCAGCTTGAAAGAAATCGGGATGAGGACCCACGCCGGCACCGGCTGGTCGCCGCGCTTGGCGGGGACGAAGCGCCAGCGGCGCACCGTCTCTCGCGCTGCGTCGTCGAGGCGGGAATGTCCGCTCGAGCTCCGGATCTCGACGTCGTCGGACCGCCCTTTCGGATTAACGAGCACGCGTAACACGACGCGGCCCTGCTCGCCGACGCGGCGCGACATGGCGGGATACGCCGGCGGCGGGTTGTCCAGATAGTCCGCAGCGAAGATCGGCGCGCTGGTCGCCGGCTCGGGCGCGGCCGCGACGGGCGAGGGTTCGGGCGGCGGTGGCGGCGGCGGCGCCACCAGGATCGGCGAGAGCGAAGGCGTTTCCACTGGCGCGGTGATCAGGGGTTGAGGCTCCGGCGGCTTCGGCTGCGGCTTCACGACCGGCTTGGGCCGCGGTGGCGTCTCGACCGGCTTCGCGTCCGGTCTCGACGGGGTGATCAGGCTAACCATGATCGGCGCGGCATTGAGCAATGCAGAGCGGGCGGGCTCGTAGGAGACGAGCGCCGCGCCAATGAGGACATGCATCCCGATCGCGAACGCAACGCCCGTGCCCCGCGTGGCGCGCGACGGGTGGAGGGCGATCGGTGCGCCGGCCATCGCTAGCGGCCCCGCGGCGACTTGTTGCCCGTGATCATCGCCTTGACCAGGTTCTCGCCCTGCGCGCGGCTCGTGACCAGCACCCCGCAAACGTGCACGCCAGCGAGCGCCGCCAGCGCGTAGGCCAGGTCCGCATGCAGGTCCTGCAGCCACTCCTCGCCCCAGAACGAGTCGAGGCCCAGCATCCACCCCGTGAGCGCGACCAGCAATGCGAGGCCCCAGAGCGTGAACGCCATGAGGGCACCCAACGGGTTGTGCCCGGCGTAGCGGGTCGGGCCCGAGCGCTTCAAGTACGCGGCCGCTTCAGCGGCGCTCGCAGCCATCGTCGACAGCCGCGCGTAGCCGGACCCGGCCAATCCCCAGCCGAGGCGCATGACGATCAGCACCGCCACGGCATAGCCGAGATAGCGATGCCAGGGATTCGCGCCAGCCTCGTTGAACAACTCCACCACGATGAGGACGGCAACGCTCCAGTGCACGATCCGTACGAAGGGATCCCAGACCCTGGCTTGGCTGCCGTCCACCCGGCTACCTTCCGATCTCGGCCTTCACGACCGCCAGGGTTTTCGCGTCGAAATAGACCTCGGCCTTCTTGCCTTCCTTGTTGTGGCCGTAGATCTCGTAGCAATTGCCGTCGATCTTGAACTTGCCGATCTTGTAGCCCATCGCCTCGATCTTCGCCTTGGCCTCGGCTTGCGGCATCCACTCCGCTTTCGGGTACTTCGGGCAGTTCGCTGCAGCGAAAGCGGTAGCGCAGGCGAAGCACGACACGAGCGCGATTGCACTTTTCATTTTTCCCCCTGGAGAAGCTCGTTCTTGATATTGGTCACGCGGTGAGGATCAGCTTGTCGTTCTGCGTCAGGCGCAGCCGGTACTCGCGGCCGTTGTGCACGATGACGAGCTCGCGGCCCGGGCCGAGCAGGCTCTCGCTCGCGATCCTCTGCGGCGCAGCCCGCTGAGGCTCGGCAACCCGTGGTTTCATCAGTTCAGTGCCCATCGCCATTGACAAGAACGATAATTGTTCTCATTATTGTTGTCAACGACAGATCCAAAAAAGATCCACATTTTTACTATCTATTAACGTAAGTGATCGCTAACTCATATGTCTCCACTGGAGTGGAGCCTGTTGAGAAGCGATAGGAATGAATGGCATCGGGAGAGAACGGCGTGTACATCTGCATCTGCAATGCGATAGCCGAAGGCCAAGTGCGCGAATGCGCCCAAGGCGGCACCTGCTCTTGGAACGGCGCCTCGACCTAGACGACGCGAGTCTTGACCGGCTTGCCCGAGAAGTGCAGCCGCAGGTTCTCGATCTGGCAGTCGCCCATCGCCTTGCGGGTTTCGACGGTGGCGCTGCCGACGTGCGGGAATAGCACGGCGTTGTCCAGGGTGAAGAACTCCGGCGGCACGCGCGGCTCGTCGGCGAACACGTCCAGGCCGGCGCCGGCGATCTTCTTCTCCTGCAGGTAGCGCAGCAGCACCGGCTCGTCGATCACGGAACCGCGGGCGATGTTGCAGACATAACCCTGCGGTCCGAGCGCATCCAGCACCTTGGCGTTCACCAGCTTGCTGGTCTCCGCGCCGCCAGGCGTGACGACCATCAGCACGTCGGAATTTTTCGCGAGCGCGACCGGATCCGGATCGTACGGGTAAGGCACGTTCTTCCTGTTGCGGTTGTGGTAGCGGATGGTCATGCCGCAAGCCATGGCGCGCTTGGCGATCGCCTCACCGATGCGCCCGAGCCCGAGGATGCCGAGCGTCTTGCCGCCGAGCGAGGTAGTCAGGGGGTAGGGACCTTGCGACGCCCACTTGCCGGCGCGCAGGTGCACCTCCGACTGGGGGAACTTGCGCACCGTGTTCATCACCAGCGCCAGCGCCGTGTCGGCGACGCACTCGTTCAAGACATCGGGCGTGTTGGTGACGATGATCTTGCGCGCCTTGGCGTCGTCCAGGTTGATCGCGTCGACGCCGACGCCGAAGTTGGCGATCAGCTCGAGCTTCGGCAGCTTGTCCATCAGCGCGCCGTTGACCGGCATCGGGCCGAACGTGGCGAGGGCGCGCACCTTCGGCGCGCAGTCGCGCAGGAATTTATCCTTGTCCTGCGCCTCGAACAGCCGGTGGGTGGCGAACTCGGCGTCGAGCGTCGCCTGGGTTCCCGCGTGGCCCTTGCCGGTGAGGATGATGTCGGGTTTCATGATTTGAATTTGGCCGCGAGCGCTTCCGCGCCACGCGCGAGTATGCCGACGTCGGCGCCGACCGCGACGAACAATCCGCCGCAGCCGAGCCAGTGCTTCGCATCGGCTTCGTTGGGGGTGAGGATGCCGGGCGCTTTGCCCGCCTTGCGGATGCGCCGGATCGCTTCGTCGATCATCGGCTTG
>DATNCP010000138.1:0-9751 GCA_035607175.1 Burkholderiales bacterium
GTGTTCTTCCCGCCGGGTTCGCCGATGATGAGCCGCTTGCCCATGTTGTGGCTGATCAGGCCGGGCTCGGGCGTCGAAGCGGCGAGGTGCACGACGCAGCCGACGATCCGCTCGGTCGGCATGGCGCGCGACAGCCGGCCGCCCGGATCGAGGCTCTCGAGCCGGTGCTTGCCGTTGCCGAACTTCAGGCGGTCGAAGAACCACCAGGGAACGCCGTTCAGCGCCGTGACGATCGAGGTTTCGTTGCCGAGGTATTCCTCGATGCGGACTTCCGTAAGGTTTTGCGCCTTCACCGCGACTATCACGTAGTCCTGCGGACCGGACGCCGAAGTGCCGACCGCGAAAGACTCGACCTTGCCGCTCGCGCGGTCGCGGACGCGTAAGCCCTGCTTGCGGATCGCGTCGAGTTGCGCGCCCCGCGCGACGACCGAAACGTCGTGCCCGGAACGCGACAGCCAGGCGGCGAGCAAACCACCGATCGCGCCCGCGCCGTAAACGCAGATTTTCATGGTGTTATTCTAGGGTAGGAGGTTTGCCATGTTTTCCTTCATGAAGAAGCTGAGCAAGCTGCTGCCGGCGGAGAGCGCGCTCCCGGGCCGCGCGAACGCGGTGACGGTGCCGGACAAGCATTTCATCAACGGCCATCCGCTCCAGGCGCCGTTTCCCGCCGGCCTGCAGCAGGCGGTGTTCGGCATGGGCTGCTTCTGGGGCGCGGAGCGCCTGTTCTGGAAGCTGCCGGGCGTGTATTCGACCGCCGTCGGCTACGCCGGCGGACAGACGAAGAACCCGAGCTACGAGGAAGTGTGCAGCGGCCTCACCAACCATGCTGAAGTAGTGCTGGCGGTATTCGACCCGGCGAAGATCAGCTACGAAGAGCTGCTCAAGACGTTCTGGGAGGGCCACGACCCGACGCAGGGCATGCGCCAGGGCAACGACGCCGGCACCCAGTACCGCTCGACGATCTATGCCTATGGCAAGGAGCAGCTTGCGGCCGCTCAGAAATCAAAAGAGATGTTCCAGAAGGCCCTGACGGCGAAAGGCCACGGAACCATCACGACCGAGATCCGCGAAGCGCCCGAGTTCTTCTACGCCGAGGACTATCACCAGCAGTACCTCGGCAAGAACCCCAACGGTTACTGCGGACTCGGCGGCACCGGCGTTTCGTGCCCGGTAGGAGTAGCGGTCAGCAGCTAAGTCGGAGTAGATTTCCGCCGGGGAGGGGTCATGACGAGCCGGCGGCGCTTCATCCAGATCGGCGCACTCGGTGCGCTCTCGCCCGCGCGAGTGCTGGCGCAACCGCGTGCCGCGAGGATCGGCGTGCTTGGGCCGGTCCCGCTTGCGCGGTCCGTCTATTCGCCAGACCTCGTACGGCGATTGCGCGAGCTCGGATACCGGGACCTCGAGTACCGGTCGGCTGAAGGGTCGGTCGAGCTTTACGCGAAGCAGGCCCGGGAGCTTGTCGCAATGAACTGCGACCTCTTTTTCGCCGTCGGCACCGAGGCGCCAGCGCGTTCGTTGCGCGAGGCGGGCGCAAAGGCGCCGATCGTATTCCTGGCGGTGAGCTATGACCCGGTTGCCAAGGGCGTCGTCGGCAATCTGCGCAGCCCGGAGGGCAACGCCACCGGCGTGTACATCCCGCAGGGCGCGCTGGTGGCGAAGAGGCTCGAGATCATGCGCGAAGTGCTCCCCTCCGCGCGGCGGATGCTGGTCTTCGCCGATGTGTTTTCGCGCGACTACATCCCGGATGTGCGCGAGGCGGCGGAGCGTACCCGCTTCGAGCTCACCGTCGTCGAGTTCGACAAGAGGCCGTACGACTACGGAGCGGCCTTTGCCGCTGCGCGCAAGGCCCGGGCGGAGTCCTTTACCTGTCTCGCGTCGCCCGTTTTCGCGGTCGAGCGCGCCGACCTCGCGCGCTTGCTGGAAAAGCATAGGCTCGCAGCGATCGGCACCTCGGCGAGCCAAGCCGAAGCTGGCTTCCTGCTCTCCTACACGGTCAACGTGGCGAAATTCAGTCTGCGCGCGGCCGAGCTCGGCGCCCGCATCCTCGCCGGCGCCAAGCCCGGAGACATTCCCGTCGAGCAGGCGGACGAGTTCGAGCTGGTGCTCAACGCGAAGTCCGCGCAGGCCCTCGGCATCAGGATTCCTTCGTCCGTTCTTGCACGCGCATCGCGCCTCGTGACATGACCTCCCGGCGCCAGGTTCTTGTTGCGGCTGCGATTGGGCTGGCCTCGCCTGCAGCGTTTGGACAGGCGCGCAGGGTTCCGCGAGTCGGCGTTCTGCATGCGGGGAGCTCGAAGGAGCCGACAGCGGTGCAGCGCGAGCCATTCGAGCGCGGTCTGCGGGACCTGGGATGGGTCCCTGGGTCGACCATCATCATCGACTACCGGTATGCAGAGGGAGATCGCACCAGGTTTGCGCCGCTGGCGGACGAGCTGGTCCGCTCGGGCGTCGATGTCATCGTTGCCCGAAACAATGCTGCGATCAACGCAGCGCGCAAGGCGACGTCGACGATTCCGATCGTCATGGCGGCATACGGCGGTGACCCGGCGGCCGACGGCGTGGTGAGGAACGTGTCCCGGCCGGGCGTGAACGTGACCGGCATTGGGCTCTTCATCGACCTGGACCCGAAACGGCTCGAACTGCTCAGAGATGCGTTCCCGCGCATTCGGCGTGTCGCACTGCTGTTGAATCCAGCTATCGACGGCGGGAAGTGGCCCGAGCGCAAGGTGAAGCTGAGCGAGGCCGCGGGCGCCATGAAGCTGCAGCTGCAGTTCTTCGAAATCGGGCGCCCGGAAGAGCTTTCGGATGCGCTCGCCGCGATCGGCCGGGCTCGTGTTGACGCATTGCTCGTGCGCGGTGACCCGGAAGTGCTCGATTCCCGGCGCGCGGAGATCGCGGCGCAGGCGACCAGGCTTCGCGTGCCGTCGATGTACTGGTGGCGGTTCTGCGTCGAGGCTGGCGGGCTCATGTCGTACGGCTTCAGCATTCCGGGCTTCCACAATCGTTCCGCTGCCTTCGTCGATCGCATCCTGAAAGGGGAGAAGGCGAGTGAGCTGGCGATCGAGCAGCCGACGCGATTCGAGCTGATCGTGAACCTCAAGGCCGCCAAGGCGCTGGATGCTCGGATTCCGCGGGATTTCCTGCAGCGGGCCGATGGTGTAGTCGAGTGAGGCTCGACAAATGGCTCTGGGCGGCGCGCTTCTTCAAGACGCGCAGCCTCGCGCAGCACGCGATCGCCGCCGGAAGGGTGAAGCTCAACGACGCTCGGGTGAAGCCCGCGCACGAACTGAAGGTCGACGACGCTGTCGTTGTTCGAGTTTCGGATTTCGAATGGCAAGTGAAGGTCAAAGGCCTCTCGGACAAGCGAGGCCCGGCCACGGAGGCGAAAAAACTTTACGTTGAAAGCGACGCCAGCCGCGCGGAACGCGAGCGTCGCGTCGATCTGCGCCGCTGGGGCGCAGAACCGGCCCGCGCCCTGAAGGGCCGGCCGACGAAGCGCGACCGCCGCTTACTTGAAGGCCTGCCAGTCCTCGAGGCGGATCCGGCCGACGACGGTGAAGCGTGAGTCGCCTGCCGCCTTGATCACCGCGATCTCGCCCTCGGCGAGGTAGGGCGCGCCGGCGACGGCGTAGAACGGATTGCCGTGGCTGACGATCACGGCGTTCGAGCCCTTCGGCACCGGCGTGCCGAGAAGCTTCCGCAGCGGGTCGTAGCGCGCCGGATCGTCCGACCGCGCCGGCCCGCCGCGCACCTCGTTCATCGCCTGCGCCTTGCCGAACGCGAGGCGCGCGGTCTCCATCGTCCGGCAGAAGGGGCTGGCAAGCACCGAGCCGACGGGAATGCCGAGCCGCTTCACATGCTCGCCGATCGCTCGCGCTTCGCCGCGGCCCTTGTCGGTCAGGTTGCGCTGGCCGGCGCAATCCTCGTAGCTCTTCATGCCGGCGTCGTTCTGGCTGAAGTCGGTCGAAGCGTGGCGCAGGTAGAAGACGTACCCGCCCTCGCGCAGGCTGCGCAGGTCCGCATCGGCATGGCAGGGAAGCGCGATCCAGAAGGCAAGCGCTAGGAAGAAGGTCTTCATCCATGTAGCCTAGCAGCCCATGACGAGGAGGGGAGGACTCGCGCTGCTGTTGTTCGCTGCGCCTGCGCTGGCGCAGGAGGACGCGGTGGTCGTCACCGCCACCCGCACGGCGCAGCCGACGCTGGAGGTTCCGGCTTCGGTCGATCGCATCTACGCCGACGACATCGCCGAGGGCAAGGCGCAGGTGAACCTGTCGGAGAGCCTGGGGCGCGTGCCGGGCATCTCGGTGCAGAACCGCCAGAACTACGCGCAGGACCTGCAGATCCAGTCGCGAGGCTTCGGTGCGCGCTCCACCTTCGGCGTGCGCGGCATCCGGCTCGTCGCGGACGGCATTCCCGCCACCATGCCGGATGGCCAGGGCCAGGCCTCGACCTTCGATCTCGGCTCCGCCGAGCGCATCGAGGTGCTGCGCGGCCCCTTCTCGGCGCTCTACGGCAACGCCTCCGGCGGCGTGATCGCGGTCGACACCCGCGATGGCCCTGCGCAGCCGACGCTGGAGACCGAGTTCCTGCTCGGCAGCTATCAGACAAAGCGCGGCGCGCTGCGCTTCGGCGACCAGTACGGCGACGTGAACGCGATCGGCGCCGCGTCGCTCTTCCAGACCAACGGCTATCGCGACCACAGCTGGGCGCGGCGCGAGCAGATGAACGCGAAGCTGAAGGCGACTCCGTCTGACGACACGACGTTCACCGTCGTCGCCAACAGCCTGCACCAGCCCGACACGCAGGATCCCCTCGGCCTGACGAAGGCGGAGAAGGATGCGAACCCGCGGCAGGCGACGCCGAACGCGCTCGTGTTCAACACCAAGAAGACGATCCTGCAGAACCAGGTCGGCGGCACTTACCAGCAGAAGTTCGGCGCGCATCGCACCGAGGTGATGGTCTACGGCGGCTATCGTTCGATCGAGCAATTCCTCGCCATCCCGCTCGTCAACCAGAACACGGCGACGCATTCCGGCGGCATCGTCGACCTCGACCGCAACTACGGCGGCACCGCGCTGCGCTACTTCGGCACCTTCGGCTCCCTGCGGCTCGCGGCCGGTTTCGAGTACGACCTGATGAACGAAAAGCGCCAGGGCTTCATCAACAACAACGGCGTCGGCGGCGCGCTGAAGCGCGACGAGGACAACAAGGTCGACAGCACCGATTTCTACGGCCAGGCCGAGTGGCGGTTCGCGTCGAGCTGGGCGCTGCACGGCGGCCTGCGCCGCAGCAGCGTGCGCTTCAGCTCCGACGACCACTTCATCGCCGCCGGCAACCCCAACGACAGCGGCGCGAAGACCTACCACGCCACGACCCCTGTTGCGGGCCTGCTATTCCGCGCCAGCGAGACGACCAGCGTGTATGCGAACTACGGGCGCGGCTTCGAGACGCCGACCTTTCTCGAGATCGCGTACACGAACAACGGCAGCGGCCTGAACTTCGACCTCGAGGCGAGCCGCAGCCGGCACGCCGAGCTGGGGATCAAGCATGTCGCGCCGGGCGTGCGCTACAGCGCAGCCGTGTTCAACGTGATCACCGAGAACGAGATCGTCGTCGACCAGAACACCGGCGGCCGCGCGACGTTCAAGAACGTCGGCCATACGAAGCGCACCGGATTCGAGGTCGGCGCCGACAAGGCGCTCGGCGGCGGCTTCGATGCGCGCATCGCCTGGACGTACTTGAAGGCGGTGTTCGAGGAGGGGTTCAACACCGTCATCACCACGACCAACGCCGTGGTGGCGGTCCCCGCCGGTGCAACGCTTCCGGGCACGGCGAAAAACCAGCTCTACGGCGAATTCCGCTACAAGCAGGAGGCCTGGTTCGCCAAGGTGGAGGGGCTGTACCGCACGCGCGTCGCGACCAACGACCCGAACGACGAGTTCGCGGACGCCTATGCCGTGTTCAACGTAGTCGCCGGCTTGACGCAGCGCGCCGCGGGCTGGCGGGTCACCGAATTCACCCGTGTCGACAACGTCGGCGATCGCAACTACGTCGGTTCGGTGATCGTCAACGAGACCAATCGCCGCTACTATGAGCCCTCGCCGCGCCGCAACATGACCGTTGGCGTTCAGGCAGCGCTTACGTTTTAATAGCCGTCCCAGAGGAGGTACTCCATGAAGACCCTGATTGCCGTCGCGGTGACCGCCGCGCTCGCACTACCAGCACAGGCCCAGCAGACGCCAGCGCCCTCGTGGCAGCAGGGCAAGCCCGCCGCGCAGTCGGAGTCGACCCTGCATCCCTTCGCGCCGCATATGACAGGGCGCTCGGCCAAGGATTTGCCGGTCAGCAGCCTCAAGGTCCCGGCTGGCTTCAAGGTCGAGGTGTGGGCCGAGGGCATCCCCGAGGCCCGCTCGATGGCGCTGGGCGACAAGGGCACGCTGTTCGTCAGCAACCGCAACGCCAAGAACGTCTACGCGGTGCTCAGCAGCGGCGGCAAGCGCGAGGTGAAGACCGTCCTCACCGGACAGGATTCGCCCAACGGCATCGTCTTCAGGAAGGGCACCCTCTATGTCGCCGAGCGCGGCAAGATCACGCGCTACGACGGCATTGAGGGCAAGCTCGACAGCCCCGGCCCGGGCAAGGTGGTGATCGAAAACCTCGATCCGCACCGCGCCGCCGGCCATTTCTGGAAGTACCTGGCGATGGGGCCTGACGGGAAGCTCTACTTCAACATCGGCGCGCCGGGCAATATCGTGCTGCCGAGCTACATGGAAGCCTCGATCATGCGCGTCGACCCGAACAAGGGGACGCTCGAGACCGTCGCGATCGGCGTGCGCAACTCGGTCGGCATGGACTTCGACCCGAAGACCAAGGACCTGTGGTTCACCAACCACGCCCGTGACTGGCTCGGCGACGACTCGCCGAACGACACGTTGCACCGCGTGGCCGCGAAGTCCCCGGTGCCGCACTTCGGCTACCCCTTCTGCCATCAGGGCAACACGCTCGATCCGGAGTACGGCAAGAACCGCTCGTGCGGCGAGTTCGCCAAGCCCTCCCAGCTGCTCGGCACGCACATCGCGCCCCTGGGCATGAAGTTCTACAACGGCAAGATGTTCCCGGCCGAGTACCAGGGCAACATCTTCATCGCCATGCACGGTTCGTGGAACCGCACGGTCAAGCAGGGCTATAACGTGATGCGGGTGAAGGTCGACGAGAACGGCAAGGCGAGCAAGCCGATGCCCTTCCTCACCGGCTTCATGACCGACGAGAAGGCGGATCCGCCGATGTGGGGCCGGCCGGTCGACATCCTGGTGATGCGCGACGGCTCGATGCTGGTGTCGGATGACTACAACGGCATCATCTATCGCGTCAGCTACGCAGCGCCCGCCGGGAAGAAGAAGTAGCTTGAGGCGGACTGGAAACGCGACGGCGCTCGCCGTCGCGTTTTTCTTTTCAGCGGCCGCTTTCGCGGCCGACCCGAACCTCTGCGCCGCGTGCCACGGCGAGAACGGCAACTCGGCCAACCCCGCGGTGCCGTCGCTCGCGCAGCAGCCGGCGCAGTTCATCGCCACGTCGCTCTTCATGTTTCGCGAGGGAAACCGCAAGGACGACCAGATGACGCCGATGGCGAAGCCGCTGAAGAACCCGGAGATGAACGAGCTGGCCGCCTATTTTTCGAAGCAGAAGGCGGCGGCGCCGAGCCACAAGAGCAAGCCGGAGAGCGTCGAGGCGGGCGCCGGGCTCGCCAAGAAGTACAACTGCAGCCAGTGCCATGGGCCGCGGATGCTCGGCCAGCAGCACATTCCGCGCATCGCCGGTCAGCAATACGAGTACCTGCGCACGCAACTCAGGGCCTTCAAGGCGCAGACCCGCGCCGACATCGACGGCAACATGACCGCCGCCATCCAGGCGGTCCCGGTGCAGGACCTCGAGACCCTCGCCGACTATCTCGCCGGTCTCGGCGGCGAGTGAGGTTGCGCCGCTAGGCGGCTTTCGCTTTCGCCGGCCCGGCGCGGCCGATCAGCTCGCGCAGCACGTACGGCAGGATGCCGCCGTGCTTGTAGTAGTCGACCTCGATCGCCGTATCGATCCGGGATTTCACCTTGATTTCCTTCTTCTCCCCGTTCGCATAGGAAATCCGGAGCGTGAGCTCCTGCTGCGGCACGATGTCGTCCAGCCCGAGCACGTCCACGGTCTCGTCGCCCTTGATGCCGAGGCTTGAGGCCGAGTCGCTGCCGGTGAACTGCAGCGGCAGCACGCCCATGCCGACCAGGTTGGAGCGGTGGATCCGCTCGAAGCTGCGCGCGATCACCGCCTTGACGCCGAGGAGCTGCGTGCCCTTCGCCGCCCAGTCGCGCGACGAGCCGGTGCCGTATTCCTCGCCGCCGAACACCACGGTGGGCGTGCCATCGGCGATGTAGTGCATCGCCGCGTCGTAGATCGACTGCTTGTCGCCCTTGAATAGCGTGATCCCGCCCTCGGTGCCGGGCAGCATCAGGTTCTTGATGCGCACGTTGCCGAACGTGCCGCGCATCATCACCTCGTGGTTGCCGCGGCGCGCGCCGAAGCTGTTGAAGTCGGCGACCGCGACGTCGTGCTCCTGCAGGTAGATGCCGGCGGGCGAGGTCGGCTTGATCGAGCCGGCGGGCGAGATGTGGTCGGTGGTGACCGAGTCGCCGAAGACCCCGAGCACCTTCGCGCCGCTGATGCCGCCGATGGCGCCGGGCTTCATCGTGAACTCGGTGAAGAACGGCGGCTCGGCGATGTAGGTCGACTTCGGCCAGGTGTAGACCTGGCCGGCTGGCGCGGGAATCTTCTTCCATAGCGCGCTCGAGTTGGCGAGGTCGGAATACAGGCGGCGGAAGGTGGGCGCGTCCATGGCGAACTTCATCAGCGCCTTCACTTCGTCGGCGCTTGGCCAGATGTGGCCGATGAAAACGGGTTTTCCATTGGAAAAACCAATAGGTTCCGTCCTCAGGTCCTTCAGCATCGAACCGGCGAGCGCGTAGACGACCACGAGCGGCGGCGAAGCGAGGAAGTTGGCGCGGATGTTGGGATGGATCCGGGCCTCGAAATTCCGATTGCCGGACAACACCGCGGCGCAGACGAGATCGTTCTTCGCCACCGCCTCGTCGATCGCCTGCGGCAGCGGGCCGGCGTTGCCGATGCAGGTGGTGCAGCCGTACGCCGCCACCGAGAAGCCGAGCTTCTCGAGGTAGGGCAGGAGGCCCGCCTTGCCGAGGTACTCGGTCACCACGCGCGAGCCGGGCGCGAGCGAAGTCTTGATGCGCGGATTCACCTTCAGGCCGAGCTCGACCGCCTTCTTCGCCACCAGGCCGGCGGCGAGCAGCACGCCGGGGTTCGAGGTGTTGGTACAGGAGGTGATCGCGGCAATCAGGACGTCGCCGTTCTTGATCAGCGTGCCGTCGAAGGCCTTGTGGGTCTTCTGCAGGTCTTCGCTCTTCTTGCCGAAGCCGTTTTCCTTGACGGGCGCGGAGAACAGCTTTTCGAAGGTCGGCTTCACCTTGTCGAGGTCGATGCGGTCCTGCGGGCGCTTCGGGCCGGCGATCGACAGATAGATGGTGGCAAGGTCGAGCTCGAGCACCTGCGAATAGTCGATCTGGCCTTTCTTCGGGATGCCGAACATGCCCTGCGCCTTGAAGTAGGCGGCGAGGGCGTCGACCTTCGCGGCGTCGCGGCCGGTGCCGCGGAAATACTCGAGCGTGCGCTCGTCGACCGGGAAGTAGCCCAT
>DATNCP010000090.1:0-26233 GCA_035607175.1 Burkholderiales bacterium
CTCCTTGAGCACCGACTTCAGCCGCTCCTCGAACTCGCCGCGGTACTTCGCGCCGGCCAGCAGCGACGCCATGTCGAGGTTCAGCAGCCGCTTGCTCTTCAGCGATTCCGGCACCTCGCCGTTGACGATGCGCTGCGCCAGACCTTCGACGATCGCCGTCTTGCCGACGCCCGGCTCGCCGATCAGCACCGGGTTGTTCTTCGTCCGTCTCTGCAGGATCTGGATGCAGCGCCGGATCTCGTCGTCGCGGCCGATCACCGGGTCGAGCTTTCCCTGCCTCGCCCTTTCCGTCAGGTCCAGCGTGTACTTCGCCAGCGCCTGGCGCTGGCTTTCATCATTTTGGGAAGAAACGTTTTCCCCGCCCCTGATCTCCGCGATGGCTTTTTCCAGCGCGCTCTTGCCGAGCTTCAGGATGTTCGCCGCGGCAAGCACCACCAGCTCGAACGCGATGTACTGGTCGCCGCGCTTCTGCGCCTCCTTGTCGGCCACGTTGAGGAGTTGCGCCAGCTCGCGCGAGACGTGCACCTCGCCCGGCGTGCCTTCCACTTTCGGCAGGCGCGAGACCGCTTCGGCGAGGCTCTTCTTGATTGCCTGCGGGTTGCCGCCCGCCTTGGCGACAAGGCCCGCCACGCCTTCGTCATCGAGCAGCGCCATCAGCAAGTGCTGCGGCTCGATGTACTGGTGGTCCTGGCCTACCGCGGCGCTTTGCGCCCCGGCGAAGGCCTCCTGGAGCTTGGTGGTGAACTTTTCAAACCGCATCTCGTTGATCCGTCAGCATTGGGCAGAATACCCGTGATCTTCAAATGGGGGCTGTTACGGCGCAATCAAGCAGTTTCGGGAACGGGGTGCTGGCCGTCGGGCTGATGGCGGCCTGGGTCATCCTGGGTCTGATCGGCCACGAGCCGTGGAAGCCCGACGAGGCGTACACCTTCGGCCTGGTCTGGCACATCCTGGAAACCGGCCAGTGGCTGGTGCCGACCCTCGGCGGCGAGCCGTTCGTCGAGAAGCCGCCGCTGTTCTTCTGGACCGCCGCCCTTTTCGCCAAGGCATTCGCCTGGGCGCTGCCGGTCCACGACGCGGCGCGGCTCGCGTCCGGTTTTTTCGTCGCAGTGGCGCTCGGGTTCACCTGGCTCGCCAGCGGAAAACGCATCGCCGCCGCTTTGCTTCTCGCCGGCTCGCTCGGCTACCTGCAGCACTCGCACCAACTCATCACCGACAACGCCCTCCTGGCCGGGATCGCTGTCGGCGTTTGCGGGCTTGCGCGCAGCAGCGGCCTGCTGCTCGGCCTCGGCGCCGGTATCGCCTTTCTCTCCAAGGGCCTGCTCGGTCCGGGGATGCTCGCGCTGTCGGCGCTCGCGCTGTTTGCCTTCCCGGCGTGGCGCACCCGCCAATACGTGACCTCGCTCGGCTGGGCCACCCTCGCCTTCGCGCCCTGGGCGCTCATCTGGCCGGTACTGCTCTATATGCGCTCCAAGGCGCTGTTCGACGAGTGGTTCTGGGTGAACAACTTCGGCCGCTTCAGCGGCAGCGCCGGCCTGGGCGGCGTGCTGGACCACTGGCTCTACCTCAAGGCGCTGCCCTGGTTCGCGCTGCCTGCCCTGCCGATCGCGGCCTGGACGCTCTGGCGCGCGGTGCGCACCCGGACCGAGCTTGGCAACCCTGCCTTGCAGATGCCGCTCGCCGTCTTCGTCGTCATGCTAGCAGTCCTGAGCACCGCGTCCTCGGCGCGCACGCTCTACGCGCTGCCGATGCTCGTGCCGCTCGCATTGCTCGGCGCGCAGTCCCTCGATTCGCTACCCGAGCGGCTGCGCAGCAGCCTCGAGCACACCGGCTTCTGGGGCGGGATCGCGATGGTGGTCGTGCTCTGGGGTGCCTGGCTGTTCCTGCTTCTCGGCTGGCCGGCTGCGCTTGCGGCGCGACTCGCGGCGTTCAGCCCCGGCCATGTCCCGCATGTCGCTGCCGTGCCGTTCCTGTTCGCGGTCGCGACGACGGCGGGGTGGCTGTTCGTCCTGCTCGTCGTATCCGGAGACCCGCTGCGCATGCCGATCGTCTGGCTCGCGGCAATCACCGCCGGCTGGGGATTGGCGATGACGCTCTGGCTACCGTTCCTCGACGACGCGAAGAGCTATCGCGCAGTCGCGTCGGCAATGCAGCAGAACGTTCCACCCGACGCGTGTGTCAGCGGCCGCAACCTCACCGAGCCGCAGCGCGCGGTGTTTCACTACTACAGCGGCGTGATCGCCGGAAAAGAATGCCCGCTGCTGCTGGTGCACACCGACAAGCCGTCGGCGCCGGAGCTGGGCCGGGAATGGACGCTCGTCTGGCGCGGTACGCGCCCCGGCGACGAAAAGGAGTTCTTCTGGCTGTTCTCGGCTAGGTAAGCGCTCGCCAGGTGGCGAACCCCGCGATCGTGGCGACGATCGAGCCGAAGAGGTGCGTCGCGGAGTGCAGCGCCGCGGCGCCGTAGCGCGAGGCCTGCAGGAGCTGGACCGACTCCGCGGAAAAGGTCGAAAAAGTCGTCAGCGCACCGAGAAATCCCGTGATGCAGGCGAGGCGCCACTCCGGAGAAAGCGACGGATTGGCGTCGAAGTAGGCGACCGCGAGGCCCACCGCATAGCCGCCGCCGATGTTCACCGCCAGCGTGCCCATCGGCAACGCGGGCACGGCAGGATTGAGCCAGACCGACAGGCCCCAGCGCAGCCACGCGCCGAGCAGCGCGCCGACGCCGACGGCGACGAAGCCGCTCAACTCGCTTTCCTCGCGGGCGGCTCCCAGCGTCCGGCCGCGTCGTCGTCGGAGGCTTTCGCCTCGACCCACGCGGCTCCGTCGGCGCGATGCTCCTTCTTCCAGAACGGCGCCTGCGTCTTCAGGTAGTCCATGATGAACTCGCAGGCGGCGAACGCGTCGGCGCGGTGCGCGCTCGCAACCGCGACCAGCACGATCTGGTCGTGCGGCGCCAGCTCGCCGTGGCGGTGGATGACGGTGCAGTCCATCACCTTCCAGCGCGCCGCGGCGTCCTCGGCAATCTTGCGCAGCGCGTTTTCCGTCATCCCGGGATAGTGCTCGAGCGTCATGCGGACATCGCGCACGATGCCGACGAAGCTCGCGACGGCCCCTACGCCCTCACTCTTCGAAAGATTTCTGGTTTCGAGAGAAAGATCGAAATCCTCGCGCTGGACGGAGATCTTCACGTCAGCCTCCGGTCACCGGCGGAAAAAACGCGATTTCATCTCCGGCGCGGATCGGCGCGCCGGGCTTGGCCATGTCCTGGTTGACCGCGGCGCGCACGTTCTTTTTCTCCGCCAGCGCGCCCTCCCACGGCCCGCCGCGGCGGGCGAGGTGGCCGCGCAGCGCCGCGACCGTGGCGACGCCGGCCGGCAATTCGATTTCCTCGCCGGCGGTGCCGAGCTGTTCGCGCAGCGAAGCGAAGAACAGGACCTTGACCTTCACCAATAGAGCTCCGAGTACGGCAGGAAGCGCACCGGCTCGCCCTTGCGGATCGCCCGGCCGGCGGGATTGTCGACCAGGCCGTCGGCCCAGGCGGTGGACGTCAGCACCGCCGAATCCTGCGTCGGGTAGATCTCGAGCCCGCCCTGCGCGTTCCATTTTACGCGCAGGAATTCGCGCCGCGCGTCGGGCCTGGGCCACTCGAAGTCGGCGCGCGCCTGAATGGATTTCGGCCCCACGTCGGCCACGCCCTGCGCTCTGAGGATGAACGGCCGCACGAAGATCAAGAAGGTGACGAAGCTCGACACCGGGTTGCCTGGCAAGCCGATAAAGAACGATTTTTTTACCTGACCGAAGGCAAGCGGCCTTCCCGGCTTCATGGCGATGCGCCACATCAGCAGCGAACCTTCGGCTTCGACGGCGGGCTTGACGTAGTCGGCTTCGCCGACCGAGACGCCGCCCGAGGTGACGATCAGGTCGCATTCCGCCGCCGCGCGGCGCAGCGCTTCGCGCGTCGCTTCCAGCGTGTCGGGCACGATGCCGTAGTCGCGCAGCTCGCAGCCGAAGACTTCCGCCAGCCCGCGCAGCGTGAAGCGGTTGGAGTTGTAGATGCGACCGGGCGCGAGCGGCTCGCCGGGCATCGCCAGCTCGTCGCCGGTGAAGAACAAGCCGAGCTTGAGCTTGCGGAAGACCGGCAGCGTCTTGAGGCCGACCGACGCGGCGAGGCCGGTGTCCTGCGGCAGGAGGCGCTTGCCGGCGGGCAGGATCTCGCCGCCCTTTTTCACGTCGCTGCCGACAAACCGGATCCATTCATGCTTTTCCGGCACTTTCTTGAACGTCACGGAGTCGCCTTCGACCGCGGCGAATTCCTGCATGACGATCGCGTCGGCGCCGGGCGGAATCGGCGCGCCGGTGAAGATGCGCGCCGCGGTGCCGGGTTCCAGCGGCCTGCCCACGCTGCCGGCCATGATCTTCTGGGCCACCTTGAATTTCTTTCCAGCAGCGACCTCGTCTCGCCGGACCGCAAACCCATCCATGGCCGTGTTGTCCATGGACGGCACGTCCATCGTCGCGCGCTGGACGCGCGCCAGCACGCGCTTGGTCGCTTCGAGGGTCGGCACTTCCTCCACCTCGGCAACCGGCTTGGCGCTGGCGAGCAGCTTCGCCAGCGCGTCGTCGACGGAAAGGAGTCCCTGGTTCAAGCGAGCTTGAGGTGCTTGACGATGAAGTTCTCGATCGCCGCGTGATCGTTCAGGTCGAGCAGCGGCAGCTTCGTTTCGACCTTGGCGTCGCTCGCGACCGCGACGATGTGGGGATCCTTCGGATGCAGCAGCGGCTCGCCGGTCTCGGCGCGCCAGACTTCGAGCTTCGGGATCGGCGCGAACTTGAAGCCCTCGACGAACAGCACGTCGCATGGCGAGAGACGGCGGATCTGCTCCTCGAACGACGGCTCGGGCGAACCGCGCAGCTCGTGCATCAGCACCCAGCGCCGCGAGGACGTCACCAGGATCTCGCTCGCGCCGGCGTGGCGGTGGCGGTAGGAGTCCTTCCCCGGCTGGTCGACGTCGAAGGTGTGGTGCGCGTGCTTGATGAGCGAGACGCGCAGCCCGCGCGCGACGAGGCGCGGGATGAGCTTCTCGATGAGCGTGGTCTTGCCGCTGCCCGACCAGCCGGCGAAGCCGAAGATCTTCATGCGAGCTTGCGGCGCAGCGCGGCGACTTCCTTGGCGACGCTGCGCTGCGCTGCTTCTTCAAGCACGCGGTACCTTGCGAGCACCTCGGCCCCGAGCGCGGTCAGCGACGCGCCGCCACGGGCCGCCCCGCCCTTGACGCGCGTCACAAGCGGCAAGCGAAACTCGCGGTTCATGGCGCCGACCAGCTGCCAGGCGCGCGAATAGCTCATGCCGAGGCTGCGACCGGCGGCGGCGATCGAGCCGGTGTCGCGGATCGCTTGCAGCAGATCCGCCTTGCCGGGCCCGAAGGCGACCCCCTTGCGAAGCACGACGCGCAATCTTACGTCCCGGCCGAATTGTCGAGCAGTTGCCATCCCGATATAGTTAGGCAAGTATATCGGAATGCGAACAGCCTCACTGATTGCGCTGGCACTGGCGGTCGGCAACGCAGCGGCCGCCGACGTCCATGTGGCGGTCGCGGCCAATTTCGCGGCGCCGGCGAAGAGTCTCGCAGCCATTTTCGAGAAGCAGAGTGGCCATCAGACCGTGCTCAGCACCGGCTCGACCGGAAAGTTCTACGCCCAGATCACGACGGGAGCGCCGTTCGATGTGCTTCTGTCCGCGGACACCGAAACGCCAGGCCGCCTGGAAACGGAGAAGCTCGCGGTCGTGGGGCAGCGCTTCACCTATGCCTTGGGGAAGCTCGTCCTCTGGAGCCCGGGGACCATGGTTGACGGGCGGGGCGACGTCCTGCGCAGCCAGGCGTTTCGCCGTCTCTCGATAGCCAATCCGAGGCTCGCACCCTATGGCGCAGCCGCGCAGCAGGTCATGGAGCAGCTTGGAATCTGGAACAGCTCCCAGGGGCGCCTGGTCTTGGGCGAAAACATCGCCCAGGCCTACCAGTTCGTCTCGACGGGAAATGCGGAGCTCGGTTTCATCGCCTACTCCCAGATTCGCGATCCGGGCAAGGCAACCTCCGGCTCCTTCTGGCTCGTGCCGCAAGCGCTGTATGCCCCCATCCGGCAGGATGCCGCGCTGCTCGCTCGCGCGCGGGACAACCAGGCGGCGCACCGGTTTCTGGCGTTCCTGCGCAGCGCGTCCGCGCGCGAGGTAATCCAGGCATTCGGCTACGACTTGCCGTGAGCGACATGGCCGCTGTCTGGCTGACGTTGCGTCTCGCCGCGGTCGCCACTTTCTTATTGCTGCTTTCCGGTACGCCGCTCGCCTGGTGGCTGGCCCGCACGCGATCGAGGCTCAAGGGTCCGGTGGGCGCCATCGTTGCACTACCGCTCGTCCTTCCGCCCACGGTCCTCGGCTTCTACCTGCTCGTGACCATGGGACCGTCGGGACCGGTAGGAATGGCGACGCAGTCCATCGGCCTAGGGCTCCTCCCATTTACCTTCGCCGGGCTCGTTGTCGGCTCGGTGTTCTATTCGCTGCCATTCGTCGTCCAGCCGCTGCAGGCAGCATTTGAAGCGGTAGGCGACCGGCCGATCGAGGCCGCGGCGACGTTGCGTGCTGGACCATGGGACCGATTCTTCACGGTCGTCGTGCCGCTCGCGCGCCAAGGTTTCGTGGGAGCGGCGGTGCTCGGATTTGCTCACACAATCGGTGAATTCGGCGTGGTGCTGATGATCGGCGGCAACATTCCAGGCGCGACCAGAGTCCTCTCGGTGGCCCTGTACGACCACGTCGAAGCGCTGGACTACGTCAACGCGCACATTCTGGCTGGCGGCATGCTGGTCTTCTCTTTCGTGGTGCTGCTCGCCGTCTACGGGCGCGCCCGCCTGCCAAGCCCCGAGCGATGAGCGTCATCCAGGCAAGCTTCCGCATGCGGCTGGGCGAGTTCTCTCTCAACGCGGAGCTGTCCGTGCCGGCGCAGGGAGTGACCGCCGTCTTTGGCGCCTCCGGGTCCGGGAAAACGACCCTCCTGCGTTGCATGGCTGGGCTCGCGCGCGCACCTGAAGGGCTTTTCACCATCGAGGGGGAAACCTGGCAGGACGAGGCGCGCGGCCGCTTCGTGCCGCCGCATCACCGCGCCTGCGGCTACGTCTTCCAGGAAGCGAGCCTGTTTCCGCACCTCTCAGTGGGCGAGAACCTGAGATACGGGTACCGCCGAGTTCCGGAATCCCTGCGAAAGGTCGCATTCGATGAGGTCGTGCGCACCCTGGACTTGGGCCCGATGACAGGCCGCAGCCCGCAAGTCTTGTCCGGGGGCGAGCGTCAGCGAGTCGCGATCGGCCGTGCCGTGCTCTCCAGTCCCCGTCTGCTGCTCATGGACGAGCCGATTGCGTCGCTCGACTCGGCGCGCAAGGGCGAGGTGCTCTATTACATCGAGCGCCTGCGCGACCAGCTCCGCATCCCGATCGTCTATGTCAGCCACGCGATCGACGAAGTCGTGCGCCTGGCGGACACGATGGCGGTGATGTCCGAGGGCAAGGTGATCGCCTGCGGTAGCGTCACAGCGCTTGCATCGCGACTCGACCTGCGCCCTTACCTGGGCCGCTTCGAGGCAGGAACGGTCGTTGAGGCTGTCGTGGCGGCGCACGATCTCGAGCACGGCCTGGCGACGCTTCGCTTCGACGGAGGCGAGTTGCAGGCGGCGGACGTGGAATCGCTGGTCGGGGAAAAGCTCAGAGTGCGCATTCGCGCGCGCGACGTGTCGCTCGCGCTTTCCGCCCCGCGCGATGCCAGCTTCCTGAATATCCTGTCGGGTACCGTGAAAGAGATCGGCGGCGGCCAGGGATCCGGCGTCGATGTGGCCGTGATGGTCGGCAGCTCGATCGTCGTCGCGAGAATCACTCGGAAATCCGCTGGCCTGCTCGGCCTGGCGCCCGGCAAGCCTGTGTATGCGCTGGTGAAGTCGGTCGCCATCGACCGCCACAGCGTCGGCTACGCCTAGTCCGCGATCCGCCGCACCTCGATGCGCGCCAGCCACTTCACGTGACGCGTACCGGGCCGCTCGTCGGCAAGCGAGACCAACGTGATCTGTCCCTCGCCATCGCGCAGCGGCGCACTGTCCCGCTCGAAGGCGACCAGAACGCCCCGCCCGACCGACGTGTTGTAAAGCTCGCCCCACGAGAAGACGGCTTGAAAGCCGTCGGTGGCGGTAGCGACGACATAGGTCCGGCGCAACGCGTGGCGCGCATCCTGCCGGATATCGGCTTCCTGCAGCAGGTCGACGAGACGCACGCCGCCGTAGCCTCGTTCCCGCACCACCGTCCGATGGCGGAGGTCCTCGACGCGTAGCGTCAACTCGCGCTGAACCTCACCCGAGACCCCCACTTGCGTCGACGTCTGCGCAACCCCAGGAATCGCGACCGACAGGAGCAGCGCGGCAAGCCACGATTTCATTCTGCGTTGGGAAAAAAGAGCTGCTCGCCGTTGATCTTGTAGCTGGCGATCGTGTTCTGGCCCTCGGGAGAGACGACCCAGTCGATGAACGCTTGCCCGAATTCACGCTTTACGCTCGGGTGCTTCGCCGGATTGACCAGCATGATCCCGTACTGGTTGAAGAGCCGCTTGTCGCCCTCGACCAGGATGGCAAGCTCGGCGCGGTTCTTGAAGGAGAGCCAGGTACCGCGATCGGCGAGGATGTACGCGTTCATGCCGGCGGCGGTGTTGAGCGCCGGGCCCATGCCCTGTCCGGTGTCGCGATACCAGGACCCCTTGTCCTTGGCGATGTCGATGCCGGCGGCCTTCCAGATCTCCAGCTCGGCGAAGTGTGTGCCGCTGCGATCGCCGCGCGAGACGAACGGCGACTGCGCCGCACGGATCTTGCGGAAAGCTTCCAGCGCGTCCTTGGCGTAGCCGACCTTCGCCGGATCGGCTTTCGGGCCGATCAGGACGAAGTCGTTGTACATCACGTCCTGTCGCTTCACGCCAAAGCCCTCGGAGAGGAATTTCTCCTCCAGGGGCTTCGCGTGAACAAACACGACATCGGCGTCGCCGCGACGGCCCATGTCCAGAGCCTGCCCCGTGCCGAGCGCCACCACGCGCACCTGGATTCCTGTCTTCCTTTCGAAAATCGGCAGCAGATGCTTGAAAAGGCCCGACTGCTCGGTCGACGTCGTCGACGCGACGGTGATGAAGCGAGGTTGCGCCGACGCGGGGCCAGCGAGCGAGAGTGCGAGCAGCAGCCGAAAGATCAGACCCATGGGAGCTCTCCTTTGATGAAAGCAGCCGCTTCCGTGGAAGCGGGACGCGAAAAGAACTGCTCGACCGGTGCGCGTTCCACCAGTCGGCCCTGATGCAGGAACAGCACCTCGTCGCCAAGGCGTCGCGCCTGCCCGAGGTTGTGGGTTGCCATGATGATCTTGGTGCCGGCCGCGTCGAATGCCTGGATGACCCGCTCGATCTCGCGCGTCGCAGTCGGGTCGAGGCTCGCCGTAGGCTCGTCTAGAAACAGCACTTCGGGATGCAGGGCCCATGCCCGCGCCAGCGCCAGCCGCTGCTGCTCACCGCCGGAAAGCACCCTCGCCGGTCGGTTCGCAAGAGCTGCCAGGCCAACGCTATCCAGCGCCTCGAGCGCCAGGCCCTCGCGGTCGGTTCGCGGCACGCGCGCCAGCTTAAGCGCGTAGGTCACATTGGCGAGCACGCTGCGCCGGAGAAGGACGGGCCGCTGGAAGACCATGGCCTGCCTGCGCCGTGCGTTGTCGCCGCTCCAGACGACGGTTCCGGAAGAGGGAGCAAGCAACCCGTGCATCAGGCGCATTAGGACGCTCTTGCCCGCGCCGTTCGCGCCCAGGATCACCGTGCTCGGGCCGGCGGCGATCTCGAGTGATAGGGGCGTGATCAGGGCGCGTCCGCCTGCGACGAACGTCAGGTCCCGCACTCTCAGAGGCAGGATCATCCGTGGCGGCGCTGCGCCGCGCCTTTCACGTAGGCCGCCGCCGCGTTCAAGGCGATCACGAGGGCGATCAACAGGATGCCCAGCGCGAGGGCCAGCGGCAGGTCGCCCTTCGAGGTCTCGAGCGCAATGGTGGTCGTCATGACGCGCGTGACGCCGTCGATGTTGCCGCCGACGATCATCACCGCGCCGACTTCCGCCGAGGCACGCCCCAGACCCGCGAGCACGGCGGTGACCAGCGAAAACCGGGTGTCCCACACGAGCGTCAGCGCCGCCGAGAATCGGCTCGCACCGAGCGAGCGCAGCTGCTCCTCGTACTCCGCCCACGCATCCTCGACGGCCTGCCGGCAAAGCGCGGCAATGATCGGCAGAACGAGGATCGTCTGCGCAACAACCATCGCTGGCGGTGTGAACAGCAGCCCTAGCTCGCCCAGCGGCCCGGCGCGCGAGAGGAGCAGGTAGACGAGCAGGCCCACGACCACCGGCGGCAGGCCCATCAGCGCGTTGAGCAGCACGACCAGCGCCCGTCGCCCGGGGAACCGGCCGACGGCGAGCGCAGCGCCGAGCGGCAGGCCTAGCAGCGTCGCCAGCGCCACCGCCGACAGGCTCACCGCCAGGCTCAGCAGGACGATGCCTGCCAGCGTCGCGTCGCCGGTGGTGACCAGCCGCAGCGCCTGCGAGAGCGCCTCCATTATGTTTCTGTTTGCATATATATCGTCGTTCGGATTACTCTATTCGAACCGAATAGCTCGCACCAATAGGCATGAGCGTTCATATTGGACTGGAGTTCGACCTCGAGACGCAATGGCTGGCAGGCGACGGCCTGCCACCCCGTCACGGCCGGGACCTGCTGCGCCTGCTAGACGCGCTGAGCCGGGCCGCCTCGCTGCGCGAAGCCGCCCGGACAACGGGACTCTCCTACCGCCACGCCTGGGGGCTGCTCGGCGCAGGCGCCCGCGCCCTCGGCACGCCGCTGGTGGACATGCAGCGCGGACGCGGCGCCCAGCTCACCGCGTTCGGTCGCAGATTGCTCGATGCCGACGCTCACGTGCGCGCCGCGCTCAGCGGCCAGCTCGAGCGCCTTCGTCGCGACGTGCGCGGAATGCTGTCCGCAGAGGTCTCGGGGCGGCGGCGGCGCATCGTGCTGCGCGCGAGCCATGACCTCGCCCTGCCCCTGCTCGCTCGGCTGAGCGCGCCAAGGATTGATCTCGACGTGTCGTTCCACGGCGCAGACGAATGCCTCGCCGGGCTGGCGCGGGGCGAGTGCGAACTCGCGGGCTTCCATGTCGCCAACGCCCTGCCGCGGGCCGCGGCGGCCGCGGCGGCGGTTGGACGCTGGCTCGATCCGCGCAAGCATCAGCTCGTTCACTTCGTGTCGCGCGAGCAGGGCATCATCGTGCGCCCGGGCATCCGCGTGCGTGGCATCCATGACCTGGCGCGCCCCGGAGTGCGCTTTCTCAATCGGCCGCCTGGCACGCATGACAACATCGACCTCGCAGTCGCCGCGGCGGTCGCCGATGGCCGGGCCGACGCCGGATTCGGCCTGCGGGCCGCGGCGGCACGATACGCCTTGGAATTCGTCCCACTCGCTACCGAGCGCTACTACCTCGCCTCGGCACGCAAATCGCTGCGCGAACCACCGTTCCAGGCCCTGCTCGCAACATTGCGCAGCAGCGAATTCGCCGCTGCCGTTGCCGCCCTCCCCGGTTACGATATCGCCATGGCGGGCAACCGCGAGACGCTCACCGCGGCCCTCGCGTGGCTTGAGCCGCCACAATCCAGGAGAAAGCATGCGTAGACGATCCTTTCTGCAAGCAGGCGCTGCCGTTGCCGTGCTCAACGTGATGCCCAGGACGGCGCACGCGCAACAGGTGCCGTTCGACCCGAAACCCGCCGGCTGGCGCACATTCGAGATCACGACCCGCGTCGAGATCCTCAAGCCCCAGGGCGCGTCGCGCGCCTGGATACCCCTGCCCTCGGTCGAAAGCGACTATCAGAAACTGATCGGCAACAGCTGGTCGGGCAACGCCGCCGTGCGCAAGGCCGCCGACCCGAAATACGGTGCCGGCATCGCTGTCGCAGAATGGAGCGCCGGCGAAAAGACTCCGGTCGTCGAGGTGACGAGCACCTTCGCGACCCGCAACCGCGCAGTGGACTTCAGCAAGCGGAACCCCGCCATCAAGCTCGACGCGGCGACCGCCAAGTTCAGCACCGCCGCCACCGACCTGATTCCCACCGACGGCATCGTGCGCAAAACCGCCTACGAGGTCACCCGCGGCAAGAGCTCGGACATCGACAAGGCGCGTGCCATCTACGAGTGGATCGTCGACAACACGCAGAGGAATCCGAAGACCCGCGGCTGCGGCGTCGGCGACATCAAGGCGATGCTGGAGAGCGGCGACCTGACGGGCAAATGCGCGGACCTGAACGCGCTGTTCGTCGGCCTGGCGCGCTCCGTCAATATCCCGGCACGCGACGTGTACGGCCTGCGCGTGGCGAAGAGCGAGTTCGGCTATCGCAGCCTCGGTGCCGGCACCGCCAACGTCACCCGGGCGCAGCACTGCCGCGCCGAGGTCTTCCTCGTCGGCTACGGATGGGTGCCGGTCGACCCGGCGGACGTGCGCAAGGTCGTGCTCGAGGAACAGCCGCAGCCGACTACGCTCGCCGATCCGATCGTACCGCCGGTGCGCGCCAAACTGTTCGGCGCCTGGGAGATGAACTGGCTCGCGTACAACGAGGCGCACGACGTCAGGCTGCCCGGCTCGAGCGGGCCCGCGGTCGGCTTCCTGATGTACCCGCAGGGCGAGAACGGCAAGGAACGACTCGACCCGCTCGACCCGGACAACTTCAAGTACACGATCACGGCGCGGGAGATCAAGGCGTAGCACGCGATACCATGGGTTTCCTGTTTTCAACGAGAAACCCATGGACAGCTACTACAAGCCCGAGCACCTGGCGAAGTTCGGCAACATCGGCGAAGGCAACAAGAAGCTCGCCGACAAGTTCTTCGACTACTACGCCGAGGTCTTCAAGGCGGGTGCCCTGTCGGCGCGCGAGAAGGCGCTGATCGCGCTGGCGGTGTCGCATGCCGTGCAGTGCCCTTACTGCATCGACGCCTACTCCAAGGAGTCGCTGCAGCAGGGCGCGGACCTCGAGCAGATGACCGAGGCGCTGCACGTCGCCGCCGCGATCCGCGGCGGCGCGTCCCTCGTTCACGGCGTGCAGATGCTCGAGCACGTGCACAAGCAGGTGATGGCCTAGCCTTGGGCGCAATCGAAAAACTAATCGGGCCTCGCGCGACGACTTCGCTCGTCTCGCGCGACTCGCCGCTCGCCTCGGCCGCGCGCCAGCTGGCAACCCTGGAGCAGCTGCCCATCCGGGATTTCAGGGACCCGCTGAAGCCGGCCGGGATCGATATCTTCCAGATCAACGTCGGCAAGCTCTGCAACATGACCTGCCGGCACTGCCATGTCGACGCCGGTCCGGATCGCAGCGACGAAATGATGAGTCGCGAGACGGTCGACGCGTGCCTCGCCGCCCTCGACCGGATCGAGGCGAAGATCGTGGACATTACGGGCGGCGCGCCCGAGCTCAATCCGTACTTCCGCTACCTGGTGGATCAGTGCGTGGCGCGCGGCAAGCACATCATGGACCGCTGCAACCTGACCGTGCTGCTGACCGGTCCGTGCCGAGACCTCCCCGGCTGGTTCGCCGAGCGCGGCGTAGAGATCGTCTGCTCGCTGCCGCACTACCGCAAGCGCAACACCGACCTGCAGCGTGGCGACGGCACGTTCGAGAAATCGATCGAGGCGCTGGCGCGGCTGAATGCGGTGGGCTATGGCAGGGGCGATCCGCGCCTGCGCCTCACCCTGATGCACAACCCGGTCGGTGCGTTCCTCGCCGGCGACCAGGCCTCGATGGAGAAGGAGTGGAAAGAAGGGTTGAAAGCGAACCACGGCGTGACCTTCGACGCCCTCATCTCGCTCAACAACATGCCGATCTCGCGCTTCCTCGAATGGCTCGAGACGTCCGGCAACCTGCAGGCCTACATGGATCTGCTGGTGAACGCCTACAACCCGGCGACGGTGGCCGGCCTGATGTGCCGCAACACGCTGTCGGTCGGCTGGGACGGCCGCGTCTACGACTGCGACTTCAACCAGATGCTCGAGCTCGACGCCCGCTACGCGGACGGGCGCGCCGTGCACATCCGCGACGTCGATCCGACACAGCTGCAAGCCCGGTCGATCGTCACCGCGCGCCACTGCTTCGGCTGCACCGCCGGCGCCGGCAGCTCGTGCGGCGGCGCGATTGCCTAGGGCGCACCCCGCCGCCGCCCGGTGATCCCCTTCTCCGAGGCGCTCCGCGTCTGGCTGAAGATCGGCCTGCTCGGCTTCGGCGGCCCGGCGGGCCAGATCGCGCTGATGCACCGCATCCTCGTCGACGAAAAGAACTGGATCGACGAGGCGCGCTTCCTGCACGCCCTCAACTTCTGCGTGCTGCTGCCGGGACCCGAGGCGCAGAAGCTCGCCACCTACGCCGGCTGGCTGCTGCACGGCATGCGCGGCGGGCTCGCCGCCGGGATCCTGTTCGTGCTGCCCGGCGCGCTGGTGATGCTCGCGATCAGCCTGCTGTACGTGCTGGGACGCGGCATTCCGGTGGTCGACGGCGCGCTGTTCGGCATCAAGGCGGCGGTGCTCGTCATCGTCGTCGAGGCGCTGATCCGGATCGGGCGGCGCGCGCTGAAGACCCGCCTGCTGATCGCGCTGGCGGCGCTCGCCTTCATCGGCATCTTTTTCCTCGACCTGTCCTTCCCGCTCATCGTCGTCGCCGCCGCGGCCGTCGGCTTCTTCACCACCCACGCGCCTTCCGAGGCCGTCGCGCCCGTTCCCGGGCGCTGGCGGCAGGCCGCTCTCGTCGCGCTCATCGGTCTCGTCCTCTGGTGGGCACCGGTGGCGCTGGCCGCGCTCACGCTTGGCACGCAGCACGTGATGGTCGATATCGGGTTGTTCTTCTCCAAGCTTGCCACCGTAAGCTTCGGCGGCGCCTATGCGCTGCTCGCCTACATGGCGCAGCAGGCGGTCGAAAACTACGGCTGGATGAGCGCACCGGAGATGGTCGACGGCCTGGGCTTCGCCGAGACGCTGCCCGGGCCGCTGATCAAGGTCACGCAATTCGTCGGCTTCCTCGGCGCCTGGCGCAATCCCGAGCCGTTCTCGCCCGTCGGCGCCGCCGTGCTCGGCTCGGCGCTCACGACCTGGGTGACTTTCGTGCCGCCGATGCTGCTGATCCTCGCCGGGGCGCCGTTCATCGAGCAGCTGCGCGCGAACAAGCGCCTCTCGGGCGCGCTGGCCGCGATCACCGCGGCGGTGGTCGGCGTCATCCTGAACCTGACCGTCTGGTTCGTGCTGCATATCGTGTTCACGCGCGTCGTCGAGCAACGTGCCGGGCCGTTCCGCTGGTACGCCTTCGACCCCTCGACGCTGGACGTGGTGACCTGCGTTCTCGCCGTCGTCGCCGCAGTGCTGGCGTTCCGCTTCCATCGCGGCCTGGTCGAGCTGGTGCTGGTCATGGCGGCGCTGGGAATCGCTGTACGATTGCTCCTATGAGCGCTTACGTCTTCGGTGAAATCGAAGTCACGGATCCGGCCGTCTACGACGACTACCGCAAGCAGGTCCTCGCGACGATCACAAAATATGGCGGGAAGTTTCTGGTGCGCGGCAGCAAGGCGGAAGCGCTCGAAGGCGCAGCGCCCAAGCGCATGGTGCTGCTGGAGTTCCCGTCGTACGAGCAGGCGCTGAAGTGGTACCGCTCGGCCGAATACGCGCCGCTCATCACCCTGCGGCAGAAGGCTTCGCGCGGCCGGCTGGTGCTCGCCGAAGGCGCCTAGAAAACGAAAGGGCGCCCCAAGGCGCCCTTCCGACCCCCTCCTCCTGCGGATTCTGTTCTAGCTCGCCTGGATGACGGCGCAGGCGACCCGCGCGCCGGCATTGCCCGTGGGCTGCGTCTTGTAGTCGTCCGGGCTGGCATGGACGATCAGCCCCTTGCCGACCACGCTGGTCGGCCCGGGCGACACGCTGATGATGTCGAGTGTCGCGTCGACCTTGGCCGTGCCGTTTGCGTCGGCCTTCAGCGCCGGCATGTCGCCGGCGTGCCGGTTCGCCGAGCTCGGATTGCCGTGCGGCTTGCCCTGCGGGTTGTAGTGGCCCTTGGTGCTCATGCCATCGCCGGAGCTGCAATCGCCGGCCTCGTGGATGTGGAAACCGTGCTCCTGCCCGGGGCGAAGACCGGTGACCTCGCCGGCGACGCGGACCTTGTCGCCGGACTGGGTGAACTTGATCGTACCGGCTGCCTTGTTGCCCTTGGTGGGCTGCAGGCTGGCGGTGGCGCTCGGACCTCCGCCGATGCCCAGCGTGCCGCAGCCGGCAGCCAGCGCAGTGACCAGGATCAGCAGAAGCCTCAGCCGGTGTCTCACTTCTTCTTGCCGCTCATCGCGGCGGCGTGGCGCTTCTTGTAGTTCGCCACTGCCTTGTCCTGGGCCTTGCCGAGATCCGCGGCGTCCTTCGCCTTGCTCGCGGCGGCCTTGTCGGCCTCGACCTTCTTCTCGGCGTCGCTCTTCGGCGCCGCCGCCGGCAGCTTGGCGTGCGACGCAGCGATGAAACCGGCCGCGAGACCCGCGGCGAGGAGGGCAACCAGGGTTTTCATGAGTTCTCCTTCATGTGCGGCGCTCCGGCGGGAACCGCGCCGC
The DNA here is from genome assembly GCA_035607175.1 of Burkholderiales bacterium. Taxonomy (GTDB): domain Bacteria; phylum Pseudomonadota; class Gammaproteobacteria; order Burkholderiales; family SG8-39; genus SCGC-AG-212-J23. The sequence continues at coordinate 16,714 of DATNCP010000090.1, forward strand.
CCGGGGCGGCGCGCTCGGCGAGCTTCACTTCGTGGAACCAGTATTCGTGGTGCTCCTTCGCCCAGGTCTCGTCGACGTAGCCGGTGCGCATCGCCTGGTACGAACCCTCCAGGCCGATCGTGCCGAGGTACATGTGGCCGAACGAGATGGCGATGTAGAGCAGCGCGGCCACGGCATGCACGATCCACGCGTCCTGCATCACCGCGCGTGTCTGGTCGAAGTTCGGGAAGAGCAGGATCAGGCCGCTCCAGGTCACGAACACGCTCAGCGCCACGACGCCGCCCCAGAACCAGACCTTCTCGCCGCCGTTGAATTTCCCGGAGGGAACGTGCTTGCCCTTCGTCATGACGCCGATGGCATTGACCAGGAAGTTCAGGTCGTACAGCTTCGGCAAGTTGTGCCGGGCGTAGAGCACGATCATGGCGATGATCGAAACGATGAACACCGGCGCGATGAAGTTGTGCAGGTTCTTGCCGAGGGCGGTGAGCCACCCGAAGAGCGTGTAGCCGATGATCGGCAGCAGGACGTGCTTGCCGAACAGCATGATCAGGCCCGAGGCGCCGAGGATGCAAAAGCTGATCGCTACCGACCAGTGGACGACCTGGTCGACCGTGCTGAAGCGGCGCACCAGGCGCCCGGTCGGCTTGCCATGCAGCTTGACCGGCCCGAAGACGAAGTAGAAGGCGAGGATCACGATGGCGACCCCCGCGACGATCCAGCCGCCGATGAACGTCACCGGGCCGTTGCGGAACTGCCGCCACGCCTCCCCGGCGGTGACCATCGCCTTCTGGCCGAGGAAGCGTGCCGGCGGCTGCACCAGCACGTCGACCTCGCGCCCGGGAGTGCTTACGGAATTCTTCTCGCCGCTCTTCACCTCGCGCCAGACGGGGGCGTTGTTGCCAGGCTGATCGACGCCCCGCTTCTGCTGCTCCTGCGCGTTCGACTGCGAGGACTGCGCCGACTGCGCGAAAGCCGCACCAGAAGCGAGCAGCGCAGCGGCAAGCATCAAGGAAACAAGAAGCTTCATGTGACCTCCGCCGTCCGTTCTAGATCGCTACTGCGCTGCGCGGTGGCGCTCGTTCTGCCAAGACTGGCGCGCCCGGATCTGCGTTTCCCAGCTGGCACGGTCTCCTTGCGTCCACTTGGCGTTCTCGTACGCGAGCGGCGCGTTGCTCCAGGGCTGGGTATCCGGCTTGCCCTGGTACTTGCCGCGCTTGAACTCGCCGACCTGCTCGCGTTCACCGCACGCGGCGAGGCCCAGCACTGCAAGCACCGTCAGCCACGTAAGCAGGGCCTTCACGACTTGCGCCCCTGCGGCGCGGGCGGCCGCGCACCCGGCGCGCCGGGACCGTACGCCGTACCCCAGCCCCAGACCTCGGATCCCTTGCCGCGGCGAAGCACTCGCTCGCGGTAGATGTCGGCCACCACGTCGCCATCACCGCCGAGCAGCGCCTTGGTCGAGCACATCTCGGCGCAAGCGGGCAGCTTGCCCTCGGACAGGCGATTGCGGCCGTATTTGCTGAACTCGGCCTCGCTGCGGTCGGCCTCGGGACCGCCGGCACAGAACGTGCACTTGTCCATCTTGCCGCGCAGGCCGAAGGCGCCGGCCTGCGGGAACTGCGGCGCGCCGAACGGGCAGGCGTAGAAGCAGTAGCCGCAGCCGATGCACAGGTCCTTGTCGTGCAGCACCACGCCATCCTCGGTCTTGTAGAAGCAGTCGACCGGGCAGACGGCCATGCAGGGCGCGTCCGAGCAGTGCATGCAGGCCACGGAGATCGATTTCTCTGCCCCCACCACGCCGTCATTGATGGTGACGACGCGGCGGCGGTTCACGCCCCAGGGCACTTCGTTCTCGTTCTTGCACGCGGTCACGCAGCCGTTGCACTCGATGCAGCGCTCGGCATCGCACAGAAATTTCATTCTCGCCATGGCTGTCCCCTTATCCCTTTGCGACCTGGCAAAGCGTCGTCTTGGTTTCCTGCATCATCGTGATCCTGTCATAGCCGTACGTGGTGGCGGTGTTCACGGCCTCGCCGCGCACGATCGGCGCCGCGCCCTCCGGGTAGTAAGGCAGGAGATCCTCTCCCTGCCACCAGCCCGCGAAGTGGAACGGGATGAACACCGTGTCGGGACCGACGCCCTCGGTGAACTTCGCCTTGACCTTGAGGCGCGCGCCAGTGGGCGTGCTCACCCAGACGTACTCGCCGTTGCGGACGCCACGGTCGGCAGCCGTCTTCGGGTTGATCTCGACGTAGTTGTCCTGCTGCAGTTCGGCGAGCCACGGGTTGGAGCGCGTCTCGTCGCCACCGCCTTCGTATTCCACCAGGCGGCCGCTGGTCAGGATCAGCGGATACTTTTCGTGCATCTTCTCGGCAACCGCCTTCTGCTGCACCGACTTGAACAGCGTCGGCAGGCGCCAGAGGTTCTTGACGTCGTCGTGGGTCGGGTACTTCTCGACCAGATCTGGGCGCGGCGAGAACAGCGGTTCACGGTGCTGCGGGATCTGATCCGGCCAGTTCCACACCACCGCGCGCGCCTTCGCGTTGCCGAAGGGCGTGCAGCCGTGCTTCATGGCGACGCGCTGGATGCCACCGGAAAGGTCGTTCGCCCAGGTCTTGCCCTCGGCGGCGGCCTTCTCCGCGTCGCTCAACTCGTCCCACCAGCCCAACTTCTTCAGCAGCACGTGATCGAACTGGGGATAGCCGGTGGTGATGTCGCTGCCCGGGTTGTGCACGCCGTCCGCCGCGAGCAGGTTGACGCCGTCCTTCTCCACGCCGAACAGCGCGCGGAAGGCGTGGCCGCCGTCCATGGGGTGCTTGTGCGTGTCGTAGAGGAGCGGCGTGCCGGGGTGCTTGATGTTCGCGTGCCCATAGCACGGCCACGGTAGGCCGAAGTAATCGCCGGTCAGATCGTAGCCGGTCTTCGCATCTTTGCCGCCCCGCGCGCGCGTCGTCTTCACGTCGAAGACGTGCATGTTGCGCATGTGCGCCTGAATGCGCTCGGGCGACTGGCCGGTGTAGCCGATCGTCCAGCAGCCGGCGTTGATCTCGTTCCTCAACGTGTCTTCCATCGACGGCTCTTCCATGCCGCCCTTGCCCTTCACCAGGCGCAGGGTCTGCTTGCCGTCCTTCTTGCCGATGAACTGGTCGCCGAAGCCGAGCTTGACCGCCATCTGATACATGATCATGTGGTCGGTGCGCGAGTCGAACATCGGCTCGATCACCTTCTCGCGCCACTGCAGCGAGCGGTTGGACGCGGTGACCGACCCTTCGCACTCCATCTGCGTCGCCGCCGGCAGCAAGTAGGCCCCGTCCTTGCGGACCTTGGCGAACATCGCCGCGCTGGCCGACGGATACGGGTCGATCACGACCATCAGGTCGATCTTCTCCATCGCCTTGAGCATCTCGAGGCCGCGCGTCTGGCTGTTCGGGGCATGGCCCCAGAAGACGATCATGCGCAGGTTCGGGTCCTGGTCGATGGCCTCGTTCTTCTCCGTCACGCCGTCGATCCAGCGCGATACCGTCATGCCGGGCTTGGCCATCATCGCCTCGGAGACGTACTGCTTCTTCAGCCACTCGAGGTCGACGTTCCACACCTTCGCCCAGTGCGCCCAGGAACCGGGGACGCCGACCGGGTAGTAGCCCGGCAGCGTGTCGGGGTTCGGGCCGACGTCGGTCGCGCCCTGCACGTTGTCGTGCCCGCGATAGACGTTGCAGCCGCCGCCCGAGCGCCCGACGTTGCCGAGCGCGAGCATGAGGATGTTCGACGCGCGCACGATGCCGTTGGCGTTGTTGTGCTGCGTCTGGCCCATCGCCCAGATGATGAAGCCCGGCCGGTTCTCGGCCAGCGTCTTGGCCACCAAGTACACCTGGTCCTCCGGCACGCCGGTGGCCTCGGTCACCGCTGCCGGATGCCATTTCTCCATGACTTCCTTCTTCACCTGGTCCATGCCGTAGACACGGTCCTGGATGTACTTCTTGTCTTCCCAGCCGTTCTTGAAGATGTGGTGGAGCACGCCGAACATGAACGGCACGTCGCTGCCCGAGCGATGCCGCACGTAGATGTCGGCCTTCGCCGCGGTGCGCGTGAAGCGCGGGTCGACCACGATCACCTTGCAGCCGCTTTCCCGGGCGTGGAGCGTGTGCATCATCGACACGGGATGCGCCTCGGCGGCGTTCGAGCCGAGGAACATCAGCGACTTCGAGTTCTGCTCGTCGTTATACGAGTTGGTCATCGCGCCGTAGCCCCAGGTCTGGCCGAGGCCGGCGACGGTGGTGGAGTGGCAGATGCGCGCCTGGTGGTCGGTGTTGTTGCTGCCCCAGAGCCTGATCCACTTGGAGAGCAGCGCGGCCTGCTCGTTGTTGTGCTTCGACGAGCCGACCAGGAAGAGCGCGTCCGGGCCGCTCTGCTTGCGGATCTCGAGCATCTTCTTCGAGATCTCGTCGTAGGCCTGGTCCCAGGTGACCTTCTGCCACTTGCCGCCCGAGAGCTTCATCGGATACTTCAGGCGGTGCGAGTCGTGCGCGATGCCGTGCTCGCGGATCGACGCGCCCTTCGCGCAGTGCGCGCCGAGATTGATCGGGGAATCGAACACCGGCTCCTGGCGAATCCACACGCCGTTCTGGACCACGGCATCGATCGCGCAGCCGACGGAACAGTGCGTGCAGACCGTGCGCTTGATCTCGATCTTGCCGCCGGCTTCGTCCTTCGCCTCGGCGTTGCCGATCATGTTGTAGGACAGGTTCGCCGCGACCGCGCCTGCGCCGAGACTGACGCCCGAGCGCTTGAGGAACGTGCGGCGGTCCATGGTGCCGACTCGCAGGCCGGACAATCCGCGGGCAAGCCGGTTCTGCGGAACCGCGCTGGAAGTCGCTTTCCGGGTAAGCAGCATGACGGGTCTCCTCAGACCTTCGTGGTGCGGTAGTAGTTATTCACGTGCTCGCTGGCGTGGTAGCCGGTCGTGGCACGCTTGTCTTTACTTGTCTGTACTGCGGAAGAATTCGTGCTCTTGGTGGCGACGATCGCAGCTGCGGTCGCGGCGCCCCCTGCGCCAACAGCCAGAAGGAAATTGCGGCGGGAAAGTTTGGCTTTTTTCTCGGTCATCGCGCGCCTCCTATGTATTCACCTTCATATACGGCTGAGCGCGAAGGTACTCCGCTAATTCTCTTGATTCAAGATTGATTTACGTGGAGTTGCGAGTCGTTCTCAATGTACAAGTCGAAGTTGAGAACGACTCTCGATTGCTGCTTATCCCACCATCTCGAAAGCGGTTTTCTCGATGTCGAAGAAAGCTTGCGCGAAGTTTGCAACCAGGCGGTAGAAACGCGCTTCCTTAGAGGCATTTACCGCACTGCAAAACGCGCTACCCCCACGGTAGAGAAAGCGGTCGAAGAGGAGTTTCTGGTCCTCGGCCGATCGTTGCTGCACCGCAATCGCGAAGCGCATTGTTTCGCACACGCCAGCGATGTGGTCCTCGTATTCCACCACCCCCTCGCGCCTCGCGACACCCCAGGAATCGAGCAGCTGGCGCAATGCGACCAGGGGGCTGTCGTTGCTGTGTCGCGCCAGGTACTTCGACAGATAAGGCGAGATTTCGGACCTGCCGGTGCCGACGAAGAGAACGGTGTGCTCGTCGCGCAGCGCAGCCGGAAAAGCGGTGCGACAGCCCTCGATCATCGCGCGCCAGGCGATGGCAAGCGCGGAGACGTCGCTCGGATCGCTGCTGCCCAGCTGCAGCTCGGAGATCAACTGCTCGTCGGGCGCAGCATAGAAGAGTCGCGCGATCACGCCGTAGAAATCGGCGCGCGCCGCTTCCTCGGGCGGCAGCGTCTTCACGAAATTGAGCGGCTGCGCGCCGCTCATCGCTTGGTGTAGTCGAAGATGTTCGCTTCGCCCTTGTTTTCCATCATGTCGACGACGCGGCAGTCGCCGCACATCTGCAGGCGGCGCACGCCCCCGGCGAACATCGAGTGGCCACTCAGCTTGCCGAGCATGTTGTCGACCATCTGCTTGGTGCCGAACGGCTTGCCGCAACGCACGCAATTGAACGGCTCGGCTTCGTTCAGCGTCATCGCCTCTTTGGCTTTCGGACCGATAAGCAGCCGAGGGATCAGCGTGATCGCCTTCTCAGGGCAGGTGTTCGCGCACAGGCCGCACTGCACGCAGTTGCGCTCGATGAAGCGCAGGCTGGGTGCTTCGGTCGAGTCGATCAGCGCCGATTCGGGGCAGGCGCCGATGCAGGCCTTGCAGAGCGTGCAGGTCTGCCTGTTCACCGCGAGCGCGCCAAAGGGCGCGCCGGCCGGCAGCGCGATCGTCTTTTCCTCGTGTCGCGCCAGATGATCCAGCGCGAGGTCGAGAGTGGTGCGCTTCTCGGGCGACAGGTTGAACGTCGCCGGCTTGGCGACCGTCGCCGCCGGGGCGAGCTCCCAGAGCTCGTCGAGACGCTCGATGACCTTGAAGTGCGTGCCGGCGTAACCGAGGGCGTTGACGATCGTCTCCGCGAAGCCCATCTGCCGCTTGAGCGCCGCGACATAGCCTTCGCCGGTCTTGTCGGTCGAGAGAACCACGACCTGGCTAGCGCCATAAGCCATCGCGCCGAGCATGAGATCCATGCCGACCGAGGCGGTGTGGAAGCATTCGAGCGGAATGACCCGCGCCGGCAGGCCCTTGCCGCGGCGCGCGTGGCGCAGCACCTCGGCGCGGCCCTCGCGCGCATCGTGGAAAAGAATGCTGGCGTCGCTGCCGCCGGCTTCCCGGTAGGTCGACAGCATGGTCTTCAGGCGCATGCCCATATCCGGCGTGCGCGGGTACGCGTAGCTCATGGCGCCGGAGGGGCAGACCGTCGCGCAGCCGCCGCAGCCGGCGCAAAGATGCGGCTCAACCTTCACGTGGTCGCCATCGGCCTGGATCGCCCCGCTCGAGCAGACGTCGATGCACTGGTTGCAGCCATTCTGCCCCGAGCGGCTATGGGCGCAGATGCGCGAGTTGTAGGCGAAGAACCTCGGCTTCTCGAACTCCCCGGTCAGCGCGCCGAGCTGCTGCGCCGCCAGCGCCTGCTCCAGCGGGTCGTCGCCCGGCGCGAGGTAGCCCTGCGGAAGCTCGCCGACGCGAATGTGCGGCTGGCGCGAAAGATCGAGGACGATATCGAAGCTCTCCTTGCGGGCAACGTCCGCGCGGGAGAAATCAATCGCGCCGATCGCACCGCACGCCTTCACGCAGGCGCGGTGCGACTTGCATTTTTCGAGATCGATCTGGTAGCTGAAGTCGATCGCTTGTTCCGGGCAGGCCTGCACGCAGGCGTTGCAGCGCGTGCAAACCTCGAGGTCGATCGGGTTCTCCTGCCGCCATTCGACCTCGAAGGCGCCGAGCCAGCCGCTGAGGCTCGTGACCTTTCCCGACCACACCGGGTAGCGGCGCTCGAGCGGCAACTCGCCGCCGCGACTGTCCGTGACGAGAACGCTGACGTCCTGCTGCTCGGCCAGCCGTTCGGCCCAGTCTAACGCGGCGGCAGCGGGACCGACGATGAGCACCTGGCCGGCGGACTTGAACTCGACCGCGGGGACCGGCTCGGCCTCAGGCAGTGCCGCCATGGCCACGAGCGCAGCGATCTTCGGCATGGTCTTCGCGCGCTCGTCCGACCAGCCGGCCGCCTCGCGCACGTTCACGAACTGCACGTTGGCATGCGAGCCCGCGCCAGCGGCCAGCTCGCCGAAGAGAGACGCTTCCTGCGTGCAGGCGACGATGACGTCGGAATCGCCCAGCGCCGCCTGAAACGCGTTCGCGTCGCGGCGGCAGAGCTGGTCGTGCACCTGCAGCGGCGCCTTGAGCTTCAGCGCCGCGGCGAGCGCCTTCGCGTCAAGCGCGACCGTGCGGTTGCAGCTGCAGACCTTAAGCGTCTTGCCGTCGAGGCTCATCAGCCGCCCTTTCGCTCTGCTCCTCGACTTTCTCTGCGCTCTTCCCTTCCGCCTTCGCCTGCTCCTGCTTCGGCTCCTGCTCCTGCTTCGGCTCCTCGTGCTGCTTGTCGAACAGCAGCGTCTTCGCCTGGTTGAGCGTCGCCAGCATCTCCGGCGGCAGGGCCTCGCCTGTCCAGTCGCCCGAGTACGGCTCGAACGGATCCGGAATATTGAAGTGCGGGTCGTTGAACAGCTTCTTCAGCGCCGCCCGGCGCAAGGCATCTTCGACCTTCGGCTGCATGAAGCCGGTGAAGTCGGAGTCGTGCGTGAGCTTGTCGACGGGGGCCAGTGGCGCGGCAGGCTTCGCCGCCGCATCTTCCTTGTTCTCGACCGGCTTCGGCTTTTCGGCATCGGCCGCGCGCTCGTGCTTCCGCCGCGACCAGCGACGCAGGAAATCTTCGGCCATCTAGACCCGGTCCTTGGGATGGCGGAACGAGCGCGGCTTGATGCGCTGCTTCGGCTCGGGCCGGTAGTTCGCCTCCACGTAGGCGCCGGCCCAAGCGAAGATTTCCGCAGGCATGGTCACGCCGTCGACCGAATGTCCGCCGTCCATCCAGCGCCCGGCCTCTTCCTGGCTGACGGTGACTTCCCCAGGCAGGGCGGTTTCGCCCTCCATGCGCCACAGGACGAAGACGCGCGGATCCTGCGACGAGACGTTCAGGTAGTAGCCCTCGAGCTCGTCCTTGTACAGGACGAGCTCGAACCCGGGGTGCAGCCACTGCGCGACGGAAGCTTCGTTGACCAGTTGACGCGGCGCGCTCTCGCCCTCATATCCAGTGAGGACGCTCCAGGGCTCCCAGACGTGATCGACCCAACGGCTGTTCGAAACTCGCCGTTGCATCACGATCGCAATGGGCATGCGCGGCTTTTCCACGGCGGAACTATACGCCGTATCTGCTATGATTTTTCAGGCAAAACCACCATGGTGATGAAGGTCATTCCGATTCGGACGAACGGCGCGCGCGCTGCGGCTCCCGCTTTTGCCGGCGGCCCGCTCGCGGACACGCGCGCCCGGCCGATGCGCGACCTCCGCATTTCGGTCACCGATCGCTGCAACTTCCGCTGCACCTACTGCATGCCGCGCGAAGTGTTCGACGCCGGCTACAAGTTCCTGCCGCACGACGCGATCCTCACTTTCGAGGAAATCGCCCGCCTCGCGCGCATCTTCGTCGGCCTGGGCGTGGAGAAGATCCGCCTCACGGGCGGCGAGCCGCTGGTGCGCCGCGACCTGCATCGCCTGATCGCGCTGCTGCAGGGCCTGAACGTCGAAATTACGTTGACGACGAATGGTTCGCTGCTCGCGAAGCAGGCGGGCGGCCTCGCCCGCGCCGGCCTGAATCGCGTCACGGTCAGCCTCGACTCGCTCGACGACGCGGTGTTCCGCCGCATGAACGACGCCGACTTTCCGGTCGGCCGGGTGCTGGAGGCGATCGATGCCGCCGTCGTTGACGCCGCGCTTCACCACCATGTTGATCTTGACCGGCTCGAGGCCGGCGGCGGCCGCCGCATCGATGCCCTCGATCACCTTCGCCACCGGGAAGTCTGCATCGTTCATCTTGCGGAACGTG
>DATNCP010000140.1:0-6786 GCA_035607175.1 Burkholderiales bacterium
CGCCGCCCTCGGCGCGCCAGTTCGCATCGCCGAGCTTGTTGAAGTTCTCCATCCCCTTGTCGCCATCGATCAGGGTGGTCCAGCCGCTGCCTGGAACCCACGAGGGCATCGACGAGCATGCCGCGAGCATGACTCCTGCTGCCAAAACCACCAGCGTTTTCATATTGCCTCCTCGGTTATTGCCAGGCGCGGTTGTCGACGGTGTTTTCGTAGGTAGCGCCCGGCACGGTCATGTTCCACTTCACCGTCCAGTTGTAGGTGTCGTCGAAGCGCTCGCGCGTGTAGGGCTGGGGCGCGGCGTGCAGCAGGCGCCAGGTCTGCAGCTCCTCGGGCTTGAGCAGCCCGCCGGTCTCGCGCGTGAGGTAGTGCGCGTACTTCTGCGGGTTCTTCTCGATCGCCTCGACCGCGCGCGCCTGCGCGCTGAACATCTTGCGCAAGGTCTTGCCGTCGAGGTCGTCGCCGGCAGCCTCGGCGCGGGTCGAGTGCGACTCGATGAGGATGCGCAGGCCCCACTTCTGCGCCACGCTGATCCACGGCTCCATCAGGCTCGCCGCGGCGACGCGCCCGTCGCGCACCGCCTCGAGGCGCTTGAGCATCGAGCCGACGTTGGTGCGCTTCACGTGCTGGGGATCGAGGAAGCCCTCGATCATCTTCAGGGTGGTGAAGTCCGAGCCGTTGTTCGGCGTCACCGCGATCGGCTTGTCCTTCAGCATCTCCGGCTCGTAGATCTTCGAGTCCTTGCTGACGACGATGGCGAACTTGGACATCGAGGCGCCGAGCGCGACGATCTTGCGCCCGCGCAGGCCCTGCGCGTTGGCCTCGACCGCGCGCTTCATGATGCCCCATTCGCACATCCGGTACTGGTCGATGCCGCCCTCGTTGTAGACCGAGTCGAGCGGCCGGTCGAAGACCGAGTCGAACTTGACGAAGTGCGACGTGGTCGACTGCGCCATGCCCGGCGTGGTGACGAACTCGATGTCGAGGCCCTCGTCCTTGAAGAATCCCTCGTCGCGCGCGACCAGCACCGGCAGGTCGTGCACGGCGTTCATGGTGGCGACCTGGGGACGAGTCTTGGCGGCAACGCTCATGGTTCGTGCTCCTCCTCTCGATCAGCAGCAGCCGCAGTCTAATCCAAGTGATACGCGCAGTGCGTCCCTGTACCACCGCGGCGGGATGTCAGTTTCGCTCACCTCGACCAGCGGCTTGAACACCTTGAAATGGAAGTGCTCGCGTTCCGCTGTCCAGAACGCGACCACCGTGTGCAGCGGCGGAAAGCCGGGGACCGCGCTCTCCAGCTCGGTGACCATCACGGTCACGTCGCCGAAGCGGCTCCGCGTCCACGATTTCAAGCGGGTGGCGGCATCGGCGCGCGAGTCCATGAGAAACTGAAGTATGAGCGAAAAAGTCCTGGCCGCCGTCCGCACGGCCGCGAGCAAGACCGAGATCCGCGAGTTCCCGATGCCGCCGATCCCCGAGGACGCGGCGCTGATGAAGATGGAGGTGGCCGGCATCTGCGGCACCGACGTCAAGCTCTACGCGCACCCGCCGTCGGCGGCGCCGGTGATCATGGGCCACGAGAACATCGGCGTCATCGCCAAGGCCGGGCGCGAGTTCGTGCGCCGCAAGGGCTTCAAGGAGGGCGACCTCGTCTTCGTCGAGCACTACGTGATGTGCGGCAAGTGCGAGTGGTGCCACGCCGGCCAGTACCGGCACTGCGAGAACACCGACTGGCGCAACAACCCCGACGGCATCCGCTACGGCTACACCTCGGCGGAGAAGGCGCCGCACCTGTGGGGCGGCTTTGCGCAGTACGTATACCTGCCGTGGAACGCGGTCCTGCACCGGGTGCCGAAAGGCGTCTCGGCCGAGCTCGCGGGACTCGTCACGCCGATGGCGAACGGCGTCGAGTGGTCGCTCTTCGACGGCGGCGTCGGCTACGACTCGAGCGTGCTCATCCAGGGCCCGGGACAGCAGGGCCTGTCGCAGACCGTGATCTGCAAGCAGGCCGGCGCCTCGCTCATCATCGTCACCGGCACGTCGAAGGACGGCGCGCGGCTGAAGGTGGCGAAGGAGCTCGGCGCGGACTACGTCATCGACGTGAACAAGGAAGATCCGCTCGCCCGCATCAAGGAGATCACCGGCGGCAAGGGCGTGGACGTGGCGCTCGACTGCACCGCCGGCGCCGGCACCATTCCGATGCTGCTCGGCATCGAGGCGCTGAAGCGAAAGGGCGGGACCATCGTCGTGCAGGGCGAGCTGAAGGAGTTCCCCAATTTCCCGCTGGAGAAGTTCACGGTGAAGTTCATCACCATGCATAGCGCGCGCGGGCACAGCTACAAGGCCTGCGAGCTGGCGCTCGAGCAGCTTGCGTCGAAGCGATTCCCCCTCGACAGGGTGACGACGCACCGCTTCGGCCTGAAGGACGTCGACCTCGCGATCAAGTCGGTCGGCGGCAAGGGCGTGCCGGACGTCATCCACGCCTCGCTGATGCCCTGGATGTGAAGATCGCGATCGCGACCGGCGATCCCGCCGGCATCGGTCCCGAGATTTCGCTCAAGGCGTCGCGCGACCCGCGCATTCGCAGGATCTGCGAGCCGGTGCTGGTCAACAGCAGTCTTGCGCCGAGCGAGGTCAAGGTCGGAAAAGTCGCGGCCGCTCATGGCAAGGCGGCGCTCGAGGCGGCGCGGATCGCGATTCGCGGCGCGCTCGCCGGCGAATACGATGCGGTCGTCGCCGCGCCGCACACGCAGGCGTCGATCGACGCAGCGGGGATCGCCTTCGACGGCTACCCATCGTTCGTCGCGAAGGCTTGCGGCTTCGCGCCCGAGGCGGGGATCCTGATGCTCTGCTTCCGGTGGAAGAAGCGCGAGATCCGCATCGCGCACGTCACGCTCCATTCTCCGGTTTCCAAGGCGATCGATCTCAGCATCGACAAGGTGGGACGCGTCATCCGCGCGACGGGCGATGCGCTGAGGAAGATGGGCATCGAGAAGCCGCGCATCGCGGTGAGCGGCCTCAACCCGCACGCCGCGGGGACGGAAGAGGAGAAGATCATCCGTCCGGCGATCGAGGGCGCGAGGCGGCACGCCGTGGTCGACGGCCCGATCGGCGCGGACACGCTTCTGCAGCGCGAGGCCTACGACGCGTACGTGGTGATGCTGCACGACCAGGGGCACGTGGCGGCGAAGCTGCTCGCGCCCAACGGGGCGGCGGCGCTGACGATCGGCACGCCGGTGCTGTTCTCGTCGGTCGCGCATGGCTCGGCGCTCGATATCGCCGGCAAGGGGCGCGCGGATCCGGCGGCGATGGTGGAAGCGATTACACGTCTCGTCGGTCGTCGACGTCGCGCTCGCGCGACCTCGCGATAGCCAAGAAAACAAAGACTTAGCACCACGTCCGCAGGGACGTCCCGACCTCCCGACGCAGAGGCGGGCATAGCTGAGGCTAAGTGATTGTTTTTTCATGTAGGTACGGGCCTTGCGAGGGGTTCCGACCCTCACTACACCAATACCAATATGAACTTCCGGCTAAGACAAGAGCGCAACGCGTTCGTGTTCCTTGTTGTCATCGCTACCCCGCTGGTGCTTCTCACGGCGCCGCTGCCGTACCTGAGCTCGGTCATGGCCGGCAAGGATTCGTCCGGCTTCCGCAGCGAGCGGACCGGCCTCGATCACGCGGCGATGGTCGCGCAGACCTTCGCGCGCGCGGACCGCAATCGCGACGGTTTCATCGATGCCGACGAAGCCGCGGCAGTTCCCGGCCTGCTGCCGGTATTCGCGGTGGCCGACGTCAACGGCGACGGCAAGATCGACCGAGGCGAGCTGGCCCGGCTGCGCCTGCCGCGGGCACGGCCGACCGAGGCGCGGATTTGAGTCTGTCCCAGCAATCCATCCTGGTCACTGCGGCGCGGCGCGGACGCCAGCTGGTGAAGACCGCGGTCAACGAGCGCGCCAGCCGCCTGCTGCAGCGCGAAGCGCGCTGGCTGCGCGAGCTCGAGTCCTTCGCCGAGCTGGAAGGCCAGGTGCCGCGCGTGCTGGACGAAGGCACCGATGCTGATGGCCGCCGCTATCTCGTCATGAGCGCGGTGCCGGCCGGCCGCAGCCCGCAGAAGGCAGCGTTCACGGCGGCCCACGCACGCTTTCTCGCCAGCCTCGGCAAAGCGCGCTTCCGCGCCACCGACTTCGAAGTCTCGGGCTGCTGCCAGTGGCTGCAGCGCGGGTTGCACCGGCTGGAGAGCGGCGCCACGCCGAAGGCGCGCGCCATGCTCGAGCAGGCGTACCACGACTGCGAGACCGCGCTGCTCTACTGGACCGGGCCGTACGTGCTCTCGCAAGGCGACTTCGCGCCCTGGAACATCCGCGACCTCGGCTCGCAGCTGTTCGTCTGCGAGTGGGGCAACGCGCGCACCGAGGCGAGCCCGCTCGACGACGTGCTGCACTACCTGATGGTGCAGCAAGCTCTCGGCTCGCGCGCGGTCAGCGCGGCCGCGCTGCAGGCGGCGATGCGGCGCGCGGGCGCATTCGCGCTCGAGGCCTACCCGGAGTGGTCGTGGCGCCCGCAAGTCATCGGCGCGCTGACGCTCGTCTACCTGCTCGGCGTGGTGCTCGGCCGCTCGCTTGCCGCCGGCCGGCTGGACCGGGACGACCCGGTGACCGGCAGCTACTGGAAGCTGGTTGAAAAACGCTCGGCGTGGATGCCGGCATGAGAAAAGGAGACCGTTCGACATGAGTGCTGCTGCAACCGCCGCCGGATACCTCTACGCATCGGGCAGATTGCGCGGGCGAGGGCGCGACGAACACGAAGGCGAGCCCGCGCCGGAGAAGCCGCGTCCGAAGCCGCACGCGCGGAAGGTGCGGGTCGAGGTCTATGAAGCGGAAGCCCCTCGCCCCGAAAAGCCCAAGCGCACGCCGAAGATCGAATACCGCGTGCGGCGCTGGACGCCGAATGAGTGAGCTGCGCGCGGGCGGCCTGTTTGTCGGCCCCCTGATCGCGGAAGCCGGCATCAGCACGCTGGTCGAGGCGCTCGACCTGTTTCCCGGCGCGCGCATCGACGTGGTCGGCGTCGGGCCGGAGCGCGCGCGCATCGAGGCGCATCCCCGGGTGCGCTACCTCGGCGTCACGGCGCACGCCGCCGTGCAGGCGCGCATGCGGCGCGTGGCCTACCTCGTCATGCCGAGTCTCGCCTACGAGGCGACGCCGCGCGCGCTGGTCGAGGCCTTCGCGCACGGCCTGCCGGTGATCGCCAGCCGCCTGGGCGCGCTCGCCGAGCTGGTCGAGCCGGGGCGCAACGGCCTGCTGTTCGAGCCGGGCTCGGCGCGCGACCTCGCGCGCCGCCTCGCCTGGGCCGAAGCGTTTCCCGAGAAGATGCGCCAGATGGGCCTGTGCGCAAGGGCAGACTACGAAGCGCGCTTTGTTGCAGAGTGGGGCTGGCAAAAGCTCTACGGAGAAAGAAGGCGGAGCGCTCGCGCCTCGCCTTAACCAGTCCATGATTCAACCGGTAATTCTGTGCGGGGGCTCCGGCACCCGCCTGTGGCCCCTTTCGCGAGAGCACTTCCCGAAGCAGCTGCACGCCCTGAACGGCGAGGGGACGCTCCTGCAGCAGACCGCGCTCAGGCTGCGCGGCGCCGGCGATGTCGCCGCCGAACCGCTGGTGGTCTGCAACGAAGGCCATCGCTTCATGGTCGAGGCGCAGCTGCGCCGCTCGGGCGTGCGCGCGAAGGCGATCCTGCTCGAGCCGATCGGCCGCGGCACCGCGCCGGCGCTGACGCTCGCGGCGGTGCACGCTCTATCGGCCGACGACCCGGTGCTGGTCGCCATGCCCTCGGACCACTTCATCACCAGGCGCGAAGCCTTCCAGCAGGCGGTGCAGCGCGGCGCCGCGCTCGCCGCCGGCGCCCGCATCGTCTGCTTCGGCGTGCCGCCGACCGCGGCCGAGACCGGCTACGGCTACATCCGCACCGAAGGCGACTACGTCGACGCCTTCGTCGAGAAGCCCGACGCCGCTACCGCGCTGCAGTACCTGGAGTCGGGCCGGTATCTCTGGAACGCGGGCATCTTCGCGGTGCGCGCCTCGGTCTGGATCGACGCCATCGGCGCGTTCCGCCCCGATATCCTCAAAGCCTGCGAGCGTGCCTACACCCAGGGCAAGCGCGACGGCGCTTTCCTGCGCGTCGCCGAGAAGCCCTTCTGCGAATGCCCGCCCGATTCGATCGACTACGCGGTGATGGAGAAGATCGGCCACGGCAGCGGCGCTCCCGAAGCGATGGTGGTGCGGCTCGAGGCCGGCTGGTCGGACGTCGGCGCCTGGGACGCGCTGTGGGGCATTGAAAACAAGGATGCCGACGGCAACGTGATTCACGGCGACGTGCACGCCGCCGACACCAGGAACGCGCTGCTCATCTCGCAGCACCGCCTGGTCGCCTGCGTCGGCCTGGAGGACGTGGTGATCGTCGAGACCGCCGACGCGGTGATGGTGGCGAGGAAGGATCGCGCGCAGAGCGTCGGCGCGCTGGTCGCGAAGCTCAAGGCCGCCGGCCGCGAGGAGACCCTCGCGCACCGCAAGGTGCAGCGCCCCTGGGGCAGCTACGACAGCCTGGAGAAGGGCGATCGCTTCCAGGTGAAGCGCATCATCGTCGAGCCGGGCGCATCGCTCTCGCTGCAGATGCACTTCCACCGCGCCGAGCACTGGGTCGTGGTGCGCGGCAGCGCGCGCGTGACGCGCGGCGCCGAGACCTTCCTGCTCACCGAGAACGAATCGACCTACATTCCGCCCGGCACCCGCCACCG
>DATNCP010000149.1:0-30002 GCA_035607175.1 Burkholderiales bacterium
TCGCAGCGCTACATCACCGACCGCTTCCTGCCCGACAAGGCGATCGACCTGATCGACGAGGCGGCGGCGCGCATCAAGATGGAGATCGACTCCAAGCCCGAGGCGATGGACCGCCTCGACCGCCGCCTGATCCAGCTGCGCATCGAGCGCGAGGCGGTGAAGAAGGAAAAGGACGAGGCCTCGCAGAAAAGGCTAGCCCTGATCGAACAGGAGATCGAGAAGCTGGAGAAGGAGTACGCCGACCTCGAGGAAGTGTGGAAAGCCGAGAAGGCGCAGGTGCAGGGCAGCCAGCACGTGAAGGAAGAGCTGGAGAAGCTGCGCCTGCAGATGGAGGAGGCGAAGCGCAAGGGCGACTGGCAGAAGATGTCCGAGATCCAGTACGGCAGGATCCCGCAGCTGGAAAAGCAGCTGGCGGAAAAGCCGGAAGCAAAAAAAGCCCGGCTGGTCCGCACCCAGGTCGGCGCGGAAGAGATCGCCGAGGTCGTATCGCGCGCCACCGGCATCCCGGTGTCGAAGATGATGCAGGGCGAGCGCGAGAAGCTGATCCGGATGGAAGACAGGCTGCACGAGCGCGTGGTCGGTCAGGACGAGGCGGTACGGCTCGTCTCCGACGCGATCCGCCGCTCGAGATCGGGACTTGCGGATCCCAATCGACCGTATGGGTCATTCTTGTTCCTCGGACCGACGGGCGTCGGCAAGACCGAGCTGTGCAAGGCGCTCGCCGCGTTCCTGTTCGACTCGGAGGAGCACCTCATCCGCATCGACATGTCGGAGTACATGGAGAAGCACTCGGTCTCGCGCCTGATCGGCGCGCCGCCGGGCTACGTCGGCTACGACGAAGGCGGGCAGCTCACCGAGCAGGTGCGGCGCAAGCCGTACTCGGTCATTCTCTTCGACGAGGTGGAGAAGGCGCACCCCGACGTGTTCAACGCGCTGCTCCAGGTTCTGGACGAAGGCCGTCTGACGGACGGGCAGGGCCGCACCGTGGATTTCAAGAACACCGTGCTGGTGATGACCTCCAACCTCGGCTCGCAGATGATCCAGAGCATGGCGGGCAGCGATTACCAGGTGGTCAAGCTCGCGGTGATGGGCGAGGTGAAAACGCAGTTCCGGCCCGAGTTCGTCAACCGCATCGACGAGGTCGTGGTCTTCCACGCGCTCGCCGAAGACAACATCAAGTCGATCGCAAGAATCCAGCTGAAGATTCTTCAGCAAAGGCTTGCGAAGATGGACTACAGCCTGGAAGTCTCGGACGCGGCGCTCGCCGAGCTCGCCAAGGTCGGATTCGACCCGGTCTACGGCGCACGGCCGCTCAAGCGCGCCATCCAGTCCGAGCTCGAGAACCCGCTCGCGAAGGCGATCCTCGAAGGCCGCTTCGCGCCCAAGGACACGATCGCGGTCGACTGGCGCGGCGGCAGGATGACGTTCGAGAAAAAGTCCACTGCCCGACGGGCAGCGTGAAGGCTTAGGTGCGGGTGATGCGGTCGCTGTTGCGCCGCAGCGGGTGACCCCGGTCGAAGTTCGCCGAGGCTTCTTCGGTGACGAAGGCTTCGATCTTGCCCTTCAGGACGTCGGCGCTGCGGCGGATCCGGTGGACGTCCCGGGCGATCAGGTCGGCATGCTCGAAGGCCGGGCCGTGGACCTCCTGCTCGACGCGCTCGGCGGCGCCGAGGGCGAGGCGAAGCAACTCGCAGAGGTCATTGATGGCGCTGAGCGCGCGGCTGCCGGATTCGGCGTCCATGCGCGCAAGACTAACGGGTCAGCGGCGGGTTATCCGTCTTGCTTCGGTTACCGCGAGTGCTCCGACCGGCGCATCCGGCCCGGCGTCGGCTCTGGCGTCGGCCCCGATGTCCGCCCGGATTCGCCGGGTCGACTGCAGCAGCTCCTCCCACAGGCCATCGGTGTCCTTGCGGAACACCATCTCGACGTTGGCGTCGAGCACCGACCACAGCCCGCGGTCGATTTCGCTCTTCAGCTCGCCCGGGCGCCAGCCGACATAGCCGACGAAATAGCGCGCATCGTTGGGCGTGGTCTCGATCACGTGGTCGATGGTGTTGGCGCGGAACGTGAGGTACAGGTTCGGCATCAGCAGCACCGACCCCGCGCCCGGCGTGTGGTCGGCCTTGACCAGCGCGACCAGCGCGCCGCGCGAGAACGGCCCGCCGTAGTACACCGGATCGACGACCTTCTTCGACGGCTCGTGCTCCGGGAACAGGCTGCCGAGCGATCGCTTCGTCGGCCGGTTGAGAATCACGCCGACGTGGCCGCCGCTCGGGGCGGGCGCCGCGAGCAGGACCGTCTGGCGGTACTCGAGGTCGCGGAATGCCGGGTGGGCGATCAGCAGGATGGCCTCCTCCTGCTGGGACTGCGCGCTGGCGACGCCGGCACAAACCAGCAGAAGGGCAGCCAGAAGGCGCGCGACGATCATGACCGCAGCCTATCACCGTTTTTGTTCTCCGCTCGCGAGCCGCGCGCTTTTTCGAACAATTCCTTCCACAGGCCGCTCGTGTCGGTGCGGAACAGGATCTCTTCCGTGACAGGCAGCACAAACCAGGCGTCGAGCTTCAGCTCGCGCTGCAACTGATTCGGCGCCCAGCCGGCGAAGCCCGTGAAAAATCGCAAGCGCTGTCCCGGGCGCGACGGCAGCGCGTCGACGTTCGCCGGATGCATGCTGAGGTAGATGCCCTGCAGGACGTGAAAGGCGGCGGTCGGCTCGCGATCGGCGGCGAACAGCGCGATCGTGACCTGCGGCATGACCGGGCCTCCGCTGTAAAGCGGCTCGCCGGTCCGCTCGTGGCGCTTCTCCGCCGGCCGGTTGAGGATCACGCCGACGGTGGTGGCGTCCGGCGTCTGCGTCACCAGCACCACGGTCTCGCGGAAGCTCGGGTCGGTGAGGCTCGGCTTGGCCACCAGCAGGATGGAGTTGGCCGGCTGCTCGCGCTGAGCCGCCGCAGGAATCGCAGCCAGGAGGAGGAAGAGGGCCGCCGCGAATCGCACGGCTTAACGCAGCGAGAGGGCCGCGAGCGCGACGAACAGAGCGACGACCGACAGCGCCATGGCCACCGCGCACATCACCACGGCGCGGCGCAGCCGGGCTTCCGCTGTCAGTGCCGCGCTCTCGAGCGCCGCGACCGTGCTCTGCAGCTGCGCGGCGAGCTCCTTGATGTGGTCCGCGTTCTGCGCCGCGGCGGCCTGCAGCTCGGCGATCTGCTGTTGCGCCAGGTCGCCGGAGGCTAGGGCCGCGGCCTCGCTTTTTTTGCGCGTGAAGACCGGCCGCACCGCGGAGACGACGTCGCTCACGTGCGGCAGGATCGCCTTCAGCGTGGGAATCAGCCAGCCGGCCATGGACCAATAGTAGCAAGCCTCAGCGCCACACCATTCGCGCCGTCCGCACCACGAGCTCGAGCTTGCGCCGCTGATCCTCCTCCGTGACGCGGTTGCCCGTCACATCGGAGGCGAAGCCGCACTGCGGGCTGAGCGCGAGCTGCTCGAGCGGCAGGTAGCGCGCCGCTTCGTCGATCCGTCGCGCGAGCGCCTCGGGCGTCTCCAGCTCCGGGACTTTGGTGCTGACCAGGCCGAGCACGCAGACCTTGCCCTTCGGCACGTGGCGCAGCGGCTCGAAGCTGCCGGCGCGCGGGCTGTCGTACTCGAGCAGGAAGCGCTGGTGGGGCAGCGCGTTGAACAGCCGCTCGGCAATCGCGTCGTAGTGGCCTTCGCGGTGCCACATGCTGTGCTGGTTGCCGCGGCAGAGGTGGATGCCGAAGGTCACGTCGGCGAAGCCTTCCAGGACGGCTGCGTCGGCGGCGAGCGAGCGTTCGAAGTTTCGCATCGGGTCCTCGCCTCGGCCGCGCATCGCGTCCAGCGATGGCGCGTCGACGTACGCGGTGTAGCCGGGCGCATCGATCTGCACATAGCGGCAGCCCGCGGCCACAACCTCTTTGATCATCTGCCGCTCGATCGCGACCACGTCGGCGAGGAACGCGTCGGCGTCCGCGTAGACGGCCTGCGACTCCTCGTGCGCGAAGCGCTGGGCGATGCGATCCGGGCCGATCAGCGTCACCTTGACCGGCTTCTTCGCCGCCGCTTCGGCAAAGCGGTATTCCTCGAGCAGGATGTTGCGCTCGAGCTTGAGCCGTGTCACCGCCGGCCGGCGACGGGTCACGGCGGGGCCGTGCTGGTGCAGGTCGGGCATGTCGAAGCGCGCCAGCGCGCTGCCGCCGGCAATGCGCGCCTCGGTGGCGCGCAGCGTCGTGCCGGCCGCGGCGAAGCCGCTCACCGCGGCGCCGAAGCTGTCCTGGAAATTGAGGCGGCGGATCTCGCCGTCGGTGATCACCTCCAGCCCGAGGCTCTCCTGGAAGCGGATCGCGTCTCGCACCGCCTGATCCTCGATGCGCCGGAATTCCTCCTCCGGCATGCGGCCTTCGTCGAACGCCGCTCGCGCGTCCCGCCACGCCGCGGGACGCAGCAGGCTGCCGACCACGTCAGTGCGCAGGAGATCCAGCCCGCTCATTGTTCCCGCGGCAGCATCTGCGGATTCCAGGCGACTTCCCAGAGATGCTGGTCCGGATCCGAGAAGTAGCCCGCGTAGCCGCCGTAGAAAGTCCTCTGCGCGGGCTTGACGATCCTCGCGCCCGCGGCCCTGGCTTGCGCCATCACGGCATCCACTTCCGCCGGCGAGGCGACGTTGTGGGCGAGGCAGATTTCGATCGCATTGGGCTGGCCGACGGGCAGCCCCGAGTCGTGCGACAGGCTCTTGCGCGGCCACAGTGCGAGACGCATGCCCGATTGCAGATCGAAGAAGGCCACCGCGCCGTACTCGAATTCCTTGCCGATGACGCCTTCCGTGTGCAGGCCGAGGCCGTCCCGGTAGAAGCGGACCGACTTCTCGAGGTCGTCCACGCCGAGCGTGACCAGCGTGATCCGGGGTTTCATGCGTAGCCCTCCGCGTAGAGCTGCACGCAGCTGAGTCGCTCGTCGGTGAACTCCAGGGCGAGCGTGGCGCCGCCGCGCTCGAAGTCGATCCAGCGGAGATTGCCGCCGTCCGTCGAGTCCGACGCCGGCTCGCCGAACCAGGCCTGCACGTCCAGCGGCTTCACCGCGCGCGACAGCCGGATGTCACCGGCGACGTCGACGCTCGAGCCTTCGTCGATGTCGAATTTCACGGCGACCAGACGGCCCTCCTTGAACTCCAGCTCGAAGGTTTCGTACTCGAGATACCCGTCGCGAAATCGTTTCGGCCGGCCCAGGGCCCTGGCGTTCTCCAGCGGATCGCCGAGGCGCAGGGGCCCGATGGCGTGGCGCTGCGGATCGAGCGCCGGAGCCTGCCCGGCGGCTGGCCAATCGGCGGTCGGATCCTTGGCTTTGCCGAACAGCAGGGCTAGGTGAACGCCTGGATGCCGGTGATCGCGCGGCCGAGGATCAGGGCGTGGATGTCGTGCGTGCCCTCGTAGGTATTGACCACCTCGAGGTTGACCACGTGGCGGATCACGCCGAACTCGTCGGAGATGCCGTTGCCGCCGAGCATGTCGCGCGCAACGCGCGCGATGTCGAGCGCCTTGCCGCAGGAGTTGCGCTTCATGATCGAGGTGATCTCGACCGAGGCGCTGCCCTCGTCCTTCATGCGCCCCAGGCGCAGGCAGCCCTGCAGGCCGAGCGTGATCTCGGTCTGCATGTCGGCCAGCTTCTTCTGCACAAGCTGATTCGCGGCGAGGGGACGGCCGAACTGCTTGCGGTCGAGCACGTACTGTCGCGCGCGGTGCCAGCAGTCCTCGGCCGCGCCGAGCGCGCCCCAGGCGATGCCGTAGCGGGCGGAATTCAGGCAGGTGAACGGGCCCTTCAGGCCGCGCACCTCGGGGAAGGCGTTTTCCTCCGGGCAGAAGACGCCGTCCATCACCACTTCGCCAGTGATCGAGGCGCGCAGCCCGACCTTGCCGTGAATGGCGGGAGCAGACAGATTCTTGAAGGATTTCTCCAGCACGAAGCCCCGGATCGCGCCTTCGTCGTCCTTTGCCCAGACGACGAATACGTCGGCGATCGGCGAGTTGGAAATCCACATCTTGGTGCCGCTCAGGCTGTAGCCGCCCTTGACCTTCTTCGCCCGCGACACCATCGAGCCCGGGTCGGAGCCGTGGTTCGGCTCGGTCAGGCCGAAGCAGCCGATCCATTCGCCCGTCGCGAGCTTCGGCAAGTATTTTTCTCTTGTAATAGAAGAACCAAATTCAAAAATCGGAACCATGACCAACGAGGACTGCACGCTCATCATCGAGCGGTAACCCGAGTCGACGCGCTCCACTTCGCGCGCGATCAGGCCGTAGGAGACATAGTTGAGCCCCGGGCCGCCGTACTGCTCCGGGATGGTCGGTCCGAGCAGGCCGAGCTCGCCCATCTCGCGGAAGATCTTCGGGTCGGTCTTTTCCTTGCGAAAAGCCTCCAGAACGCGCGGCGCGAGCTTGTCCTGGCAGTACTTCCGCGCCGCGTCGCGCACCATGCGCTCGTCCTCCGAGAGCTGCTGGTCGAGGAGGAGCGGATCGTCCCAGGCGAACTTGGCCTTGATCTTTTCGCGCTTCATTGCATGCGCTCGAGGATGACGGCGAGCCCCTGGCCGACGCCAATGCAGAGCGACACCGCCGCGTACTTGCCGCCCGATTGCTGCAGCTCGCGCGCGACGGTGAGCGCGAGGCGCGCGCCCGAGGCGCCGAGCGGGTGGCCGATGGCGATCGCGCCGCCGTTCGGGTTGACGCGCGGGTCCTTGAAGTCGACGTTCATCAGCTTCAGGCAGCCGAGCACCTGGCTGGCGAAGGCCTCGTTGATCTCGATGATGTCCATCTCGGTCAGTTTCAAGCCGGCTCTTTGCAGTGCCAGCGGAATGGCATACGCCGGTCCGACGCCCATGATGCGCGGCTCGACGCCGGCGCTGGCGGCTGACAGGATCTTCGCGATCGGCTTCTTGCCGTTCTTCTCGCCCCACTTCTTCGAACCGATGAGCAGCGCCGCCGCGCCGTCGTTCACACCCGAGGCATTGCCGGCCGTCACGACCCCGCCTTCAAAGAGCGGCTTCAGCTTCTGCAGGGACTCGAGCGTCGAATCCCGGCGCGGATGCTCGTCCGCGGCGAACGATTCGCCCGGCGCGTCCTTCTTCTTCGCCGGCAAGGTGATGGGGAGAATCTCCCCCTTGTAGAAGCCCTCCTTTTCCGCGGTGGCGTACTTCTGCTGCGAGGCGAGGGCGAACTCGTCGGCCTGCGCACGGGTGATACCGAAGTCCTTGGCGACGTTGTCACCGGTCTCGGGCATCGAGTGATTGCCGTACTGCTTGATGGCCTTGGCGTTGGGGAAGCGCACGCCGATGGTGGTGTCGTAAAGCTTCGCGTCGCGGCCGAAGGCGGTGTCGGGCTTGCTCATGACGTAGGGCGCGCGCGTCATGTGCTCGACGCCGCCGGCGACATAGAGGTCGCCTTCGCCGCAGGTCACGGCGCGCGCCGAGTCGACCACCGCCTGCAGCCCGCTCGCGCACAGGCGGTTGACGGTCGCGCCGGGTGTGGTCGGCGGCAGGCCGGCCAGCAGCGCGGCGAAGCGCGCCACGTTGCGGTTGTCCTCGCCCGCCTGGTTGACGCAGCCGAGGATGACGTCAGAGATCTGCGCCGGGTCGACCTTGTTGCGGGCAACCACTTCCTTGATCACCTCGCCGGCGAGGTCGTCGGGACGCACCGGCGAGAGCTTGCCGGCGTGGCGGCCGATCGGTGTGCGCAGGCCATCGTAGAGGTAGGCGTCGAGCATGGGTTGGCTACTCCGGGGTCAAGAGGGAAATGCCGAGCTGCGCGCGGCGCCGCAGCCACGGGCTGGGCCGGTAGCGTGGCTCCTGGAAGATCGCGTGCATGGCTTCGAGAATGGTGAGGATCTTTCCGGCGCCGAGCGCGTCGCCCATCGCCAGCGGACCCCGAGGATAACCGAGGCCGAGCACGACGGCGCGATCGAGATCGGCCGGCGCGGCGATGCGCATCTGAGCGATGTCGCAACCGACGTTGACGATATGGGCGACGACGCGTTGCGCGACGAAGCCCGGCGAGTCGTTGATCACCGAGACCGGCACCCCGTCGAACGCCAGCATCGCGTGGGCAGCGGCGCGCACGTCCTTGCGCGTCGCCGGGTTGACCATCAGCGTGCGGCGCTTGGCGAAGCCGAACAGGGGATCGACGCCGACCGTGCGCGCCGGGTCGAGGCCGAGCTCGAGCGCGGTGGTCGTGACGTCCTTGCCCAGCGGCGCGACGAAGCAGATTTCGGCGTCCTTGCTGCCGCTACCGGAAATCAGATGCTGCAGCTCGGGGACCGCCCAGGCGGACCTCGGCGTGCCGGTCGGCACCGACGGCTCGGGGATCTTCTCGGCGGCGCCGTCGCTGCCGTACGTGTACCAGCCGCGCCGCGTCTTGCGGCCGAGCAGTCCCGCCGCGACGCGCGGCTCGGAGAGGAACGAGGGGCGGTACTTCGGCTCTTCGTAGTACTGCGCGTACATCGACTTCATCACCGCGTGCGCGACGTCGAGGCCGACCAGGTCCATCAGGCCGAACGGCCCGATGCGGAAGCCCGCCGCATCGACGAGGATGCGGTCGATCGTGGCGAAATCGGCGACGCCCTCCGAAAGCACGCGCAGCGATTCGGGGACGAAAGCGCGCCCGGCGTGATTGACGACGAAGCCGGGCGTGTCCTTGCAGCGAATGGGCTCGTGGCCGAAGCGGCGCGCGAGCGCGGTGAGCGCGTCGGTGGCCCAGGGCGCGGTGAGCACGCCGTCGACGACTTCGACGATCTTCATCACCGGCACCGGGTTGAAGAAGTGGTAGCCGGCGACGCGCTCGGGGCGCTTGCAGGCCGCGGCCATCTCCGTCACCGACAGCGACGAGGTGTTGGAGGCGAGCACGCAGCTCTCGCCGACGATCGATTCGAGCCGGGCGAACAGCTCGCGCTTCGCGCCGAGCTCCTCGATGATCGCCTCGACCACCACATGGCACGGGGAAAAGCGCTCGAGCTTATCGACGACCTCGAGGCGGCCGAGCGCGGCGTCGACATCGCCCCGCTGCAGGCGCCCTTTCTCGGCGAGCTTGCCTAGCGCCTCGCCGATCGTCGCCTTGCCCTTCTGCGCCGCACCGGGCTGCGCGTCGAAGAGCAGGGTGCGCGCGCCGCACTGCGCCAGCACCTGCGCGATGCCGCGGCCCATCGTGCCGGCGCCGGCGACGCCGGCCACGAAATCGGAGCGGGAAATGTCCAGCAATGAGGTCTCGCTCGGCGGGAAAGTTGATATTATCCGCCGGAGGAGGAGGGCAGTAATGAAACGACTTGCTTTCGGTCTGCTGGCCGCGCTGCTGCTCGCCGCGACCAGCGCGTTCGGCCAGGCCTTTCCGTCGAAGCCGGTCACGCTGATCGTGCCGTGGCCCGCCGGCGGCAGCACCGACATCTACTTCCGCAAGCTGGGTGAGGTCGCGCAGCGCTACCTCGGCCAGAACCTGGTGATCGAGAACCGGCCCGGGGGCAGCGGCAACAACGGGCCGACGACGATGGCCAAGACGGCGCAGCCCGATGGCTACACGATCTCGCAGCTCACGATCTCGGCGTTCCGCGCGCCGCACATGCAGAAGGTGGACTGGAACCCCGTCACCGATTTCACCTACATCATCGGCCTCGCCGGCTACACCTTCGGCGTGGTGGTGAGGGCCGATTCGCCGCTCAAGACCTTCCGCGACGTGCTGGAGTACGCGAAGGCCAATCCCGGGAAGTTGTCCTACGCCACGCCGGGCACCGGCACCTCGCTGCACCTGGCGATGGAGGAGGTGGCGGCCAAGGCCGGCGTCGAGTTCCTGCATGTGCCGTTCAAGGGCTACGCCGACGGCGCCATCGCGCTCATGGGCGGACACGTCATGATGCAGGTCGATTCCACCGGCTGGGCAAAGCAGGTCGATGCGGGCGCGCAACGGCTGCTTGCAACGCTCGGCGACAAGCGCACGCGCTGGAATGCGCCGACGGTCAAGGAGCTCGGCGTGGACACGGTGTCGAACTCGCCGTTCGGCCTGGTGGGGCCGAAGGGAATGTCGCCGCAAGTCGTGAAGACTTTGCACGACGCGTTCAAGCGCTCGCTCGACGACCCGGAGTACCTGAAGCTGCTTGCGCAGCTCGACCAGCCCGGTTGGTACCAGTCGAGCGCGGACTATGCGAAGTGGGCGGCCGAGACGCTGGTGGCGGAGCGGGCGACCATCGAGCGCGTGGGACTACTCACAAAATAGGAGGGCGCCATGAAGTATCGCAAGATCCTTCTCGCCTACAACGGTTCCCAGGAAGGCAAGCGCGCGCTGCTCGAATGCGCCGACCTGGCGAGCTTCCTCGGGGCGGAGACGCATCTCCTCGCGGTGGCCAGCATGCCGCCAAGCCTGTTCCTCACCGAAGGCTTCGTGCCGGAAGAGCTGCTCGAGGAAGAGAAGAAGCGCACCCAGTCGGTGCTCGACGAAGGCATCCGCACGCTGCGGGAGCGCGGCTTCAATGCCACCGGCCATCTCGCGGTGGGCGAGCCCGTAGAGGAGGTGGTGCGCCTCGCCAAGGGCCTCAGCGTCGACCTGGTCGTCGTCGGCCACAACCAGCACTCCTCGTTCGCGGCGCGCTGGTGGAAGGGCTCGGTGGGCGCGACGCTTCTCGACCACGCGCCCTGCAGCATTCTCGTCGCTCTGTCACGAAACTGAACTGATGAAAGGCAGACTCGAAGACGACCGGATGCTCACCGGTCGGGGGAGATACGTTTCCGACTGGACCCTCCCCCGGCAGGCCTACGGACATTTCATTCGCTCGGATCACCCGCACGCGAAAATCGTCTCCGTTCAAAAAGAAGACGCCTTGCAATGCCAAGGCGTGATCGCGGTCATCACGGGCGCCGATCTGGTACAGGCGGGCCTCAAGCCGATTCCGGCCGCTGCTCCCTTCAAGTGGCAGGACGGCTCCGACCAGCGCCTCGCGCAGCGCTTGTCTCTCGCCCATGAAGTGGTGCGCCACGTGGGCGAGCCGGTAGCCCTGATCGTCGCGGAGACCGCGGCGCAGGCGCAGGACGCCGCGGAGGCGGTGGTCGTCGAGTACGAGGACCTGCCCGCGGTGACGACAGCCGAGCAGGCCATGAGGGCCGGCGCCCCGCAGCTCCACCCGGGCGCGCCGGGCAACCTGGTGCTCGATTTCGTCGGCGGCGACGAGGCCGCGACCAATGCCGCGTTCGCGCGCGCGGCGAAGGTCGTGAAGCTCGACGCCTATCACTCGCGCGTGATCGGCAATCCGATGGAGCCGCGTGCGGCCATGGGGTCGTACGACGCCGCCAAGGACCTGTATTTCCTGCACGCAACCACGCAGGGCGTGGGTCCCATGCGCGGGCAGCTCTCGGCGGTCCTGGGCGTGCCGCCCGAGAAGATCCGGGTCGTCGCGGAGGAAGTCGGCGGCGGCTTCGGCGTGCGCTTCAACGCCTATCCGGAATACGGCGCGCTCCTCCACGCAGCGAAGAAGCTCGGGCGCCCCGTGAAATGGGTCGGGACGCGCTCGGAAGTGTTCCTCGGCGACGAGCAGGCGCGCGATATCGTGCATACCGCGGAGATGGCGCTCGACGCGAACGGGCGCATCCTCGGCATGCGCTTCGACTACCTCTCCAACATGGGCGCCTACGTCGTCTTCACCGGCGCGGTGGTCAACACGCTCGGCTTGGTCAACGTGAACTGCGGCGTCTATGACGTGCAGGCGGTCCACGTGCGAGGCCGGCTCGTGCTCACCAACACCGTTCCCACGGCCGCCTACCGCGGCGCGGGCCGGCCGGTGGCTTCGTATGCGATCGAGCGGCTGGTCGACGAGGCGGCGCGCGAGCTTCGCCTGGACCCTGCTGAATTCCGCCGCCGCAACATGATCCCGCCGGCGAGGATGCCCTACAAGCTGGTGGGCGGCTTCGAATACGACTCGGGCGACTTCGAAGCGGTCATGAACAAGGCTCTTTCCGCCTCGCACTGGAAAAGCTTTGACGAGCGAAAAGCAAGATCGCTCGCGCAGGGGAAGCTCCGCGGGCGCGGCGTGGCGACCTACATCGAGATGACGGCGCCCGGCGGTTTTGCGCCCCACGACCAGGCGCTCATCAACTGGGAACCGGATGGCAGCGTCACGCTGCGCACCGCTTCCCACAATCACGGCCAGGGCCACGAAACGACGTTCGCGCAGATCGTTTCGCGCGTGCTCGGCGTCCCCGTAAGCCGTATCCGCCTGCGCACGTCCGAGCCCGAGTACAACCTGGTCGCCAATCCCACCGGCGGCTCGCGCACGCTGCACGGCCTGGGCAGCGCGATGCACTGGGCTTCGCAGGAAATCGTCAAGACCGGCATGAACCTCGCCGCCGACCACCTCGAGAGCGCGGTGCAGGACATCGAGTTCGAACGGGGGACCTACGGGATCAAGGGAACCGACCGCAAGGTGAGGATCGAGGAGCTGGCGAAGATCCATCCCGGGAAGCTCGACCTGGATTTCACGGGCCGGCCGAAGGTGGGGGCCACCTTCCCGAACGGCTGCCACATCGCGGAAGTGGAGATCGACCCGGAAACCGGCGAGTGCGACATCGTCTCCTATGTCGCCTGCGACGACGTCGGCAACATCATCAACCACCAGATCGTCGAAGGTCAGATGCAGGGCGGCGTCACTCAGGGTGCGGGACACATCTTCCTCGAGCAGGGCGTGTACGACTCGGCCGGTCAGCTCCTGACCGGCAGCTTCATGGACTACGCGATGCCGCGCGCCGGGCTGGTCGGCGGGCTCACCGTGACCGACCACGCGGTCCCGACCGGGACCAATCCGCTTGGCGCCAAGGGCGTCGGCGAGGGCGGCGTGACCGGCTCGATGCCGGCCCTCATGAACGCGGTGATGGACGCGTTGCACTCGGCCGGCGTGCGGCATTTCGACATGCCGGCCAGTCCGCGCCGGGTGTGGCAGGCATTGCAGGCCACCCGGACTAGCGCGGGGGATTCCCCTGATGGCCGAGTCGCGGCACACTAAGCGCATGGAAGCAAAGGACGACAACACGCTGCCGCCGACGACCCGCCGCTCGAGCTGGTCGGCCGCGATCGCGCAGCTTCCCGGCTATCCGGCGAAGCCCGTGCCGCCGCAGGCGCCGACCGGCCCGGTGCGCGAAGTGTCGATGGGCACCGACCACGAGGAAGATCACCACTCGTAATACCATTGCTGCATGCCCAGCAGCGATGGACGCATCCTGACGACCCACGTCGGGAGCCTGATCCGCCCACCCGAGCTCCTCAAGTTCATCGCCGCGCGGCAATCCGGGCAGGCGTACGACGAAGCCGAATATCAAGCGTGCCTCGCGCGCACCGTCGCCGAGGTCGTGCAGCGCCAGGCGAAGGCGGGCATCGACCTGCCGAGCGACGGCGAGTTCGGCAAATCCATCAGCTGGTCGCAATACGCGCTCGAACGCCTGAGCGGCTTCGAGCGGCGCCGCGCGCCGCCCGGCGCCAACCCGTTCCAGCGCGGCGCCGATCGCACGCGCTTCGCCGAGTTCTACGCCGAGCTCGACCGCGCCGACGGCCCGCCCGCGAGCGCGGGCGCCGCCCCCTCGGTGGCGGTCTGCGTCGGCCCGATCAAGTACACCGGCCAGGACGAGATCCGGCGCGACATCGCCAACTTCAAGGCGGCGCTCAAGGCCGCGGGCCTCGCGCAGGGCTTCCTGCCGGTCGCCGCGCCGGCGAGCGTCATTCCCGACCGCAAGAACGAGTACTACAAGAGCGAGGACGAATGCCTCGAGGCGATCGCGCAGGCGATGCGCACCGAGTACCGCGCGATCATCGATTCAGGGCTGCTGCTGCAACTCGATGACGCACGCTTCGCGGTCACCTACGATCGCATGGTGCCGCCCGCGTCCTTGCAGGAGTACCGCAGCTGGGTGGCGAAGCACGTCGAGGTGCTGAACGCGGCGCTGGAAGGCATCCCGGAAGACCGGGTGCGCTACCACGTCTGCTGGGGAAGCTGGCCCGGCCCGCACGTCACCGACGTGCCGCTCAAGGACGTGGTCGACCTCGTGCTGCGCGTGCGCGCCGGCGCCTACCTGATCGAGGGCGCGAATCCGCGTCACGAGCACGAATGGCGCGTGTGGGAGAAAGCGAAGCTGCCGCCCGGCCGCAAGCTGGTGCCGGGCGTGATCAGCCACGCCACCAACATCGTCGAGCATCCGGATCTGGTGGCGGAGCGGCTTGCGCGCTACGCGAAGATCGTCGGCCGCGACAACGTGATGGCCGGCACCGACTGCGGCTTCGCGCAGGGCCCGTTCCACCGGCGAGTGCACCCGTCGATCATGTGGGCGAAGCTCGAGGCGCTCGCCGAGGGCGCGCGCCTCGCCAGCCGCGAGTTGTGGAGCTAGCGCCGGCGGACGCGTTTTTGATTGACTGCGCGGGGACCGGGGTTTAGCTTGCGACAACACGGGGAGATCAAAATGAAGCTACTAGTCCTTGCAGCAGCCGTTTTCAGTCTTGCCGCCAATGCGCAGGCACCGGCATCGAAAACGCTGAAGATGCAGTCCACCTGGCCGGCGAGCAACACGCTGCAGGAGCATTTCAAGATGTTCGGCGAGCGGGTCGACAAGCTGACCCAGGGCGGCATCAAGATCGACGCGATGCCGGCAGGGCAGATCGTGCCGCCCTTCGAGGTCCTCGACGCGACCAACAAGAAGGTGCTCGATGGCTGGCACGCGATCTCGTACTACTGGGTGGGGAAGAACCCTGCGGCGGCGCTCTTCGCCGGGCCTCCGGGCGGCCCCTTCGGTATGGACCACATGGACTGGCTGGGCTGGCTGTACGTGGGCGGCGGCCTGCAGATGTGGCGCGACTTCTACCAGAATGACCTCAAGCTGAACGTCATCGTCTGGCCAGCGCATCCCTCGAGCCCGCAGGCGTTCGGCTGGTTCAAGAAGCCGCTGCGCAGCGTCGCCGACATCAAGGGCCTGAAGTGCCGCCAGACCGGCCTCAACGCCGAGGTCTACGCGAGGATGGGCATGGCCGTCGTCAACATGGCGGGCGGAGAGATCGTGCCGGCCGCGCAGCGTGGCGTGATCGATTGCGCCGAGTGGGTCGGCGGGGTCGAGGACCTGCGCCTCGGCCTGCAGAGCGTCTTCAAGTACCACTACACGCCGGGCATGCACGAGAACAATTCGGTCGGCGAGCTGGGCTTCAACCTCGACGTGTGGAAGACCTTTACGCCGGCGCAGCAGGACGCGGTGAACTCCGCGGTGAAGGACACCTTCATCACCTGGCTCACCAAGTGGCAGAAAGACAATGCCGAGGCGATCGACGAGCTGGTGAAGAAGCACGGCGTGCAGATCCGCCGCACGCCGCCCGACATCCTCATCGCTTCGCTCAAGGCCTGGGACGAGGTGGCGAAGGAGAACTCGGCGAAGAGCCCGACCTTCAAGAAGGTCTACGAGTCGCAGCGCGAATACGCGGCCAAGGTGGTGCCGGCCAAGCGCTACATGTTCCCGCCTTACTCCTTCGCGGCGAACTACTACTGGCCTCAGGAAGAGAAGCCCGCGGCGAAGAAGCGCGCGCCATAGCGCGGACAGGACATTCGGCTAAATCCCCGCAATTGTCAGGGGCGTGAATTAATTCACGCCCCTAGGGGATAACCCTGAATGTGACATCAGGGGCGGCGTCCCATAATCGATTGGTGGCTCAGCCGAACGAGGGTGGCAAGCGGGTTCTGATCGTCGACGATTCCAAGTTCGTCCGGACGACGTTCAACCGCATCCTCGCCGCTTCTTTCGCCGTCCAGGAAGAAGCCGACGGCGAAGCCGGCTGGCAGGCCCTGCAGTCGGATACCTCGATCGGCATGCTGTTCACCGATCTCGACATGCCCAAGCTCGACGGCTACGGCCTGATCGAGCGCCTGCGCGCTTCCGGCGATGCGCGCCTCGCGAAGCTGCCGATCGTGGTCATTTCCGGCAACGAGAACGAGCGCGCGAAGAAGCGTGCCCTCGACGCGGGTGCCAACGACTTCATCAGCAAGACCGCCGATGCGCCGGAGATCCTCGCCCGCATCGACAACCTGATGCGCCTGCACACGGCCAAGAACGAGCTGCAGTCCACCAAGCAGTCGCTCGAGCTCAGCGCCACGCACGACCCGCTCACCGGCACGCTCACCCAGCACTACCTGATTACCGAGGGGCGCAAGCGCTTTTCGTATGCCCGCCGCCACATGACGCAGCTGTCGGTGATGGCGTTGCGCATCGACAGCCACGCTGAGGTGACCCACGCGGTCAGCAAGGACGTCGCCGACCAGATCCTGGCTCGCGTGGCGAAGCTCGTGTCCGGCATGCTGCGCGCCGAGGACTCGATCGGCCGGATGGCGGACGCCACTTTCGTCGTCATCTCGGCAGGGACCGGCGCGCCGCAGGTGCAGGCCTTCGCCAAGCGCCTGCGCGAGCAGCTCGAGGCCGCCAAGGTCAGCTACGGCGGCAAGGTGCTCCGGATCAAAGGCAGCACCGGCATTGCCTCGCTCGGCACCGACACTGTCGGCGCGATCGAGGATCTGATGAAGGTCGCGATGCACCGGCTCGAGCGGGCCGAGCCCATGCATGCGGCCGCAATGCCGGTGGAGAAGCACCTGGCGCTGCCGCCCGAGGTGGACGCCGCCCTGCGCGTGCTGGAAGGCCTCGATGCCAAACGGCTGGATCAGTTCGCCGACGAAATCGCGCGACGGCTGGCGCCGCTGGTGCAACTCGCTCTCAAGCTGCGGCAGTCCGGCCGCGAGAAAATCGCCAAGCTCGTCGGCTAGCGTTCGCGCCTAGTCGGCGCGGATGTTGGCTTCCTTCACGACTTTGCCCCACTTCGCGTAGTCGTTCTTCACGCGGTCCATGGTCGCGGCCGGAGACTGGATCTCCGCGTCGCAGCCGGTGGCGCTGATCTGATCCATCACCGCCTTGTCGGCGCCGGCCCTGGCCAGCACCTGGGTCCACTTGGCGACGACTTCCTGCGGCAGGCCGGCCGGGCCGACGATGCCGTACCAGGCGGTCGAGTCGAAGCCTTTCAGCCCGACCTCGCTCATCGTCGGGACGTCGGGAAACGCCGCCGAGCGCTGCATCGAAGTGACGGCGATCGGGCGGACCCTGCCGCCCTTCGCCGCGCCGACCACCGGGCCGAGCGAGGAGAACAGCATCGGGATCTGCCCGCCGATGAGGTCGGTCATCGCCGGCCCGCCGCCCTTGTAAGGCACGTGCAGCAGGCTGGCGCCGGTGACGCTCTTGAAGTACTCGCCGGAGAGATGGTGCGGGCCGCCGACGCCCGACGTGCCGTAGCTCCACTTGTCGGGCTCGCGCTTGGAGGCGTCGATCACGTCCTGCACCGTGCGGAAGGGCGTCGACGGATGCACGACCAGCATGCTGCCGCTGCCGCAGACGTGCCCGAGATGCGTGAACGACTTGATGTTGTCGTAGCCCACCTTGCCGATGTGGGGCGCGACGGTGAGCGGGCCGCTGTCGAAGTAGTAGAGCGTATAGCCGTCGGCCGGCGCTTTGGCGATGGCCTCCATCGCCACGCCGCCCGCATTTCCGGGCCGGTACTCGAACACCACGGGCTGGCCGAGCAGCGGCTCGAGCGCCCGGGCGAGCGGTCGCGCGCCGGCTTCCGCCGAGCCGCCCGCGGTGTAGCCGATCATCAGGCGAATGGGCTTGCTCGGATAGCTCTGCGCGAGCGCAGTGGCGATCCAAGCAACCAATAGTCCGGCAATGGCGAGAACGCGATAGAGCACGGGTTCCTCCTCAGGAATTCTTCCCCAGTATATCTTTGCCCCCCTCCAGCACTTCCCGGACCCGGGCCGCTCTTGCGGCATCGAGCTTGCCCGCAGCGATGGCGAGCGGGAGCGTCTTGAGGGCGAGCTCGCGGTAGAAGCCCCCGATCTCCGGGCCGAGCGCCGCGAGCGAATCGACATGGCGCTGCAGGGTCTGCACGTCGCCGCGCGCGACCGATCCCGCCATGGCGCGGGGCAGGCCCGAGTGCGCCACCGCGTCCAGGCTGCCGCGCGCCAGCGGCAGGAGCGCGGCAAGCGCGTCCTCCTCGCGGATGCCGATGCGGCCCCAGACCGTCACCGCTTCGGCGAGCAGCGCGGCGATGAACGGGCCTGCGTAGTGCGCGGCCGCGTGGTAGGCCGCGCGCGCTCCCGGCGGCACCCGCAGGGGACGGGCGCCGATATCGGCGACCATGCGCAGCAGCGTCGCCGCAAGCGGGTCCTGCCCCTCGACCGCGATCGTGCAGCCCTTCAGGCCGCGCGCCGAGACCTCGGCGTCGGCGAACATCTGCAGCGGATGGAACCCGCCGACCTGCGCCCCGGCCTGCTTCGCATGGTCGAGCACGGCGAGTTCCGCGGCGCCGCTGCAATGGACCGCGCTCTTGCCCGCGCGCCAGGGCTGCTCCCTGGCCACGGCTGGAAGGGCGTCGTCCGGAACCGTCAGGAAGACGACCGCGGCGTTCTCGAAGATGATCTGTTTTTCGCGCGGCGAGCGCCCCGCGACACCGACCACGTCGTAGCCGCAGCGCGAAAAGGCGAGCGACAGGCCCTTGCCCACGCGGCCGGCGCCGATGAAGCCGACGCGCGGCCGGGTCGCGTCAATCACGGTATGACTTGTCGATGCGGTCCAGCGAGCGGAGCAGGGCGGGCCATTCGAGCAGGCCGTAGCCGCTGCCCGCTTTCTGCGCGTCCGGCTTCAGGTTGGGGTTGGTCGACGCCTCGTTGTCGAGCGTGATCTCCATCCCGGAGAGCGCCTCGGCGGTGAGCGCGACCACTTTCGCCTTCGCCTTGTGGAGCGGCCGCTGGCAGGAGAGGAGCTGCACCTGGATGCGGCAGGCCTGCTCGAGCCAATAGATCATGTTGAACGCCTGCGGGATGCTCGGCCCGCAGGCGAGCAGGCCGTGGTTACGCAGGATCATGGCGTTGTGCTTGCCGAGGTGCTTGACGAGCCGCCGCTTCTCTCCTCGATTGAAGGCCGGGCCCTCGTACTCGTGGTAGGCGACATGACCGTGGAAGCGCATCGCCGTTTGCGACAGCGGCAGCAGCCCTTCCTTCATCGCCGACACCGAGATGCCCGCCGGCGTGTGCGTATGAACGACGCACTGCGCGTCCTCGCGCGCCTCGTGCACCGCGCTGTGGATGATGTAGCCGGCGGCGTTGACCGAATAGCCGTGGTCGGGCTTCTCGACGATGTTGCCGGCCAGGTCGACCTTGATCAGGCTCGAGGCGGTCACTTCCTCGTACAGCATGCCGTAGGCGCTGATCAGGATGTGATGTTCCGGCCCCGGCACGCGCGCCGTGATGTGGTTGTAGATGAGGTCGGTCATGCCGTACTTCGCCACCAGCCGGTAGCACGCCGCGAGGTTGACGCGCAGGTCCCACTCCGCCTCGCTGACCCGCTCGCGCATCGAACGCATCGGTTTCATCCGCGCCTCCTCCTGCAGCGGATATTATCCGTCTCTCATGCCCGATTCGACTCGCAAGGCCCAGATCGACGCGGTGCTTCTCAAGCTGCCCGGCGTGGTCGCGAAGAAGCTCAACAAGATGGACGCCTACTTCGTCAACGACCGCATGTTCGCCTGCATCAGCGGCGACGGGGTCGCCCTGCGCCTGCCCTCCCCGACGGTCACCGAGCTCCAGTTCTCCCGCAGCGACGTGGGGCCTTTCTCCGCCGGTGGCCTGGGCGCCGCCGCGACCCGCGAATGGCTGCAGATCAACCACCCGGACGCCGCCGACTACGAGAAGGACCTGGAGCTTTTCCGCGCGTCGCTCGAATTTGTCGGGAAAACACGATGAACCGCTCGCTTGCACTGCTTCTTGCCGCCGTCCTGGTGCCGGCGTGTCAGACCACGACCCAGACGATCAGCCGCGAGCGCATCGCGGAAATCGTCGCGAGCCCCGACCGCAGCGCGGCGGATCGGACCAATGACCAGCGCCGCAAGCCGGAGCTGATGCTGGCGTTCATCGGCATCCGCCCCGGAATGGTGGCGATGGACCTGAGCGCGGGCGGCGGCTACACCACCGAGCTCGTCGCGCGCGCCGTTGGGCCGACCGGGAAGGTCTATGGGCAGAGCGCGCCGCCCGACCCGAATCGCCCGAAACCCGCTGCGCCGGAAGGGGGAGCGGCGCCCGCGGCGCCGGCGCCTCGCCTCACGAGCGCGCAGCGGCTGGCCGAAAGGGCGAAGAATCCCGCCGCCGGAAACATGGTCGCCGTGGTCCGGCCGTTCGAGGATCCGGCGCCGCCGGAAGTCGCCGCCGGTTCGCTCGACCTCGTGACGCTCATGTTCAACTATCACGACCTGGGCTATCTCGGCGTGGACCGCGCGCGGATGAACCGCGCCGCCTTAGCCGCGTTGAAGTCGGGCGGGATCTACGTCGTCGCCGACCACTCCGGGCGCCCGGGCACCGGCATTGCCGAAGGCGGGACGCTGCACCGCGTCGAGGAGGCGTTCGTTCGCCGGGAAATCGAGGCCGCGGGCTTCAAGCTCGCCGAAGAAGGAAACTTCCTCAGGAACCCCGCCGATCCGCGCGACAAGAACACGCCCGAGCCGCCCATGCCGAAGGACGAGTTCGTGCTGAAGTTCGTCAAGCCCTAGCGGCTATTCGGCCTTGATCCCGGCCGCCTTGGCGATCCGGGTGAACTTGGCGATCTCGCTCTTGATGTGAGCGGCGAACTGCTCGGGCGAGCTGGGCACGAGCTCGAGCCCCTGCGCGCCGAGCGTCGCCTGTACGTCCGACCTGCCGAGCACCTTGACCGTCTCCGCGTTCAGACGGCTGACGATGGGCGCCGGCGTGCCGGCGGGCGCGAGCAGCCCGAACCAGGAGCCGATCTCGAAGCCCGGCAGCCCCGCTTCGGACATCGTCGGCACCTCGGGCAGCAGGCTCGCGCGCTTGGTCACCGTGACGGCAAGCGCCTTCACCTTGCCGCTCCTGATCTGCGAGCCGATGTCGGTGAGGTTGGCGAACATCAGCGAGACCTCGCCGCCCAGCAGCCCGGCGATGGCCGGCGGCGAGCCCTTGTAGGGAACGTGGAGGACATCGATGCCCGACATCGACTTCAGCAGCTCGCCGCAGAACTGGTGCGTGCTGCCGTTGCCCGCCGACGCGTAGTTCATCTTCCCGGGCTTCGACTTCGCGAGCGCGATCAGGTCCTGAACCGATTTCACCGGCAGCAACGGATCGACCACCAGCACATAGGGGACGGCGGCGACCAGCGTGATCGGCGCGAAGTCGTTGACCGCGTCGTACGGCAGCTTGGTGTACAGCGCCGGGTTCGAGCCGTGCGTCGAGTTGTTCGCCATGAACAGCGTGTAGCCGTCGGGCGCCGAGCGGGCCGCCGCTTCGGTGCCGACCGCGCCTCCCGCGCCGGGTCGCGCTTCGATGATGACCGGCTGGCCGAGCGCTTCTTGCAGGCGGTTGCCGACGACGCGGCTGATGACGTCGGTCGCGCTGCCGGGTGCCTGCGCGATGATGATGCGGACCGGCTTGCTGGGGTAGACCTGTGCATCGGCGCTCGCGGCGCCGAGCGTGGCGATGACGGCGGCGGCGATCGAGGCAGCGAGGCGGGCACTCATGGAGAGCATCCTACACAAACAAAGCCCTATCGTTTCTCCCGGTTCCGGTAGGTGTAGTTGGGCTGGATGGCCTTGATGTCGCGGCTGGTCTTCGCCCGTTGCTCGATCACCGCCGGCCCCGGATCGTTGGCGATCTGCATCAGGTACAGGTTGGGTCCCAGCGGCTTGAGCGCCCTGATGTCGAAGCCGCTGTAGAGGTTCCGGATGACGGTCGCGTTGGCCTGCGGGGCTAGGGTGACGAGATATTCGCCCGGTGCCCGGGTCCCCTCGGCTTTGGAACCCACCGGTGCCGGTTCGGGATTGCCCTGCGAGTTCCCGCAACTCCATGAAGCCGCGAGGATCACGGCAGCGAGACCGCCGATCCATCCCGCCCGCAGGCTCACTGCAGCGTCGCCCTCAACGCGGTCGGGGCGTTAATGTAGGCGAGCGAAGACATCGCGTCCGCCGCCCTGCCGCTGGTCGTTTTGCCGGCGAGCGCGGGGACCGACCTGCCGCCGTTCTTGATCGCGTTGGCGACGTCGACATAGGTGAACTGCGGATTGTAGGCGCGCAACAGCGCCGCGAGGCCGGCGACGTGAGGCGAGGCCATCGAAGTGCCATTGAAAGTGTCGTAGGTCGTGTTGTTCAGCGTCAGCTGATCGATGGCGAAGAAGGCGATGCCCACGCCCTGATCCACGCCGCTGGCATTGGTGGACAGCTGGAAGCCGACCGAGCAGGGGCTTGCGCAGGCGGAGATGTCGTAGTCCGAACCGACGAGTCCTCCGCTGAAGCCGGTGACGCTGTCCAGGGCGACGCCGCCGGCGAACGGATCGCCGCCGCTGCTGCGGTAGTTGAGCTTGAGAAAATCCCCCGGCTGGAGAGCGAACTGGATGGAGAAGCTCAGCAGCGTCGCGGCGCTCGGGCCGAGAGTGAAGGTCTTGAACGCGCGCTGGTTCGCGTTGTTGCTGTAGGTTCCCGAGGGGAATGTCGTCGGGTTGGCCAGGACGTCGACGGGGCTGCCGCCGAGGCTGAGCGCGCGGTACGCCCAGCCGCCGCCGGACGTCGTCCAGTTCAGCGTGCCGCCGCTGTTGAAGTTGTCGGTGATCGTGCTCCAGGTGCCGTTCACCGCGCTGAGGACATTGGTCCCGGGCGCGCCGACATCGACGCTGGTCGCTCCATAGTTGGAGAACGTCGCGAGCGAAAAATTCTGGTCGAGCGCTGCGACGCAGATGAGATTCGCGTGGGTGAACTTGCAGGGATACGCGCCGCCGGGAAGATCGTTGTCGAAGGCGCTGTTGCCGGCGGCCACGACCACGACGACGTCGTTCGCGCGGGCGTTGTTCAACGCGTCGCTGAACGCCTGGTCGAAGCTGCCGCCGCCCAGGCTCATGTTGATGACCTTCGCGCCGTGGCTTACGGCGAAGTTGACGGCCTGGACGATGCCCGCCGTCGTGCCGCTGCCCGTGGCGTCCAGCACCCGCAGCGCCATGATCCTGGCGACCCAGCACACGCCGGTCGTTCCCGTGGCATTGTTGCCCACGGCGCCGATGGTGGCGGCCACGTGGGTGCCGTGACCGGCGAGATCCATCGGATCGTCGTCGCCCGACACAAAATCCGTTCCGTGCAGGGGAAAGCCCGGTCCGCCATCCCACATGTTGCCGGCGAGGTCCTCGTGGTTGTAGTTGACGCCGCTGTCGATGACGGCGACCACGACGCTCGAGCAGTCCGTGATGTGGTCCCATGCGTTCTCGATGTTGATATCGGCGCCCGCGGTTCCGCTGGTCGGAGCGTAGCTGCCGGTGCCGATC
Organism: Burkholderiales bacterium; assembly: GCA_035607175.1. Classification (GTDB taxonomy): domain Bacteria; phylum Pseudomonadota; class Gammaproteobacteria; order Burkholderiales; family SG8-39; genus SCGC-AG-212-J23. Next base: position 23,405 of record DATNCP010000149.1, read on the forward strand.
GTCTGCCCGATGTTCTTCAGTCCCCACAATTGACCATAGCTCGGGTCGTTCGGCGCCAATAGCGCGCGATAGACGTAGTTGGGCTGCACGGCTTCGACGCTCGGGTCGCCCTGGTATGAAGCGAGGGCTTCGGCGACCGTCTGGCCTGCCCGGGTGTTGATGCGCGTCCATCCCGAGCGATCCAGGTCGGCGAGGACGGTATGGCCACGAACTGCAACTGCGGAAAGGCGATGCTCGGACTGGATCGGCCTGAACTTCACCAGGACCTGGTCCTTCACGAACGATTCCGGCGCAGGCGCCGGGGTTGCCCGCGGCCGCGGCGCCGAGAGCACCGTGCCGGCGTGCTCCACGAGAACGAAGCTCGCCACGAAGACCGCGCCCACGGCGAGAAGGCGCCGGAGAGTGCTCATGGTCGCCGTCGGCCGTTCATTGGACGACCACGACGAGCTGCGATGGCGTGCTGAAGGTGCGGGTCGTCCCGCCTTGTGGATCCAGCGCCGCGTACGCACGCACGGTTACGAGGTAGGTCCCCGCCTGCAGAAACCTGGCGACCGATGTTGGCGCCGCGGCTCCCGAGACATACGGGACATCGATCGGCGGTTGGCCGGTGATCGATACCTCGTACCCTCCGCCAGCGCTGTTGACGCCGGTTTCCCGGTTCGCATCCCAGGCCACCGTGACGGTACGTGCCTGCGGACGGGGGGCCTCGCCGCCACCCCCGCCACCGCAGGCAGCGAGAGTAATCGAGCAGAGCAGCACACCGCATCGGAAGACGCCCCGTAGAGCGACCCGCATCGCTTCCCCCTGCGGACGATTTTGCGCCCGAGGTTCGCAGCGTGTCTACGCGCGAGTGGTGATGCGGTGGCGCTAAATCTCGGGCCCCAGCGTAGGCTCCACTCTTTCCATCTGGCGGTACAAGGGGACCCTGCGGCGCGCGTCTTCCTTGCGGGCGTGCATCGCGTGCAGCGCCGGCGCCTGGCGTTGCGCGATGCCAGCGCCGAGCATCATGACGAGCACGCCGGGCACTGCGAACGCCAGCCCTGCTTGCGGCGCCCACAGGATCCGGTGGGCACGCAGCCAAACCTCGGCGGTGCTCAGCCAGACCGGGGGCAGGGCGGGCAGCAGATCAAGCACCTCGGATGCCTCCGCGACCGGGAGCAGCGAGCCCAGCGAGAACAGCAGAACGGGGAGGAATCCCGCGAGCACCAACGCGATTCCCAAGAGGCGGGCTGCACGCACGAACCAAGCGATCATCGGCGACTCCTGTAGCGCAAGTACGCCGCTTAGGATGCCTGCGCGAGCGAGAGCCTGCTCGCGTCGCGGCTAGCTCAAAGGGACTAGGGCCGGGCTACTTGCAGAAGCCCAGGATGCGCTCTTCCGGCGAGCAAGCCTTGGAGGCTGGGGCGGCAGGCCGCGATTTCTGAGCGAGGCAGTTGCGGATCTCGCGGCTCGTCGGCCCGTAGTAGGACCAGCCTTCGTTCAGCGGCGGGAGGCTGAGCTCCACCTCGCGCCATTTCGGATGGCCTTGCGCCTGCAGCGTCGCGAAGTTGGTGCAGAGAGAGCGCGCAAAGCGCGTGAGGTAATCGACCGTGCTCTGCAGGTTGTAGTCGTAGGTGACGAGGAACGCGCCGACCGAGATGGTGGTGAAGTCTTCCTTGAGCAGATTCGGGTAGCTGCTGGCGCGCACCGTCGCCGGCGCATAGATGGAAAGCGGCACCTTGCTCGAGGGATGCGTGGGGTCGAACTTGAGCAGCTTGATGAACTTCTGCGCTTCGGGCTTCATGTTGGCGATGATCGGCGCCGGCTGCCCGGCGGCCACCACCGCGACGTCGACGCTCCGGTCCGTGATCAGCTTGACCAGCGCCTGGTCGTTCGGCAGGTAGGTCGCGTTGGCCTCGGGGACCAGGGTGCCGAACATCATCTTGTAGAGCGTGTGCGTGATGAACGCCGCTCCGCTGCCGACCAGGCCGCCGTTGATGCGGGCGCTCTTGATCTCGTGCAGGTAGTTGAACGGGGCATCGGCGCGGGCGATGTAGTGGATCTCGGTGTTGTAGAGCGGCAGGATGACGCGCAGCGGCCGCATGATGCGCAGCGCCTCGCGGTTCGCCGCAGTGGCCCGGTCGACGAACGCCTGGTACACGTCCGCCTGAACGATCGCGAACTTGACGCCGGGCTCCTCGCGCAGCAGGCGGATGTTCGCCGCCGAGCCGTCCGTCGGCACCACCTCGAGCTCGATGTCCGCGGCCGGCGCGACGAACTTGGCCAGGTCGGCGCCGATCGCGAAGTACGTACCGCGCTTGTCGGCGGTCACGATCTTGTAGCTGCCCGCGGCGTGTGAAGAGCCGTGCGCGCCGAGCAGAGCAGCGGCAACAAGTCCGAGGAGTTTCTTCATTGAGCCGCCTTGGTCATGGGGTGGACGTGCACAAGCCGAGAGCCGCTACTGCTTCGGTGCATTCGACCTTATTCGCGGGGCGCTGATCCTGAATCCTGGCGCTCGGCTGTTGCCGCGACGGAACAGCTTCGGCGGGGACGCCGGCAACGGGGGCCGCGCCCTTGGTATGAGTGACTGCCGAGCGAGAGCGCTGGCCAGTGGCCAATTTGCCCGGGGGCACCGGATCGCTGCGCTTTTGCGGCAGCGGCGCACTGACCGCAGGCGCGGCCACCGGTGCTGCGCGCAATGGCGCCGGCGTTGCGTCCCGCTGGATGGCATCGTCCGGCAGCATGACCTTCACCGCATCCAGCCGACTGGGGCCCAGGCTGCGCCAAAGGTAAGCCCCAAGCGCAGGCAAGGCGACGGTCGCGGCGACGGCCACTCCGGCGACGATCTGCTTGCGGTAGCGAATCTGCCAGGGAGCTGGGGGCGGGCGGAACTCCTGCAACTCCGCGATGGCGCTTGCCTTGTCATCGGGCTGGGTCAGGGCCAGCTGCGTCTCGGCCGCCTGCACATGGCCGCCGGTACGCGCCGTCCCATTCGAGTCCTTTGCGCCGGTATCGGCGGCGGGACTCCTCCCTGTCGCAAGCATCCTGTTCCTCCCCCAGGCTGATTCTCTTCCGGGGATATCCCCAGATCAAGGGGCGCGTCGGGGCAGGCTATTGACCCCGGGGCCGGTCCTTCTTCTCGAAGTGCTCCCTGAGGCGCTGCGCGATCTTCTGCGATGCGTGGTGATGCTGATTGCCGAAAATGATGAAGCCCACCGACGTGATCTCGTGCCTTCGCTTCAGGTACGCAGCGAGACCGTCCGCGAGCGCGCGCCAATAGCCCTTCTTCCGCATCCGGCTGTCGATCCACCAGGTGAAGTCCTGTGCCACCGGCGGAGTGATGACGCAATGCACCGTGCCCACGAACTCTTCGGATTCGCTATCGAAGAGGGCGAGATGGTAGTGGCGGTCGACCCGCTTCCAGAAATTCCGCGGTCCGACGTCGGACGCATGCTCGGGCGCGAAAATGCGCAGCTCCGCGTCACGCAGCTGTTGCGGCGACAACTGCGTCTTGGGAATGATCGTGACCCGCATGGACGAGCGCTTGCTCGACCATGAGTGTAGTTGGATTGACTCCTCCATCAGGAATTGCAAGAAAACATTAAAAGCAGCCGATATAGGAGGCTCCTAGGAGGTTCCTAGGGTGTGTTTCGGGAGGTCTCGACCATGCCAATCCCGACTCGTTCGCCTACCCTCCACGGATGAAAAAACTACAACTACTTATTGGCCTGACCCTCGTCGCGGCTTCGGGAATCGCCAACGCACAGCTGTCCTTCCTGCAACTGGCGACCGCCAGCCGCACGGAGGTCTTCAACAACATCCAGGGCATCGCCGACAAGGCCATCGGAACGAGCGTGAAGCTCGGCAGCCTGTCGACCGGCCAGGCGGGCATCGTCACCTTCACCTACCTGGGCCAGGAATCGGGATACAACGACAAGTTCCACCTGACCGTCAACGGCACGGACCTGTTCGAAAGCAACCCGGTCGGCACTTCGATCAGCGCCCAGGTCAATAGCACCGGCCTCATCTCTTTCAAGTTCGAGGGCGACGCCGGCAAATTCGCTGTCAACGGGCCGATGTCCGGCTGGGCGGGCGGCACTTCGATCGGCTTGATCGGCACGAACCTCCAGGTCACCTCGGGCGGCGGGCAGGGAACCTACGCCTACGTCCTCGGGTACAACGACAGCGCCGGCTCCGCGAGCCTTGGCGACTGGGACGACTTCGTCGTCGGCGTCAACTTCAAGGTATCGGCGATTCCGGAGCCCGAGACCTTCGCGATGCTGCTTGCCGGCCTTGGCCTGATGGGCTTCGTCGCGCGACGCAGGAAGCAGAACCAACGCGCCTAGCGTTACCCACGGCACAACAAAAACCCCGCCTCGGCGGGGTTTTTTGTTTTCCGGGGTACGCGCGTTGGTGATGCAACGCAACGTGAATATTCACCCGCTGCGGCGGGCCGCCAGCGATTGACAGATCCGCGCCGAGAATAAATAGTTCGCAGACAAAAAATCGGCAGAGGACCTGGGGGGATGACCGGATCTTTTGGGCGGTGGTTGCTGGCCTTGCTCCTTGCGGCCGCGATCCTGCTTCTCCAATCCTGCGGCGGCGGTGGCGGCGACAGCGGCGGCGGCGGGAACAGCGACGCCTACTCGGTTTCGCCGACCAGCATCTCGTTCACGGCGACGCAGGGCGGCGCTACGCCCGCTGCGAAGACCTCGACCCTCCAGGTCCTGAAGGGCACCGTCTTCGTCGGCACTTCGCAGACCGGCAGCGGCTTCAGCCACACCTTCCAGATCACGGGACCGACGACCGGCGTGATCACTATCACGCCGGACGCGCCCACGACCCCCGGGACGTTCACCGGGGCGATTACCGTCTTCGGCTGCTCCAACCAGGTCGGACCATGCGCGCATGTCGCCGGCAGCCCGAAGACCATCAACGTTACCTATACCGTCACGGCCGCGCCGACGCTCACCAGTACGCCGCCCACAATCGAGTTCGTCACCACCACCGGTAACCTGCCGGGGTCGAAGACCATCACGCTGGCGCTGAGCAGCGGCTCCCTTCCCTGGACCGCGGGCGCGCCGAATTACGCGGGAACCTCGGGGTGGCTGAACGTCACGCCCACGTCGGGCACGCTCAATCCATCGCAAGTAGTCACCTTCGACGTCACCGACGCTTCGACCGCCGAGGTTCGCACCGCGACGGTGACCTTCACGGCCGGCGCGCTGACCAAGGTCGTACCGGTCAGCCTCGTCATCAACGACCCGCGGGCCAACTTCGTCTCGCCCTACGTCGTGCCCGCCGGTTCCGGCGGCAACGTCATCATCCGCGGCTACGGCTTTTCCACCCTCATCCCCGGATCGGAGCAGGTGCTGTTCGGCGCGACGCCGGCTACGGCCGTGTCCGTCATCAGCGACACGGAAATCCACGCCACTTATCCGTCGCTGGCTGCGAGCAGCTACGCGATCACGGTGACCGACGGAACGAACACGCTCGCGAGCCGCGCGGCGCTCAAGCTTCTGGTCGTCAATCCTCCGGGTTTCGCCTCCGCGACCGTGACGCGGACGGGCAGCCCCGGCGGCGTCGGCAATCTCATCTACGACGCGGAGCGGCAGGCGCTCTATGTCATGGATGGCGACAACAACCGCGTCGAGCGCTACAGCTTCGCCGCTGCCACCTGGTCGTTGAACGGCACCAACATCGCCGGCGGCGGAGGCAACAATCCGCGCATCGCCTTTTCGCCGGACGGTACGGAGATCCTCAAGACCGCCGGGGGCCAGATCGTGCGCATCAGCCCGGTCACGCTTGCGACGTTGTCGACCCCCGCGGCGAGCATCGCCGGGTCTTCCCTCCAGGGCAACATGATCGCCTTCGCCAACGATGGTGGCGCCATCGGCAACTGCACATCGCCGCCAGCCCTGGGGGTCACCCTGTACCGGTACGACATGCTCACGCAGCAGTTCACGGGCCTGAGCACGCAGTCGGACCTGGTCAACCGCGCCATCGTCGCCTCGGGCGACGGCGACACCCTCGTCCTCCCGACTTTCGAGCCGCTGGCGCCAGGGTTCGAAAAACCGGTCGTCGTCTACGACGCGAGCGGCACCGGGACGCTGTCGCAGGCGGCGCTGGTGACGAGCGGAACCGGGACCGAGCACGCGAGCGTCAGCCGCGACGGCTCGCGCGTGATCCTCGTCAACTTCCCCCTCTCCGGCGCGCAGACCACCACCGTGTACAGCAAGAGCGGCGCGGTGTTCACGGCCCTCGGCACCTTGCCAGCGGGGTTGACCGGCGTCGTCATCTCGCCGGACGGCGCCTTCGCCTACGCCTATTTCAGCGGCACGACCTCCGTGCGGAAGTTCGACCTGAACTCGCCCGACGGCTCCGGCGGCTTCACCCAGACCGGATCGGTGAACATCACTTCGCCGGGAACGTTCTTCAACTCGATGGCGATCAGCCCCGATGGAGGCTCGCTCTTCCTCGCCGGGAACCAGCTGGTGGTAATCGCTCCGGCGCCGTAGCCGTGCCCGTCGCCTTCAGGTCTCTTCGCCGCGGTCTCCTGACCGCGTTGCTGTCGGCGAGCACTGCGCTCCTTTTCTCCTGCGGCGGCGGTGGTGGCGGG
>DATNCP010000152.1:0-2548 GCA_035607175.1 Burkholderiales bacterium
GCCGGCGCCGCGCTGGCGGCCGACCGCGTCGATCTCGTCGATGAAGACGATGCACGGCGCGTGCTTCTTCGCCTGCTCGAACATGTCGCGCACGCGCGCCGCGCCGACGCCGACGAACATCTCGACGAAGTCGGAGCCGGAAATGGAGAAGAACGGGACCTTGGCTTCACCCGCGATCGCGCGGGCGAGCAGCGTCTTGCCGGTGCCGGGGTTGCCGACCATCAGCACGCCGCGCGGGATGCGGCCGCCGAGCTTCTGGAACTTGGACGGATCGCGCAGGAAGTCGACCAGCTCGGCCACTTCCTCTTTCGCCTCCTCGCAGCCGGCGACGTCGGCGAAGGTCACCGTGTTGGTCGACTCGTCGAGCATGCGCGCGCGGGACTTGCCGAACGAGAAGGCGCCGCCGCGCCCGCCGCCCTGCATCTGGCGCATGAAGAAGATCCACACGCCGATCAGGAGCAGCATCGGGAACCAGGAGACGAAGATGTTCATGAGGAGCGAAGGCTCTTCTTCCGGCTTCGCCTCGATCTTCACGCCGTACTTGAGCAGGTCGGACACGAGCCAGATGTCGCCCGGCGAATAGCTGGTCACGCGCTTGCCTTCTGCCGTGGTCGCCTTGAGCTGGCGCCCCTCGATCGTCACCTTGGCGATGCGGCCCGACTTCACCTCTTCCAGGAACTGCGAATACTCCATCGGCGCCTGCGCCGCCTGGCGGGTGTTGAACTGGTTGAACACGGTCATCAGCACCAGCCCGATGACGAGCCAGATGACCAGGTTTTTCAGCATATTGTTCAAGTACTTGCTCCTTTTGCAGCGCGCAACGAAATCATCTTACCCCACTTGAGGGCGCGATCCCGAAAAGCAAGCGCTATTGTTCCCTTGGGCCGCGCGCGAGCAGGTAGGTTTCACGCGATTCGCTGCGCGAGGCGCCGGGCTTGCAGACCTGCACTGTGCGGAAATTCCGCTTCATCTCCTCGAGCAGCGCCGGGAAGCGCCCGCCGTGGAAGACTTTCACCAGAAATGCGCCGCCCGGCGCGAGCACCTTGCGCGCCAGCGCCGTGGCTTGCTCGACCAGCTCGGCCACGCGCGCCTGGTCGGTGTCGCGAATGCCGGAGATGTTCGGCGACACGTCACACAGCACGACATCCGCCGGGCCTGCGAAGGCGAGCTCGCGGAAATCGCCTTTCTGGAACGCGACGCCGGCAATCGGCGCCATCTCGATCAGGTCGATCGCGGTCACGCTGCCCCCGGGACGCACCCTGGCCGCCGCGACCTGCGACCAGCCACCCGGCGCAGATCCGAGGTCGACCACGGTCGCGCCCGGCCGCAGCAGCTTTTCCTTCTCGTCGATCTCCAGCAGCTTGAATGCCGCCCGCGAGCGATAGCCCTTTTCCTTCGCCTTGCGGACGTAGGAGTCGGTGATGTGTCGATGGAGCCACGGCTTGCTGCTCGACTTCGCCACGTTCAGTGGTGGTAGATGCTGGATTGAACCCGCGCTTTGCCCGATGGCAGGCGACCGGCGGATCCCTTGAAATGCGGCTGGACGGGATGGCGCAGGGACCGGCGCGCGAGCAGCGTGCGCAGTTGATCGTCGCTGAATTCCGATTCGGCCAGCCGGCGCATTTGCCCGCCCTCCACCGCAGCGATCGGCAGGCCATCCGCGACCAGGATGCGGTTGCGATACACGGCCGCCACCCTCGCCTCGGGTGTGAGGATGCCGACGAGGTTGAGCGGATCGACCGCGCTGAGCACGATCAACTCGCCGCCCGGCGGGCGCTTGCGTACCGAGCGCAGGCGCCCGACGGCGTCCGCGGCGGCGAACTGCTCGCCGCCGAATCCGGAGACGAAGCGGCCGCCGCGGATCTCGCCGCGCGCCTCCAGGCGGCGGTAGACACGGACCAGCTCGCGCCAGGGCGGAAGATTGGACTCCCGCTGCAACAGGGACCGGAAAACGATGCCGTAACGCTTGAGCAGCGTGCGCGCGACCGCCTCGAAGTTGCTGTCGAGGGAAGCGGACAGCAATGCCCAGCGCCCCGCCGATTCGACCATCGCTTTTCGTTTTTCGGCCGGTGCAAGCAACGCCCGCAGGCCGGCAAAACTGTCCGCGGTGGCGAGCCCCGCCCCTGATAGTTCGGCGAGGGCGCGCTCGACCACGCTCGGCAGAAGGCCTATTTCGCCGGGGAATAGAGCGCCGCGGGTCCGCAACGCTTCGAAGACCGTCTTGGCTTCGGGTGACAGCGATTCAGGAGCCTCGCGTTCGGCAGGCGCCGCGTGAGCACGCAGCATCAGCGAAATCGGCGAGCTCTTGAGCGGCGCGCTGCTGCCCGCCGAAAGCCTTCCCCAGGTGACACGTCCGCTGAGGCACAAACGGTCGAGCTGCTCCGGCTCGTAGTCGGCAACGCGCGCGGGCAGCACGTCGTTCTCCCAGCCGGCCGCGGCGAGCTCGAAGCCTTCGAGCTGCTCGATCGCCGCCGCGAGACCGTCCGCGCCCCGCACCTGGTCCTCGGCCGCGACGTGCTGCCAGTGGCACAGGAAGCGCATGAACTCG
>DATNCP010000163.1:0-15687 GCA_035607175.1 Burkholderiales bacterium
GAATACTCGCGCAGGAAGTCGGCGAACACGCGATCCTTGTACTCGGCGGAGAAGTTCACCGCCTCGAGGTCGATGCCGATCACGTCCGCCGCCGCGGCCGCGTCGATCAGGTCCTCGCGCGTCGAGCAGTACGCGTCGTCATCGTCGTCCTCCCAGTTCTTCATGAACAGGCCGACGACGTCGTGGCCCTCGCGCTTGAGCAGCAACGCCGCCACCGACGAGTCGACCCCGCCCGACATGCCGACGACGACCTTCACGCGAACTCCGTCGAGAAAAGGTCGAGCCGGTAGCGCCGGCCGGCGAGAAAGTCGTCGACGCATTTCTGCACCAGCGGCGAGCGATGCTCGGCTTTTCTCTTCTTCAGCTCGTCCGGCATCAGCCAATGCAGGGCGACGATTTCCTTGTCCAGGGGTCTTTTTTCCGTGCCGAGGATTTTTCCCATGAAGCAGAAGCGCAGGAAAGTCACATCCTTGGCGGCGTAGTGCCAGCGATAGACACCGACCAGGCCCTCGGGCTCGAACCTGTGCGCGGTCTCCTCGAGCACTTCGCGCGTGCATGCCGCGACGAGAGATTCGCCGGGGTCGAGGTGGCCGGCGGGCTGGTTGAGCACCAGCCGGCCGTCGATCCGTTCCTCGACGAAAAGAAAGCGCCCATCGCGCTCGATGACGGCCGCGACCGTCACCGACGGCTTCCACACCATGTCAGGCGGCCTTGCGGGTATTGGCGCGGATGAAGTCGGCCATGCGCGCCACGCCCTTCTCGATCGCCTGCTTCGACGCAGCGTAGGAGAAGCGCACGTGCTGGCCCTCGCCCGGCACGCGCGTGCCGAAATGGATGTCGGCCAGCACCGCGACGCCGGCTTCCGTCAGCAGGCGCTTCCTGAACTCCTCGGAGTCGGCGGCGCCGATGCGGCGGCAGGCCTCGGTGACGTTCGGCCAGGCGTAGAAAGCGCCGTCCGGTACGAGGCACGTCACTCCCGGTACTTCATTCAAGAGTCTTGCAATGAAATCCCTTCGTTCGAGGAAGCTCTTCTTCATCATCTCCGCCGCGTCCTGCGGCCCGGTCACCGCCTCTAGCGCCGCCCACTGGCTGATCTGCGAGGCGCACGAGTCTGTGTTGGTGATCCAGCGCGTGAACACCGGCGCCAGCGTCGGGTTCGAGGTGAAGCCGATGCGCCAGCCGGTCATTGCCCAGGTCTTGGAGGCGCCGTCGGAGATGATGGTGCGCTCGTACATGCCCGGCAGCTGCGCGATGGAGAAGAAATCGTTCCCGTAGACGAGGCGCGAATAGATCTCGTCGGCATAGACCCAGACCTGCGGATGCTTCTGCAGGATCTCCGCGATCTGCTCCAGCGCCTTGCGCGAGAGCGAGCCGCCGGTGGGGTTGTGCGGGTAGTTGAGGATCAGGAGCCTGGTCTTCTTCGTGATGAGCTTTGCCAGCTCGCCCGGATCGAAGGCGAAGTTGCGCGATTCGTGCAGGTGGATCGGCACCGGCACCGCGCCGTTGGCGACGATCTGCGACTCGTAGATCGGGAAGCCGGGGTTGGGATAGATGACTTCGTCGCCCGCGCCGTGGTCGGTGGTCGAGAGGATGGCGTAGGCGATGAACGGCTTTGCGCCGGCGCCGACCACCACGTCCTGGGCGCGGATCGGCAGGCCGCCGCGCATGCGGCCGAGGTACGCCGCCGCCGCTTCCCGCAGCTCGTCGATGCCGGCCGACGGCGTGTAGCCGTGCTTGCCGCCCTTGATGGCCTTGATCGCCGCCTGCTGCACATGCTCGGGCGCGGGGAAATCCGGCTGGCCGATGCAGAAGCTGATGATGTCCTTGCCCTGGCGCGCGAGGGCGTTCACCTCGGCGAGGACGACGAAGGCGTTCTCGGTGCCGAGACTCGCGGCGCGGCGGCTGACCTGAGGCATAAGTGTCCCGAAAAAGCGCTTATTATGCCGCCGCATGCTGATCAACTGCGTCGCCTACGAGGAAGGCCGCAAGCTCGCTGATATCGACAAGCGGGAGATCTCGGATTACCTCGCGCGCCCCGGGTGCTTCGTCTGGGTAGCGCTGCTCGATGCCACCGAGGCCGAGCTGGAGGAGATGCGCGAGGAGTTCGACCTGCACGAGCTCGCGGTCGAGGACGCCCGCGTCGGCCACCAGCGGCCGAAGATCGAGGAGTACGGCAACTCGCTGTTCGTCGTGCTGCGCACGATCGAGGTCGCGGGCGACGAGCTCAAGCTCGGCGAGGTCGACATCTTTGCCGGACCGAACTACGTGCTCTCGGTGCGCCACGCCACCGAGCGCGGCTTCAAGGAGGTGCGCGCACGCTGCGAGCGCGAGCCGGAGCTGCTGCGCAACGGCTCGGGCTACGTCCTCTACGCGCTGATGGACGCGGTGGTCGACCGCTATTTCCCGGTGCTCGACGCGGTCGAGACCGAGCTGGAGGCGGCCGAGGAGCAGCTGTTCGCCGCTGCCGCGGCGCCGCGGGCGAACATCGAGAGCCTGTACTACGTGAAACAGAAGCTGACGACCCTCAAGCACGCCACCGGGCCGCTGCTCGAGTATGCCGGCAAGCTCTATGGCGGGCGGGTGCCGCAGGTCTGCGGCGGCCTGTCGGAATACTTCCGCGACATCCATGACCACCTGGTGCGCCTCAACCAGTCGATCGACACCGCGCGTGACACGGTTGCCACCGCGATCCAGGTCAACCTGGGGATGATCGCCATCGGCGAGAACGAAGTCACCAAACGGCTCGCTGCCTACGCCGCCCTGGTCGCCGTGCCAACCATGGTCGCCGGCGTCTACGGCATGAACTTCAAGCACATGCCCGAGCTCGAGTGGCAGTTCGGCTACCCTTTTGCCGTCTCCCTGATGGTCGGCATCGACGCCTGGCTGTTCTCGCGCTTCCGCAAAGCCGGCTGGCTCTAGAAGCCGAGCTCCGCGCGTAGCAGCTCCCAGGGCACGGCGACGCCGTCGCCCTGCCGCTCGACGACGCCCAGCCGCAGGAGCTGCGCGACGTCGGTGTGCACGTTCTTGTAGTCCCGCTCCAGGCGCTTGGCGAGCTGGTACACGGAGAGCGGACCCTCCTTCTTCAGGCGCTCGACCAGCGCCCAGCGCGCGGGCGTCAGCGTGCGCAGCAGAAGCGGCAGGTCCCGCAGCGTCAGAACCCGCAGCGGCGCCACGACGCCACCCTCGGCGACCCGGTTCCACGCCGCCTCGAAGCGGTCGAGCGCGTCGCGCGGCGGCGCGACGCGCAAGTGAAGCTGCCGAACCGGCACCTCGCCGCCTCGTCTAGCCAAGGCTCCCTCCCATCGCGGCGACATCGCGCTCGAAGTCGTAGCGCAGCTGCTCCACCGAGCGGAACTCGTAGCGCAAGCTGCGGCCGCGCAGCTTGCGCCGCCCGTTCTCGTACTCGACCAGGTCGCCGTAGCGCAGCCGGTAGCGCAGGTCGGCGTGCAGCTCGATCTCGAGAATCGCTTCCGTCAGCACCACGCGCTCATGCAGAACCATATATGGCTTATAACACCATAACCCAGGTGCGGTAAAATGCCTCCATGAAAGCGTTTTTCAACCCTTACGCGCATGGTTTCGCGCGTCTCGCAGTCGCGACGCCGCGCGTGCGCGTCGGCGATCCCGAGCACAACCTCGCGGCGACGCTGGCGCTGATGCGCGACGCTGCGCGCGAGAAGGCGCTGCTCGCCGTTTTTCCCGAGCTCGGGCTTTCCGCCTATAGCTGCGAGGACCTGTTTCACCAGCAAGTGCTGATCGATGCTGCCGAAGAAGCGCTGCTTGTGCTTCTCCGGAAATCCAGGAATCTTCCCTTGGCGGCGCTGGTGGGCCTGCCGGTCGCGGTCGACGGCCAGCTCTTCAATTGCGCGGCGCTGGTCGCCCAGGGGCGTCTGGTCGGCGTGGTGCCGAAAACCTACCTGCCGAACTACCGCGAGTTCTACGAGGCGCGCCAGTTCACGCCCGGCGACGCCGCGCGCCGCACGCAGGTCGACCTCGCGGGCCAGCGCGCGCCGTTCGGGACGAACCTGCTGTTTCGTCTTCCCGAACTGAAGGGCTTCGTGCTGCACGTCGAGATTTGCGAGGACCTGTGGGTCCCCGCGCCGCCGTCATCCTTCGCTGCCCTGGCCGGCGCCACCGTGATCGCCAACCTCTCTGCCTCGAACATCGTCGTCGGCAAGGAGGGCTACCGGCACCAGCTGGTCGGCAACCAGTCGGCACGCTGCCTGGCCGCGTACCTTTACAGCGCCGCCGGGCCCGGCGAGTCCACGACCGACCTCGCCTGGGACGGGCACGCGATGGTCTACGAGAACGGCACCCTGGTCGCAGAGTCGAAGCGCTTCGCCGCCGAGCCGCAGCTCGCGCTCGCCGATGTCGACCTCGGGCGCCTCGCCGCCGACCGCATGCGGCAGAACACCTTCTCCGCCAGCGCGCAGCGGCACGCGGCCGAAGTCGGGCGTTTTCGCGAGGTCGAGTTTTCCCTGCCGCTGCCCTCCGGACGCATGCCGCTCGAGCGCAAGGTGGAGAGATTCCCGTACGTGCCGAGTGACACGGCGAACCGCGACCTGCGCTGTGCCGAGGTGTACCGCATCCAGGTGCAGGGACTCGCGACGCGCATGCGCGCGGCGGGCACCAAGAAACTGGTAGTCGGCGTCTCCGGCGGACTCGACTCGACCCAGGCGCTGATCGTCTGCGCCCGGGCGATGGACGAGCTGAAGCTGCCGCGGAGCAACGTCCTCGCCTTCACCATGCCGGGCTTCGCCACCAGCAGCCGCACGCGCAACCAGGCCTGGCAGCTGATGCGCGCGGTCGGCGCGACCGCCGAGGAGATCGACATCCGCCCCTCGTGCATGCAGATGCTGAAGGACCTGCGGCATCCGTTCGCCAAGGGCCGCAAGCTCTACGACATCACCTTCGAAAACGTGCAGGCCGGCGAGCGCACCAGCCATCTCTTCCGCCTCGCCAACCAGAACCGGGGCCTGGTAGTGGGCACCGGCGACCTCTCGGAGCTGGCGCTCGGCTGGGCGACGTACGGGGTCGGCGATCACATGGCGCACTACAACGTCAACGCCAGCGTGCCGAAGACGCTGATCCAGTACCTCATCGGCTGGGTCGCCGAGTCGGGCGAGTTCAGCGACGACGTGAAACGAGCGCTGCGCAGGGTTCTGGAAACGGAGATCTCGCCCGAGCTGGTGCCCGGCGGGCAGAGCACGCAGGCCAAAGTCGGGCCGTACGAGCTGCAGGACTTCCACCTCTACTACATCCTGCGCTTCGGCTACACGCCTTCGAAGGTCGCCTACCTGGCGTGGAATGCCTGGAAGGGCGAGTACCGGCTGGGCGAGATCCGCAAGTGGCTGGGCGTGTTCCTCGAGCGCTTCATGCACAACCAGTTCAAGCGCAGCGTCGCGCCGAACGCGCCGAAGGTCGGCTCTGGCGGCTCGCTCTCGCCGCGCGGCGACTGGCGCGCGCCGTCCGATGCGAGCGCGGCGGCGTGGCTGAGCGATCTGAAGAGCGTGCCGACCCGCGAATAGCCGGGGGCGTCAGCGTCGACGCGCCGAGTCGGCGTCGAATCCCCTGGACCAGGGATGGCCGCCGGCTTGCAGGGCACGGCGGCCCTCATCGGCGTCGCCGATCGCGTTGCTCTGCGGACAGAAGTAGTCGCGCTGCAGCGACCGGTACTGGGGCTGACGGCTCTGCATGATCGGGCGCCATGGGCTTGCCCGGCCACCCCAGGTGCCGTCGGCACGGCCGAGCGCGTAGACGCGATACTCGTCGCTCTTGCAGTTGATCGCCTCGAAGGTGACGTTCTCGACGCCGCTCAGGCTGCGCGCCACCAGGACGTAGCTGATCACGCCCTTCTTGGGATCGACGTTGAGGGTCGCGCCATCGATGTAGTAGCGGAAATCGCCCGGCGCGCGCGGCTCGAACTCGAGCAGCGTAGCGCGGCGCGGGAAAGGTGGCGGCGGCGGCGCGGGGTCGCTCGCGTCGCGGTCGAGCTGCGCGTCGTTCCTGCGCTCCCAGTCGCTGCGCTCGGAGTGGTCGCAGCCCCCCAGCAAGATGGCGGCGAGCGCCGCGACGAGCAGGAGCGGCTTCAGGCGAGATCTTGCGCGAGCGATGCGCGCTGCTCCGCGCTGGCTTCGCATGTTGCCTGATAGTGCGGATGGTCGACGCCGAGCATCAGCAGCGCACCGGAGCCAAGGCGCTCGCGAAAAGCCGGCGGCAGCTCGAAGCGGAGGAAATGCACGGCCGCGGTCTTCTCCTCGTTCTCCCGCTCGAGGTCCTCGTCCGCGATCGCGAAGATGCGAGCGGCCCCTTCGGCCTGGACCCAGACGCGGCGCTCGATTCCCTTGAGCCGCTCCAGCATGTGGCGGCGCTCTGCCTCGTCCGGAAACTCGACGAACATGGTGGCCTTCCAGTTGCTCCCGTCGGGCATGAGCGGGTTGTAGGTCTCGAGCTCGTGGCGGATGCCGTCTTCCTCGAAGATGCGCTCGATGCGCAGCATCTCCTGGATCTGGTAGCGAATCAGCAGCTCATCCTCGAACTGCAGCGTGACATGCTCGCCGAGATGGACGGTGCGGCGCTTCTTGTGCTCGATGACCTTCGCCCGGAAGCTGGAGCGCTCCCGGGCGTAGGCCTCGAGGGACAGCAGGGAGCTTCTTTCGATCACCGACTCAGTCGCTCAACCCGTCCAGCGCCTTCTGGAAGCGGTTGGCGTGGCTGCGCTCGGCCTTGGCGAGCGTCTCGAACCAGTCGGCGATCTCGGTGAAGCCATCGGTGCGCGCCTGCTTCGCCATGCCGGGATACATGTCGGTGTACTCGTGGGTCTCGCCGGCCACCGCGGCCTTCAGGTTCTCGCGGGTGCGGCCGATCGGCAGGTTGGTCGCCGGATCGCCGACCGTCTCGAGGTACTCGAGGTGTCCGTGTGCGTGCCCGGTCTCGCCTTCCGCGGTAGAGCGGAACAGCGCCGAGACGTCGTTGTGGCCTTCGACGTCGGCTTTCGCGGCGAAGTACAGGTAGCGGCGGTTCGCCTGCGACTCGCCGGCAAAGGCGGCCTTCAGGTTGTCGTGGGTTTTCGTGCCTTTGAGAGCTTTCATCGCTTCCTCCTACAGTGAAAGAACGAGCCTAGGGCCCGCAGAGCAATAGAGCAAATGGAATTAAGTAATACCGCCGATTGTCGCCGACTATGCGACCTGCTGCGAGCCTCGGGTCCGTGCGCGGCGGTCGGCGTGCAGGTACCGGTGCAACTCGGTGAGCGCCTGGCGGTAGACCTCGCGCTTGAAGTCGATCACCGCCTCGAGCGGCACCCAGTAGTCGTGCCAGCGCCAGGCGTCGAACTCGGGGTGGCCGCTCGCGCGCAGCTTGACGTCGCAATCGCGGCCGGTCATGCGCAGCAGGTACCAGATCTGCTTCTGGCCACGGTAGGCGCCGCCGCCCGCGTCCTGGGCGCGCCGCGCCCACTTCTCCGGCACCTCGTACTTCAGCCAGTCGCGCGTCCGCCCGAGGATGCGCACGTGCGCGCGCGCAAGACCGATCTCTTCTTCGAGCTCGCGGAACATGGCCTGCAGCGGCGTCTCGCCGTGCTTGATGCCGCCCTGCGGAAACTGCCAGGCGTGCTGATGGATCCGCTTGCCCCAGAACACCTCGTCTCGCTGGTTGGCAAGGATGATGCCGACATTCGGACGGTAGCCTTCCTTGTCGAGCATGGCCGCACCGCCTTAGTTAGCCTAAAGGTAGAATGCGCGACTGATTTTTCCACAGGCCACCGGCAAAGACAATGCCGGCAGGGCCCCATGAAAACCTCGAGTTTCTTCATCGCGACGCAGAAGGAAGTTCCGGCAGAAGCGGAGATCGTCAGCCATCGCCTGATGCTCCGCGCCAGCCTGATCCGCCGCCTCTCGGCCGGCATCTACACCTGGCTGCCGCTCGGCCTGCGCGTGCAGCGCAAGGTCGAGGCGATCGTGCGCGAGGAGATGAACCGCGGCGGTGCGATCGAGCTCGCCATGCCGGTCGTGCAGCCCGCCGAGCCGTGGCAGGAATCGGGGCGCTGGCAGGCCTACGGGCCCGAGCTGCTGCGCTTCAAGGACCGGCATGAGCGCGACTTCGTCATCCAGCCGACCTCCGAGGAAGTGATCACCGACCTCGCGCGCTCCGAGCTGAAGAGCTACCGGCGGCTGCCGGCGCACTTCTACCAGATCCAGACCAAGTTCCGCGACGAGCGCCGGCCGCGCTTCGGCATCATGCGCGGCCGCGAGTTCGTGATGAAGGACGGCTATTCGTTCCACGCGAGCTTCGAGGACCTGCAGCGCGAGTACCGCAACATGTACGACACCTACACGCGCATCTTCACCCGTCTCGGCCTCAAGTTCCGCGCGGTGGCCGCCGACCCGGGCGCCATCGGCGGCACCGGGTCGCAGGAATTCCACGTCCTCGCCGACTCGGGCGAGGACGCGATCGCGTTCTGCCCGCAGTCGGACTACGCCGCCAACGTCGAGCTCGCCGAGGCGGTCGCGCCGGGCACGCGCGGCGCGCCGAAGGAAGAGATGAAGAAGGTGCCGACGCCGGGCAAGAAGACCTGCGAGGACGTCGCGGCGCTGCTGAAGATCGACCTGAAGAAGACGGTCAAAGCGGTGCTGGTGATGCACGACGACCAGCTGCACATGCTGCTGGTGCGCGGCGACCACGCGCTGAACGAGATCAAGGCGCAGAAGGTCATCGGCACGTTCCGCTTCGCGACCGAGAAAGAGGTTGAAGGCGCTTTGGGAAAAGCGGGCTATGTCGGCCCGGTGGCGGCCAGGGGCGTGAAGGTCGTCGCCGACCGGCGCGTCGCGCTGATGAGCGACTTCGTCTGCGGCGCGAACGAGGAAGGCTTTCACCTTACCGGCGTGAACTGGGGCCGCGACCTGCCCGAGGCCCGGGCGGCCGACATCCGCAACGTCGTCGACGGCGATCCCAGTCCCGACGGCAAGGGCAAATTGGAAATCGTGCGCGGCATCGAGGTCGGCCACATCTTCCAGCTGCGCACGAAATACTCCGAGGCGATGAGCGCGACCTTCCTCGACGAGAAAGGCGAGCACCGGCCGTTCGAGATGGGCTGCTACGGCATCGGCGTGACGCGCATCGTCGCCGCGGCGATCGAGCAGAACCACGACGAGCGCGGCATCGTTTTCCCGGCGCCGATCGCACCTTTCACCGTCTCCCTGGTGCCGATCGGCTATCACAAGGCGCCCGCGGTGCGCGCCGCGGCCGACAAGCTGTACGACTCTCTGCGACGCGACGGGATCGATGTCCTGCTCGACGATCGCGACGAGCGGCCGGGCGTGCTGTTCGCCGACATGGATCTGATCGGCGTGCCGCACCGCGTCGTCCTCTCCGAGCGCGGCCTTGCCGCCGGCAACGCGGAATACAAGGGACGCCGGGACGAAAAGCCGGCCGACGTGCCGCTCGCCGAGATCGCTGCGCTGCTACTGCAGAAACTCGCTTGAGAAAACTCCTGGTCGCGCTGCTGCTCGTCCTGCCTCTACCGGCACCCGCGGGAGAGCAGAAGTACGAGCCGCTCGCCGACAGCGTGCGCGAGCGCCTCTACCGACAGGTGAGCGCGAAGGGCCCGGCGACCATGCACTTTCGCTCCGAGGACGACGCCAACCGCTGGCTGGCGACGATGGAGAAGCGGCTCGAAAAGCGCATTCCCGACCGCAAGGTCCGGCTCGAGCTGCTGCGTACAGTGCAGTACGAGGCGACCCGCGCCCGGCTCGACCCCCAGCTCGTGCTCGGCATCATCGAGGTGGAGAGCGGCTTCCGCAAATACGCGGTCTCGACCGCCGGCGCGCGCGGCTACATGCAGGTGATGCCGTTCTGGACGAAGCTGATCGGCGGCCCGAAGGACAACCTCTTCCACCTGCGCACCAACCTCGCCTATGGCTGCGTCATCCTGCGACACTACGTCGATCTGGAGAACGGCGACTTCTTCCGCGCGTTGATGCGCTACAACGGCAGCCTCGGCAGCGCGAAGTATCCGCGCCTGGTGCTGGCCGCGTGGAAGGGCCGCTGGAAGTACGACGGGCCCACGGCATGAGCGCGGTCCTTTTGCCATGATCGGACGCCTGATCGAGCGCAATCCGCGCTTCGCCAACTGGGTCTGGGGCTTCACCCCGCCGGAGCGCGGCACCATCGTGCTCGTGCACCGGCGCGTCTACATCGTGCCGACGCGCCTCGGCTGGCTGTTCGCCGCGACCCTGACCATCCTGCTCATCGGCTCGATCAACTACGCGCTCGCGCTCGGTTTCGGCCTCACCTTCCTGCTCGCCGGCATGGGCATCGCCGGCATGGTTCAGACCGCGCGCAATCTCGCCCGCCTCGCGGTGAGCGCCGGGCGCGCCGAGCCGGTGTTCGCCGGCGACACGACGCAGTTTCGTCTCTACCTCGACGGCCGCGTCGCCTTCGACCGCCCGGCGATTCTGGTGCGCCACATGGGCTGCGGCGCGCAGCTCGTGATCGATATCGCCGCGCGCGGCGTCGGCGAGGTGGTGCTGCCGGTGCCGGCGCCGAGCCGCGGCTGGCTTGCGCTCGGCCGGGTGATGCTCGAGACGCGCTTTCCGCTCGGCCTGTTCCGCGCCTGGAGCTACGTCGAGCCGGAAGCGCGCTGCCTCGTCTATCCGCGCCCCGAGAAATCCACTCTGCCCCCGGCCAGCGGCGAAGCGACAAGCGGAGCGATGCGCTCGCCTACGCCGGGCAACGACGACTTCGCCGGATTGCGCGGCTACCATGCCTCCGACTCGCCGCGGCACGTCGCCTGGAAGGCGGTCGCGAGGACCGGCGACATGCTGACCAAGCAGTTCGCCGGTGAAGCGGGCGCCGAGCTGTGGCTCGACTGGCAGCTTCTGCCGGCGACGCTGTCGATCGAGACGCGACTCTCGCGCCTGGCCGGCTGGGTCGTCGCCGCCGAGCGCGGCGGCGCGCTCTACGGGCTGCGCCTGCCCGGTACCGAATTCCCGCCCTCGCACGGCGAAGCTCACCGCGCCGCCTGCCTGCAGGCGCTGGCGCTGTTTCGCCAGCCATGAAGCCGCTGCCGCATCCCCTCGCCCCCGAGCTGCGCGCCGTGAGCGCCCGCGACCTGGTGTGGCTGATCGGCTCGCTCGTGCTGGTCATCGCGCCCCACGCGCTGCGCGCGCCATGGTGGCTGACGCTGCTGACGCTGTGCCTCTACGGCTGGCGGCTGCATTTCACGCTGCAGCGCGCGCCGCTGCCCTCGCGCTGGCTGGTGCTGGGCGTCGCCGCGGTGGCGATGCTCGCGCTCTGGGTCGAGTTCCGCACGCTCTTCGGCCGCCAGCCCGGAATCCTGCTGCTGGTGGTCTTCTCGGGCCTGAAGCTGCTCGAAACCCGCACCCACCGCGACGCCGCGGTCGCGGCATTTCTCGCCTACTTCCTGGTCATCACCAATTTCCTCTACACGCAGTCGATCCTGACCGCGCTGCTGATGGCGGTGTCGCTGCTCGCGACCACCGCGACGCTGGTCGGTTTTGCCGCCCCGCAGCGCGAGCCGCGCGCCAACCTGCGCACCGCCGGGGTGCTGCTGGCGCAGGGCGTGCCGGCGGCGCTCGTGCTGTTCCTGCTCTTCCCGCGCGTGCAAGGCCCGCTCTGGGGCCTGCCGCAGGACGCCTATGCCGGCATG
Source organism: Burkholderiales bacterium (assembly GCA_035607175.1). Classification (GTDB taxonomy): domain Bacteria; phylum Pseudomonadota; class Gammaproteobacteria; order Burkholderiales; family SG8-39; genus SCGC-AG-212-J23. The sequence goes on from DATNCP010000163.1 coordinate 11,666, forward strand.
ACGGGGTTGTCCGAGTCGATGAGCCCGGGGACGTTGTCCAGCCTCGCGCAGTACGACGCGATCGCCTTTCGCGCCGAGTTCGAAGGCGAGGCGCCGCTGCACGCGCTGCGCTACTGGCGCGGCCCGGTGCTCTGGGACTTCGACGGCCGCACCTGGACGATCGGCCCCGACCTGCGCGGCGCGCCGACGCCGCCGCGCGAGGGGCGGGCGAGCTACCGCTACGCGGTGGTGCTCGAGCCGCACAACCGTTCCTGGCTGTTCGCCCTCGAGACTGCGGCAAGCGTGCCCGAGCGCGCGCGCATGACGTTCGACGGGCAGCTCCTGGCGACGACCCCGGTGCGCACGCGGCTGCGCTACGAGCTCACCTCGGTCATCGGGCCCGAGCCACCCCGCACCGAAGTGCGCGGCGCGCTTGCGCGCGCGATGCGCATCCCGCCCACGTCCAACCCGCGCGCGCAGGCGCTCGCGGCGCAATGGCAAACCGGCGCGGCGAGCGATGAGGAAATCGTCGGCCGCGCGATCGAGTTCCTGCGCGCCGGGCGCTACACCTACACCCTCGAGCCACCGCTCCTCGGCCTGCACACCGTGGACGAGTTCCTCTTCGATACGCGCGCCGGCTTCTGCGAGCACTTCGCCTCGGCGTTCACGTTCCTGATGCGCGCCGCCGGCATCCCCTCCCGGGTCGTCACCGGCTACCAGGGCGGAGACCTCAATCCCTACGACCGTATCGTCACCGTGCGCCAGTGGGACGCGCACGCGTGGAGCGAGGTGTTCCTCGCCGGGCGGGGCTGGGTGCGGGTCGACCCGACCGCGGCGGCGATGCCGCGGCGCGTCGAGTCCGGGCTCGCGCGCGCCGTGCCCGAAAGCGCGTCGCTGCCGCTGATGATGCAGCCGCGCATGGAGTGGCTGCGCGGCGTGCGCTACCGCTGGGAGGCGGTCGCCCACAAGTGGAACGTCTGGGTGCTCGGCTACAACCCCGAGCGGCAGCGCGACCTGATGCAGTTCGTCGGCATCCGCGACGCCGACTGGCGCGCCCTCACCGCCGTCCTGTTCAGCATTCTCGGCGTGATCACGCTCGGCCTGCTGGCCTGGTCGCTGCGGCGCCTGGCGCGTCCCGACCCGGTGCAGAGAGCGTGGCGAAACTTCTGCCGCAAGCTCGCGCAGCGCGGCGTCGAGCGCGCTCCGCACGAAGGCCCGCGCGACTACGCCGCGCGCGCCGCGCGCTCGGTCCCTGACGCGCGGCGCACCATCCTGCGCATCGGCGAGCTCTATATCGGCCTGCGCTACGGCGCGCAGCAGAGCGCGCCGCTCATCGCACGCCTGCAGCGACTGGTGCGCACGTTGCGCGTAACGTGATCCGCGCCTGGCTCGCAGCGCTGGCGTGGGCGCTCTGCCCGCCGGCTGCGCTCGCGCAACCGGCCGCTTACGGCGAGCGCGCCGAGGTCAAGGCGTTCATCCAGGACCTGGTGCAGCGCCATGGCTTCATCGAGGCCGAACTGACCTACCTCTTTTCCCGCGTGCGGCGCGCCGACCAGGTGATCGAAGCGATCGAGAAGCCGGCGGAAAAAATCCGCACCTGGCGCGACTATCGCGCGCCGTTCGTCGAGGAACGCCGCATCGCCGACGGCCTCGCCTTCTGGCGCAGCCATCGCGGCACTCTGGCGCGCGCCGAGCGCGCTTACGGCGTGCCGGCGGAGGTGATCGTCGCCATCATCGGCGTGGAGACTTTCTACGGCCGCAACACCGGCCGCTGGCGGGTGGTGGACGCGCTGAGTACCCTCGCCTTCGACTACCCGCCGCGCGCCGGATTCTTCCGCGCCGAGCTGGAGAGTTACCTGCTGTTCGCGCGCGACGGCAACCTGGACGTGTTCGCCATGCGCGGCTCGTACGCCGGCGCGATGGGCCTGCCGCAGTTCATGCCGAGCAGCGCGCGGCGCTACGCCGTCGATTTCGACAAGGACGGCGCGGTCGACCTGCGCCGCAGCGCGACCGACGCGATCGGCAGCGTCGCCAACTTCCTCAAGCAGCACGGCTGGCGCAAGGACGGCACGGTGCTGGTGCCGGCGCGCGTGAGCGGCGACGCCTGGCGCTCGCTCGGCGGCGGCTTCGAGCCGAAGCTGCCGGTGGCGAAATGGCTCGAGGCCGGCGTGCAGGTCGACCGGCCGACGCCCGAGCTCGAAGCGCTGCCGGCGGTACTGGTCGAGCTGGCAAACGGCGAGGCACCGAGCGAATTCCGCCTCGGCTTTCGCAACTTCTACGTCATCACCCGCTATAACCGCAGCGCGATGTACGCCGCGTCGGTCAACGACCTGGCGCAGGCACTGCGTGCGCGCGCGCCGAAGGCGTCGAAGCCGCCGGCGAAACCTCAGAGCGCGGGCAAGTAGCGCATCGGGTCGACTGCGGCCGATCCCTTGCGGATCTGGAAATGCAGCTTCGGCCGGTCGGCGTCGGTGTTGCCGATCTCGGCGATCTTCTGGCCGCGCTTCACCGCCTGCTGCTCCTTCACCAGGACGTCCTTGTTGTGCGCGTACACGGTGATGAAGCCGTTGTCGTGCTTGATCACGACCAGCTTGCCCAGCCCGGGAATGCCGGTGCCGGTGTAGGTTACGCGTCCCGCCGCGGCGGCAATCACCGGGTCGCCGAGTTTGCCGTCGATGTCGATGCCCTTGCGACGCGGCTCGGCAAAGCCGGCGATGACCTTGCCGCGCGCCGGCCAGATGAATTCCGCCGCCTGGCTCGCCGGCGGCGGCGGTGCGGGCGCTTTCTCGGCAGAGGCGGGCGGCTTGCGTTCCTGTCCCTGGGGCGGCGGCAGGTCAAGCGGGCGCGCTTCACCGCGCTCGGGAAGCTTGGCGCGCCCGATCTGCACCCGCTCCTCGGGCGGCACGACGCGCAGCACCTGCCCGACGCTGATCTTGGTCGGGTCGTCGAGGCGGTTCCAGAGCGCGACGTCGCGGTAGTCGGCGCCGTTCTCGAGCGCGATGCTGTAGAGGGTATCGCCCTTTTTCACGACGTAAGTCCCCTCGGCCACCCGCGCCGGGGCAGGCTTCACAGCCGGGGCGGGAGCACGCGCCGGCTGCTTGCGATCGACGACGGGAGCCGGCCTCTGGGTCGTGCTGCATCCCACCAGAAAGACGAGCAGGACGACGGTGCGCTTCACGCCTTCCCCGCCTCGAATGGAACAAAGTGGACCGCGTCGAGCTCCGATTCGCGAAAGCCGCGCCCGGTACGCTCCACGAGCACGAGCCGCTGGGTTCCGCCGCGGGCATGCAGCGGCAGGATCATGCGCCCGCCCGGCGCGAGCTGGGCGCGCAGCGCCTCGGGAATCTGCCGCGCTGCGGCCGCCGCGACGATGGCGTCGAACGGCGCCGCGGCGGGCAGGCCATCGCCGCCGTCGGCATAGGCGAGGCGCAGGTTCGCGAGGCGCAGGCCGATCAGGTTGGCGCGAGCCCGCTCGAGCAGCGCCTTGATCCTCTCGACGGAGTAGACCTCTTCGAAGACGTGCGCCAGCACCGCCGCCTGATAGCCGCAGCCGGTGCCCACCTCGAGCACTTTCTTCGGGTTTTTCTTCTGCAAAAGAATCTCGATCACCTTCGCCACCACGTACGGCTGGGAAATGGTCTGGCCGAAGCCGATCGGCAGCGCGCTGTCCTCGTAGGCGCGGCTGGCGAGCGCCTCCTCGACGAACACGTGCCGCGGCACCGCCGCCATGGCGGCAAGCACGCGCTCGTCCGCGATGCCCCGCTCGCGCAGGCGCTGCACCATGCGATCGCGCGTCCGCTGGGACGTCATGCCGATACCCGACGTGCGCGCGGCAGTCGGACCCGGCCGCGGGCTCATGTTGCCAGCCACTCCTTCGCGCGCGCGAGCTGGCTGGCGTGGGTGAGGTCCATGCGCAGCGGCGTCACCGACACGCGACCGCTTTCTACGGCGTGGAAGTCGGTCCCCGGGCCGGCGTCGGCAGCGCCGCCCGCCGGGCCGATCCAATACGCGGTCTCGCCGCGCGGCGTCTGCAGCTTGACCAC
>DATNCP010000168.1:0-44970 GCA_035607175.1 Burkholderiales bacterium
TCACGGGCTCGACGCTGCGCCCCCGGCCGGTCGCGTTCAAGGGCGCGATCGCGAAGAGCCTGCGCGAGAAAATCTGGCCGCTCATCGAGAGCGGCAGGATCAGGCCCGAGATCTACAAGACCTTCCCTCTCGAGCAGGCGGCCGACGCGCACCGCCTGATGGAGAGCTCGCAGCACATCGGCAAGCTCGTGCTTACTCTGTAGCGGCTTCGCTCTTCAGCCACGCGACGAAGGCATTCACCTCGGGACGCTGCGCCGCGTCCCGGCTGACGATCACGAAATAGGCGCGCGCCGGGTCCGCCATGCTCTTGAACGGCGCGACGAGCTGCTTCGAATCGACCAGGTCCTTGACCAGCGGGCTGCGGCCGAGCGCCACGCCGTGCCCGGCCACCGCGGCCGGGATGATCTGCTCGTAGCCGGAAAAGGAGAGCGTGCCGGCGGGACGCAGCCCGGCGACGCCGGCCACCTCGAGCCAGGTCTTCCAGTGCAGCCACGGATGGCGCACGTCGGGGTCGTGGTATTGCAGCAGCACGTGGTTCTTCAGGTCGTCCGGCTTCTTCAACGCCAGCTTCTTCAGCAGCTTCGGGCTGCATACCGGGAAGACGCGCTCGCCGAACAGGCGCACCGCGTTCGGCCCGGCCAGGGACGCCGGCCCATGGCGCAGCGCGACGTCGAGCCCGTCGCGCTCGAGGTCCTGCACGCGCGTCTCGGCGGTGATGCGGACGTCGACCTCGGGATGCTCGCGCGTGAAGCCCGCGAGCCGCGGGATGAGCCATAGCGAGGCGAACGAGTTGGTGGTGGTGACCGTCAGCGGCCGGCGCTTGCCGGCCTGGGTTCTCAGCCGCTCGGTCGCGGCGCGCATGGTCGTGATCACCTGCGCGGCGACGGCGTAGAACTGCTGCCCGGCGTCGGTCAGCGAGAGCGCCCGGTGGCGTCGCTGGAAGAGGGGCACGCCGAGCTGGTCTTCCAGCTCCTTGATCTGGCGGCTGACCGCAGACTGGGTGAGGTAGAGCTCCTCCCCCGCCTTGGTGAACGACAGGTGGCGTGCCGCGGCCTCGAAGCCGACCAGCAGGTCCAGCGCCGGCATTGCATTACTTTTTGTCATGCAAGACCTGAGAATTTACCGTTTGAGCCTCCGCTGTCAAGGATGCATCCTGCGCATGTCAAACGCAAGGAGAAGCACCATGAGACTGGAACTGAAGTCCGGGGCAGTGAAGCTGGGGCCGAACCAGACCCTGAAAGTGGTCGACGGCGAAGGCACGACCGTGTGCGCCGTCGAAGGCTCGGTGTGGATCACCGAGGAAAACCAGCCGAAGGACATCGTCCTGCAGGCCGGCGCCTGCTACCAGCTGCGCCGGCGCGGCATCGCCATCCTGAATTCGCTCGGCGGCACCGCCGCCGTGTCGTTCGCCTGAAAGGAGCCATCATGAAACTCGACTACTACGAAAGCCTGCCCCATCTGTACGCCGCCGCGCGCCGGGAGCGCGCTCAGGCCATCGGCCGGTTGATCGGCCTCGCCTTCGCCTGGCTGGTCTCGCACAAGCCGCACTCTGCCCATGCCGCTCGTCCGCATTTCGCTCGTTAAGGGCCAGCCGGCGGCGCTGCGGCGCTCGATCGGCGACGCGGTGCATCGCGCGATGGTCGAGGCCATCGACGTGCCGCAGCGCGACCGGTTCCAGCTGCTCACCGAGCACGAGCCGGGCGACCTGGTCTACGACTCGGAGTACCTCGGCATAGCGCGCAGCGACAACATCGTCATCGTGCAGATCACGCTCAGCACCGGGCGCAGCCTGGAAAAGAAGCGCAAGCTCTACCGCAGGATCGCCCACAACCTCGGCGAGCTCGGGGTGCGGCGCGAGGACGTGTGGATCAACCTGGTCGAGGTGGCGAAGGAGAACTGGTCCTTCGGCAACGGCGTCGCTTCCTATGCACCGCCCGAGACGGTGGCGGCGTGAATCCGCCCGCTCTTGCAGTCGGCGTATGTCTGGCGGTTCTGTACTTGCTGGTTAGCTAGAATGCGTGCTCCCTCTCGGCGGAGCGCGCATGTTCAAGGAAGGGCTGCTTAAGGGTAAGCGCATCCTCGTCACTGGCGGCGGCACCGGCCTGGGCAAGGAAATCTCGGCGAAGTACCTCGAGCTCGGCGCCGAAGTCTGGATCTGCGGCCGCCGCGGCCCGGTTCTGGACGCGACGGCCAAGGAATTGACCGCGAAGCACGGCGGAACCGTCAAGACGCATTCGGTCGACATCCGCGACGCGCAAGCGGTGGATGCGATGGTGCAGCGGATCTGGGACGAATCCGGGCCGCTCTCGGGACTGGTGAACAACGCCGCCGGCAACTTCATCAGCCCCACCAAGGATCTCTCGCCGAATGGCTTCAACGCCATCGCCAACATCGTCTTCCATGGCACGTTCTACGTGACACAGGCGGTGGGCAAGCGCTGGATCGCCGGCAAGCAGAAGGGCTCGGTGATCACGATCATCGTGACCTGGGTGCATACCGGATCGCCCTATGTCGTGCCTTCGGCGATGTCGAAGGCGGGACTGCACGTCATGACCAAGTCGCTCGCCGTCGAATGGGGCCGCTACGGCATCCGCCTGAACGCGATCGCGCCGGGACCGTTCCCGACCGAAGGAGCGACAAAACGTCTCCGGCCCGACGGGGGTAGTTTTTCCGATCGTACCGAGTTGAATCCCATGCGGCGTGTCGGACAAATGGCAGAGCTGCAGAACCTCGCGACCTTCCTCATGGCCGACGGCTGCGAATGGCTCACCGGCGAGACGATCGTCATCGACGGCGCGGGCACGCTCGCCACCGGCTCGGGCGGCTACTTCACTCAGCTCGACAAGCTCTCCGACGCCGACTGGGAGAAGATGCGCGCGGCGATCAAGGCGCAGAACGACAAGGACCGCGCCGGCAGAACCGCGTGACCGTCAAGCTCCTCCCCCGTCCCGCGTCGACGCTGATCCTGCTGCGCGACAGCGCATCGGGTCCGGAGGTGCTGATGCTGCAGCGCACGCAGAGCGCGGTTTTCCTCGGCGGCGCGTACGTCTTTCCCGGCGGCTCGCTCGATGAAGCAGACGCCAACCCGCGCATCCTGAAGCGGATCCGCGGCGAGGCGAAAGTTCCGCCGGCTCCCTATTGGGTGGCCGCAATGCGGGAATGCTTCGAGGAAGCCGGCATCCTCCTGGGAGTCGATGCGAAGCGTGCGGAATCCCTGATGCACTACCGCAAGCGCCCGTTCGTCGAGCTCCTCGAGAACGAGGACCTCCAAATACCGGCGGACGCCATCGCGTACTACGGCCACTGGATCACCGCGCCGGGACGCTCGCGGCGCTTCGACACGCGCTTTTTCCTCGCGGTGGCGCCCGAAGGCCAGGCGGGATCGCACGACGCCGAGGAAACCATCCACGACGTCTGGATCACGCCGCACGAAGCGCTGGAGCGCGGCGCGCGCAAGGAGATCGAGCTCGTTCCGGCCACGCAGACCACGCTGCAGGATCTGAAGAGTTTCAAGACCGCGCGCGAAGCATTCGACGCAGTGCGGGCGCGTCCCGAGCCCGAGGTCAATCGCGCCTGCTGGGCGCTAGGCAAGGATGGGGCGAAGCTGTTCCGCCGCGCGGACCCGCAGTACTTCGAGATTCACTGGAGCGATGCCGAGGAGACCGGCGAGACGACCTACGACCTCACGGCTGGCGTGCCGAAGCGACTCGATCGCTACGTGCGCCGCATCATCGCCCCCAATCCCGGCGTGATGACCGGGCCTGGGACGAACACCTACGTCGTCGGCGAAGGCGATCTCGCGGTCATCGATCCCGGCCCGGCAATCGCCTCGCACATCGAAAAGATCCAGGAACAGGGAAAGATCCGCTGGATCCTCTGCACGCATACGCACCAGGATCACTCGCCCGCTGCGGCGATGCTCAAGGCGGCGACCGGCGCGCAGATCCTCGGCCGCCCGGCGCCCGAGGGACAGGACGCGACCTTCAAGCCCGACTTCGTGCTCGAAAGCGGCCAGCGAGTCGACCTTGGAGCAATCGGCCTGCGCGCCATTCATACGCCGGGTCATGCGTCGAACCATCTCTGCTACCTGCTCGAGCAGACGAAGATGCTTTTCACCGGCGATCACGTGATGCAGGGCTCGACCGTGGTCATCAATCCGCCCGACGGCGACATGCGCGCCTACCTGCACTCCCTCGAGAAGCTGCTCGGCGAAGACCTCGCCATCATCGCTCCCGGACACGGCTACCTGATCGGCGCGCCGCACAAGGAAGTGCGGCGCCTGATCGCCCATCGCCTCGGCCGCGAGCGCAAGGTGGTGCGCGCGCTGCAACAGCTCGGCGAGGCGTCGGTCGACGAGCTCCTGCCCGTGGTCTACGACGACGTGCCGGCGCGCATCCACCGCGTCGCCGCGCGCTCGCTCACCGCGCACCTCGACAAGCTCGCCGCGGAAGGAGCGGTCCGCGCCTCCGGCGAGCGATATACGCTGGTAGAATCAAAAACCAAGGAAGCATGAGGGAGCGCCATGGCAGACGACAAGACGATGCGGATGGTGACCAACCTCGATCGCAAGGCGATCGAGGGCAAGCTCGGCGAGGCGCGCAGCGCCGCGCAGTCGAGCAACCTGGCCGAGCTGGCGGCCATGTTCGCCGGCGTCGAAGGCATGCCGCGCGCGCAGATCGAAACGCGGGTCGCAAACGCTCTCAAGTGGCTCGCCGACAAGCCGCAGCACCAGAAGATCACCGCCACCCTCGAGCTGGTGGAACTCAACCTCAAGAACCTGAAGTAATTCCGGTCTCGCACCACCCCTGAAGTTCGACTACGACCTCTTCACCATCGGAGGCGGCTCGGGCGGCATTCGCGCCAGCCGCGTCTCCGCGAGCTACGGCGCGCGCGTAGCCGTCGCCGAGGCCGACCGCTTCGGCGGCACTTGCGTCAATGTCGGCTGCATCCCGAAGAAGCTCTTCGCCTACGCCGCGCACTTTCGCGAGGATTTCCACGTCGCCGCCGCGTACGGCTGGACGGTCGGCGAGCCGCGCTTCGACTGGCCAACGCTGCTCGCCAGCAAGGACCGGGAGATCGCGCGCCTCAACGGCATCTATGAGCGGGGACTGACCGGCGCCGGAGTGGAGATTCACCGGGGACGGGCCGAGATCGTTTCGCCCCACGAAGTCAAGGTGAACGGCAAGACCTATTCGGTAAAGCACATCCTCGTCGCCACCGGCGCCTGGCCGTACGTCCCGCCGCTGCCCGGCTTCGAGCACGCCATCACCTCCAACGAAGCTTTTCATCTCGAGCGACTGCCGCAGCGCGCGGTGGTGGTCGGCGGCGGCTACATCGCGCTCGAGTTCGCCTCGATCTTCAACGGCCTGGGCGTGAAGACGCAGCTTTCCTACCGCGGCAAGCGGCTGCTGCGCGGCTTCGACGCCGAGCTCGGCGAGCGCATCGCCGAGGAAATGACCGCCAAGGGCGTCGAGGTCTGCCTCGGCTGCGAGCCCGCAGCGATGCGCAAGGTGAAGGACGGCAGCCTCGAGATCGAGTTCACCGATGGCCGGCTGCAGAAAGCCGACCTGGTGATGCTCGCCACCGGCCGGCGGCCGAACAGCGCCAAGCTCGGCCTCGAGCAGGCCGGGGTGAGCATCGCCAAGGACGGCGCGATCGTCGTCGATCGCTACTCGCGCACCAACGTCGAGTCGATCCATGCCATCGGCGACGTCACCAACCGGATCAACCTCACGCCGGTCGCGACCGCCGAGGCGATGTGGCTCGCGCGCACCCTCTTCCGGGACGAGCCGACGCCGGTCGACCATGAAAGCGTGCCGACCGCGGTGTTCACCGACCCGAACCTCGCCACGGTCGGGCTTTCCGAGGAAAAGGCGCGCGAGCGCCACGGCGAGGTCGACATCTACAAGGCTTCGTTCCGCGCGCTCAAGCTCACGCTCACGGAGAAGAAGGAGCGCACCTTCATGAAGCTGGTGGTCGACCGCCAGAGCCAGCGCGTCGTCGGCGCGCACATGATCGGCGCCGATGCCGGCGAGATCATCCAGGGCGTGGCGATCGCGGTGAAGCTGGGCGCCACCAAAGCGCAGTTCGACGCCACCATCGGCATCCATCCGACCGCCGCCGAGGAGTTCGTCACCATGCGGGAGAAGGCCTCGTGAAGCGGGCGCTCGCCCTCTTCCTCCTTGCCTTCGCCTTCGCGGCGCTCGCCGCGCCGAGCGGACCGCCGGACCAGAGCTGGCCCGACGGCAGCAAGTATTGGGGCGCGTTGCGCTTCAACCAGCCGCACGGCCGCGGCTATCTGAGCGGACCCGACGGGCGCTCGTACGAAGGCGACTTCATCGACGGCAAGTTCCACGGCCGCGGCCGCGTGGTTACGCCGGCGCACGACATCTACGAGGGCCAGTTCGTCGGCGGGCAATTCACCGGCTCGGGGCGTTTCACCGGCCAGGACGGCGCCAGCTACGAGGGAGAGTTCAAGCAGTGGCTGTTCGACGGCCAGGGACGCCTGAGGCTGCCCAACGGCGACGAGTACCAGGGCGGCTTCCAGCGCGGCGCCTATGAGGGCCAGGGGACGCTGAGGTACGCACGCCAGCGCAGCGACGGCCGCACACAGGAAAGCGGCTTCTGGCGCCAGGGAAAGCTGGAGAACCCCGCCGAAAGGCAGGGGCGCCTGGACAACGCCGCCGAGCGCGAGCGCTTCGCCCTCAATGTCGAGACCGCGCTTTACCGGCAGCGGCCGCTGCTCGACGCGGCGCTCGCCGGCCTCGAGCCGAGCGCGCGGGGCAGGATCAACCTTTACCTGCTGGCCATCGCAGGCGACGGCTCGCAGGAAGTGTTCCGCCGCGAGGTGGAGTTCGTGCGTTCGCAGTTCGACCGCGATTTCGGCACCCGCGGCCGCTCCATCCTGCTCGTCAACAGCCGCAGCACCGTCGCCACCGCGCCGATGGCGACCGTCACCACCATCCGCGAGACGGTCAAGACCATCGCCACGCGCATGGACCGCGACAACGACATCCTGTTCCTCTTCCTCACCAGCCACGGCGCCAGGGACCACGAGTTCCGGCTCAACCAGAACGCGATGGCGCTGCGCGGCCTGCGGCCGCAGGAGCTCGCGCAGATCCTCGAGGAATCGCGCATCCGCTGGAAAGTGGTGCTGGTCTCGGCGTGCTACTCCGGCGGCTTCGTCGAGCCGTTGAAGAGCGAATCGACGATGGTGATCACCGCGGCGCGCGGCGACCGCGCTTCGTTCGGCTGCGCCGACGAGAACGACTTCACCTATTTCGGCCGCGCCTTCTTCAAGGAGTCGCTGCCCGCGAGCAGCTCGTTCTTCGACGCCTTCACCAAGGCGCAGGCGCTGGTCGGCGAATGGGAGAAGAAGGACCGGACGCCCGAGGCCGAGCGCTCCTTGCCGCAGGTGTACAGCCCCGCGCTGATTTCCGAGCAGCTGAAACGCTGGTGGGCACAGCCGCGGCGCTGAAGGCCTGGCTGGCGGCGGCGCTGCTCGCGCAGGCCGCGGCTGCGCTCGCGCAGTCCTTCCCGGTGAAGCCGGTGCGCGTCGTGGTCGCTTTCTCGCCCGGCGGCGTGACCGACATCATCGCCCGCACCCTGGGCGCCAAGCTGGCCGATCTCTGGGGCCAGCCGGTGGTGGTGGAAAACCGGCCGGGCGCCGGCGGCTCGATCGGCGCCGTCGCGGTGGCGAAGTCGCCGGCCGATGGCTACACGCTGCTCGTGCATTCCTCGGGCTACGCGATCAACGCGGCACTCAATCCCGCGCTGCCCTACGACCCGCGCAAGGACCTCGTCGACGTCGCGCCGCTCGGCTCGCAGCCGATGGTGCTCGTCGTCTCGCCGGCGTCGGGAATCGGCTCGGTGCGCGAGCTGATCGCTGCGGCACAGGCACGCGCGGGCGGCCTCGCCTACGGCTCCTCCGGCATCGGCAGCGGCGCGCACATGAACGGCGAGAAATTCCGCTTCGCCACCGGCGTGGACCTCCTGCACGTGCCGTACAAGGGCGGCGCCGAGGCGATCAACGACACGATCGCCCAGCGGCTCGCCTTCACCTTCAATACCGTCACGCTGGCGCTGCCCCACATCCGCGATGGCCGCCTGCGGCCGCTCGGGGTCAGCAGCGCGCGGCGCTCGGCGCTTCTGCCGGAGGTGCCGACCATCGCCGAGGCCGGCGTGCCGGGCTTCGAGTTCTCCTTCTGGAACGGGCTGTGGGCGCCGGCGGGCACGCCGCCGCAGGTCGTGGAGCGTATCGCCGCCGACGTGCGCCGCGCATTCGCGCTGCCGGACATGCGCGAGCGCCTGGCGAACCTCGGCGCCGAGCCGATGGAGATGACGCCGGCGCAATTCTCGCGCTTCGTGCAGGGCGAGATCGAGGACGCCGCGCGCATCGGCAAGGCCGCCGGAATCAAGCTGCAATAGCTAGTTCAGCGCACGCCACACCAGCGAGCCGCCGGACGCGAGCAGCAGCACTGCAATGATGCGCATCAGCAGTTCCCGCGGCAGGCTGAGGAAGATCTTCTTCCCCAGCCAGATCCCGGCCAGCGCCGCCGGTACGACGACCAGCGCCGAGCGCCAGACATCCGGATCGAGCAAGAGCCCCGTGAGGAGGAAGGCGACCACGCGCAGGGAAATGCTGGTCATGGTGACCAGGCCGAGCGTGGCGCGGAATTCCTCCTTGGAAAGCCCGCGCTGCGAGAGGTAGATGACATAGGGCGGGCCGCCCGCGCCGAACAGCGAGCTGGTGACGCCGCCGGCGAACCCGGCAAGCCAGGCCCAGTTGCGCGACACCGGCTGCCGGTACTCGTGCGGAAAGAGGGCATAGATCGCGTAGGCGATGACGAAGCTCCCCAGCAACAGCATGCCCGCGGCGCGCGGCAGGTTGACCAGCACCGTCACGCCGGCCGCGGTGCCGGCCAGGATCATCGGCACGAGGCGCAGGTACTCGGCGCGCACGGCGTTGCGCGGCTTCTCCAGCCCGACGCTGAACGAATTGGCGATGTCGGCGAGCGCGTACAGCGCCAGCGCGAAGCCGAGCGGCACGAGGTGCGTGGCGAGGGGCATGCTGACCAGCGCCGCGCCGAAACCGGTGACGCCGAACACGACCGAGCCGCAGAAGGCGATCGCGGCGAGCCAGAAGGATTCAGCCGGCAACGATCAACTCCTGCGGCGTGCAGGGATTCATGGCGCGCAGCCGTGAGACATAGCGGGTAAAGGGCAGGCCGAGGCGCGCCTCCAGCCTGTCAGCTCTTTCTTTCAGGGCACTCCATTGCACTCGCGCCGGGATCCCCTTCAGCGCGAACACCAGGATATTCGGGTCGTAGAGCGCCGGCATGGCGAGCACCGCGCCGCCGAACGCGCGCTCCAGGCGCTGCAGCGTCGCGTCGAACTTCGGATCGTCGTTCATGAAGTTCACCACCAGCGCCCCCGGCTCGGTCAGGGAGAGGAAGGCGCCGTCGTAGAACTCCTGGCTCGCAAGGCGCGGCACGTGCAGCTCGTCCTCGAAGGCGTCGAGCACCAGCACATCGCAGCATTCCGGGGCGAGCGCTTCCGCGCCGTCGCCGATCTCGACCGAAAGGCGCGCATCGTCCGGCGGCAGGGCGAAATGCTGCCGCGCCGCGGCGACGACGTGCGGGTCGAGCTCGACCACGCGCGTGGAAGTTGTCCTCAACCTCTTATGAAAAAACTTCGCGAGCGACCCGCCGCCGAGGCCGATCATCAGCGCGCGGCGCGGGTCGGGATGGAACAGGAGGAAGGCCATCATGCAGCGCGTGTAGTCGAGCGCGAGCGCGAACGGATCGTCGATGCGCATCGAGCTCTGGATCGCCTCGCCGCCGACGTGCAGCGTGCGCACGCCGCGCGCGTCGCTCACGGCCACGGCTCCGTTCTGCTTCTTCAACTCAGGTCGCGGCTCCGCGCGCGGTGATCGGCCACAGCGACTCGACGACGCCGCGCCGCACGCAAACATACCAGTCGTAGAGGTTGATCGTCGGGTCGCAATGGCCGGGAACGAGCTGCAGCTTCTCGCCGAGGAGCGGCAGCGGCCCACCTTCGATCCAGCCGTGCTCGTCGGAGGCCTTGCTGTAGCGCAAGCCGTCGCGGCGCCAGACGGTCGGCATGCCGGAATCGACGCTCGAAGCCTTGAGGCCGGCGTCGACGATGGCGCGGTCGGGTGCGCGGCTCATCACCGTGGTAAGGACGAACAGCGCGTGCTCGAAGCGCGGCAGCGGCGCGGCCCACTCGTTCTTCGCGTAGTCCGCGTCCATGAAGGCGTAGGAGCCGGGCTGGATCTCGTCCCAGGCGCCGGCCTCGACCTCGAGCATGTAGGTGCCGCTGCCCGCGCCGGTGACGATCGGGCAGGCGATTTTGTTCTTCTCCAATAATTTTTTCGTATGAAATACATGCTGGGCCGCGGTCTCGATCGCGGCGTGACGCTCCTCCATGCTGCGCATGTGCTGCGCACGGCCGTGATACGCCTGCAGGCCCGCGAACCGGTGGTGCTTGGTAATTTGCCTTGCAAGGGCAACCACAGCTTCACCTGGCTCGACGCCGCAGCGTCTCATGCCGACCTCGAGCTCGATGTAAACGTCGAGGTCGCCTTTCAATTGCGCGACGTTTTCAGCGTTGTCGACGCACACCCCGATCTTTGCCCGGCGCGAGAGCGCGGCGAGGCGCTCGAGCTTCTTCGCCCCGACCACCTCGTTGGAGACCAGCACGTCGGCGACGCCGCCTTCGACCATCGCCTCGGCTTCCGCGACTTTCTGGCAGCACATGCCGATCGCGCCGGCGGCGATCTGCCGCCGCGCCACATCGGGGCACTTGTGCGTCTTGGCGTGCGGGCGCACCCGAACGGCGCGGCCTTTCACGGAATTGAAAAGCGTCTTCTGGTTGGCGTCGAATGCGTCGAGGTCGAGGATCAACGCGGGCGTATCGACGTCCTCGAGCTTGTCGCCCACTGCCGCCGGCGCGCGCATGGCTAGGCGGCCGCGGCCTTGTCGGCGCGCTGGCGCAGGGCGTACCAGGCGATGGCGACGGCGACGATGGCGACCAGCGGCAGCGCCACCATGTTGACGCGCTCCCACCCTCCCGTGGTCACGGTGAGGCCGGAGGTGAAGGAGGAAATCGCCATCATGATGAAGATCGACTGGTCGTTGGTGCCCTGCGCCTTGGCGCGCTCCTCGGGCCGGTAGGTCTCGGTGAGCAGCGTCGTGCCGCCAATGTAGAGGAAGTTCCAGCCTACACCGAGCAGCACCAGCGACCACCAGAATTGCGCCACCGAGATGCCGGAGAGCGCGATGCCGATCGCCACCATGTTGAGCAGCGCGCCGCAGAACAGCACCGGCAGCACGCCGATGCGCTTGATGAGCGGCCCGGTGACGAACGACGGCGCGAACATGCCGACCACGTGCGAGGAGATGATGAACGCGGCGTCGCCGTACGTGTGGCCGCAGGCCTGCATGGCGATCGGCGTCGAGGTCATGAGGAAGTTCATGACGCCATAGCCGATCGCGCCGGCCAGCACCGCGACGATGAACTTCGGCTGCGCCGCGATCTCGAGGAGCGGCCGGCCCGACGACACCTGCTCGGCCGCCGTCGGAGACGGAATGCGGATGAAACGCAGCAGGACCAGCGTAGCCAGGATAAAGACGATGAGCGAGAGATACGCCCCGAGAAAGCGCGTGCCGGCGAGATCGAGCGTGAAGCGGCTCGCGGTCGGGCCGAGGACGCCGCCGACCAGCCCGCCCGCCAGCACGAGCGAAATGGCGACCGGCTTGAAGTCGCCGCTCGCCGCATCGGCGGCGGCGAAGCGGTAGTACTGGCCGTACGCGTTGTAGACGCCCCAGACGAGGGTGCCGAGGCACAGCAGCCAGAAGCTCTGCAGCGCGATCGCCGTGGCGCAGATCAGCGCGCCGGCGAATCCCCATGTCGTGCCGAGGGTAAAGCCCCGCTGGCGGCCGACGCGCTTCATGTGCAGCGACGCCGGCATGGTGCCGATCGCGCCGCCGAGAATCCAGCAGGTCACGGGCAGCGTCGCGAGCCCTACGTACGGCGCGAGCGCCAGTCCGGCCAGGCCGTTGATCGCGATCAGCGTCGAATTGTTGGTGAACAGCATCGCCTGGCACGCGGCGAGGAGGCCGACGTTGCGATTCGCGACGTTGCTTTCGGTACTGTTCATATATACAGTATCGTCATGGATGCCAAGGAAGAATCCCGCTATCTTCGGGGAGCGCGCTCATTCGTGCAGGGCCGTTTCGAATCTGCCTTGCGCGAGCCTTTCGATGACGGCTGGACGCCCGAAGAGAAAGACGAGCGGCCGCTGGAGACTCAGGTCACCATCGAGCGAGCGCGCTCGATCATCTCCCGCAACGACTCGCCGGACATCGGCTTTACCCAGTCGATCAATCCCTACCGGGGATGCGAGCACGGCTGCATCTACTGCTACGCGCGGCCGAGCCACGCCTACCTCGAGCTTTCGCCCGGCCTCGACTTCGAGACCAAGCTGTTCGCCAAGACCAACGCGCCGGAGCTGCTGCGCGCCGAGCTCTCGGCCAAGGGATACAAGCCCAGCCCGATCGCGCTCGGCGCCAACACCGACTGCTACCAGCCGATCGAGCGCAGCCACAAGATCACCCGCGGCATCCTCGAGGTGCTGGCGGAGTTCCAGCACCCGCTGACCATCGTCACCAAGTCGGCGCTGATCGAGCGCGACCTCGACCTCCTCGCGCCGATGGCGAAGAAGAACCTGGTCAAGGTGTTCGTCTCGATCGGCACGCTCGACCGCGAGCTCGCGCGCAAGCTCGAGCCGCGCGCCGCCAGCCCGCAACGGCGGCTCGACATCCTGAAAAGCCTTTCACGAAATGAAGTTCCCTGCGGCGTGATGGTGGCGGCGCTGATCCCCGCGCTCAACGACAAGACCCTCGAGCACGTGCTGGAAGCGGCCGCCGAAGCCGGCGCGCGCGAGGCTGCCTATGTCATCATGCGGCTGCCGAACGAGCTCAAGACCCTGTTCAAGGAATGGCTCGCGGAGCACTACCCGGAGAGGGCGGAACACGTGATCAGCATCGTCCACCAGATGCGCGGCGGCCGGGACAACGATCCCAATTTCGGCACGCGCATGAGCGGCACCGGCAGGTTCGCCGAGCTGGTGGAGAAGCGCTTCGATATCGCCTGCCGGCGCCTGCATCTCAACGACCATGGCGCGGGGCGTGGGACGCCGAAGCTCGACTGCAGCCTGTTCAAGGTGCCGGGCGCGGGCGGGCAGATGGCGCTCTTCTGAAGCGCAACGCCCTGCTCGTCTGCGGCTGGTGCTGGGCGGCAGCGATCGTCGTGCTGTCGCTCATTCCGAACGTGCCGAAGCCTCACGTCAGCCAAAGCGACAAGCTCGAGCATTTCGCTGCGTATGGCCTGCTGATGTTCCTTTTCTGCCAGATTTACGGCCAATCGCGGACGAGGCTGGTTTACGCTGCCGGCTTCATCTGCATGGGAGTCGCGCTGGAGTTCCTGCAACGCATGACCGGCTACCGCAGCTTCGAGGTGCTCGACATGCTCGCCAACGCCACCGGCGTTGTCCTCGGCTGGGGCGCGGCCGGCGTCCTTGCCGCGCTGCGGCGCAGCCGTGGCTGACGCCGTCGTGCGCCGCCTGGCGGCAATTCTCGCCGCCGACGTGGTCGGCTTCAGCCGCATGATGGGCGCAGACGAGGAAGGCACGCTCTCGCGCCTGAAGCGGCTGCGCGCCGAGCTCGTCGACCCGGCGATCGGCGAGCACCGCGGCAGGATCTTCAAGACCACGGGCGACGGCCTGCTCGTCGAGTTTCCCAGCGTGGTCGACGCAGTCCAATGCGCCGCCCGGGTGCAGGCGGCGATGGCCGAGCGCGCTGCCGGTGCGCCCGAGGCGCAGCGCCTCGTCTTTCGGGTGGGTATCAATCTCGGCGACGTGATCGTCGAAGGCGACGACCTGTACGGCGACGGGGTCAATGTCGCCGCGCGGCTCGAGGGCATCTGCGACGTCGGCTGCGTGTTCATTTCGGGAAGCGCCCACGAGCAGGTCGAAGGCAAGGTGAAGCTCGCCTTCGAGGACCTGGGCGAGCGACCGCTGAAGAACATCGCGCGGCCGGTGCGGGTCTATCGCCTCGCGGGAGAAGGGGCGACGCCGGCGGCGACACCGCGCGCGGCGGCGCTGCCGGCGGCCGCGGTCCAGGATGGCCCCTCGATTGCGGTCCTCCCCTTCCAGAACATGAGCGGCGATGCCGAGCAGGAATATTTCAGCGACGGCATTACCGAGGACATCATCACCGACCTTTCAAAGCTCTCGGGGCTGCTGGTCATCGCCCGCAACTCGACCTTCACCTACAAGGGAAAGGCGGCGGACGCGCGCGAAGTCGGCAAGCGCTTCGGCGTGAGCCACGTGCTCGAAGGCAGCGTGCGGCGCGCTGGCGACCGGGTGCGCATCACGGCGCAGCTGCTCGAGTCCGGCACGGCGCACCATGCCTGGGCCGAGCGGTACGACCGCAATCTGCAGGACATCTTCGCCGTGCAGGACGAGATCACGCGCCACATCGTCGCCGCGCTCGACGTCAAGCTGCTGCGCGGCGAGCAGTCGACCGTATGGCGGCACCTGCTGCGCCGTCCCGAGGCGCTCGACGCCTACTACAAGGGCCTCGATTTCCTCAACCGGGTCACGCGCGAGGCGAACGACGAGGCCGTGCGCTGCTTCGAGCAGGTGGTGCGCCTCGAGCCCGATTCGCCGCTGGGTCACCTCGGGCTCGCCTGGACCAAGCTCAGCGCCTTCCGCTCCGGCTGGGGAGAACCCGCCGCGCTGGAGCGCGCGGCCGGGCTGGCGCGCAAGGCGCTCGAGCTCGACGAGACTTGCGCCGACGCGCACGCGCTGCTCGGCTTTCACAGCCTGCTCCTCGGCCGGCACGACGCGGCGATCGCCGAGGGCGAGCGCGCCGTGGCGCTGAACCCCAACCACGCGGACAACACGGCAAATCTGGGCTGCTCGTACGTGATGTCCGGCAGGCCCGCGGACGCGGCCGCCTGCATGCGAAAAGCGATGCGCCTGAGCCCGGTCTATCCGGCCTGGTACCTGAATGTGCTCGGCTTCGCGCTCTATCTGCTCGACCAGCACGATGAAGCCGATGCCGTCCTCACGCTCGCGCTGCAGCGCGAGCCCGCCTACTTCGACTGCCGGCTCATGCTCATGGCGGCGCATCACGCGCGAGGTCGTGGCGACGATGCCCGCCGCGAAGCCGGAGAGTTACGCCGCCACAACCCTTCGTTCCGGCTGAAGGACATGGAGGGCCGGCTCTCGGTCCTCAAGGACCGGGCGCTCCTGTCGCGCTTCATCGGCGTGCTGCGCGAGCTGGGGCTCGAGTAGCTTGGCCGAGTCGGTCGCCGAGCAGCTGGCAGGGGCGGTCGCGGCGCTGCGCGAGCCGCCGCGCGAAATGCGCGAGACCGCCGAGAAGCTCGTCATCGACATCGCCGGCCTGTGCGTCGCCGCGCGCCAAAGCGACTACGTGAAGAGCGCGCTCACGGCCTGGGAGGCGGGCGGCGCGTGCAGCGCAATCGGTCACGGACGCAGCCTCGACGCCGCGGGCGCGGCATTCGTCAACGGCACCGCGGCGCATGGCGAGGACTTCGACGACACCTTCGAAGGCGGGCCGGTGCACGCCGGCGCGGTGATCGTGCCGGCGATCCTCGCGGTCGCCGAGCGGGAGAAGATTCCCGGCAAGGATGTGCTGCGCGGCATCGCCGTCGGCGTCGAGCTCACCTGCCGCGCGAGCCTGGTCGCGCCGAAGCTGATCCACAAGGCGGGCTTTCACCCGACCGCGGTGCTCGGCACGATGGGTGCGGCGGCCGGAGTGGCAGTTGCCCTGAATCTCAAGAAAAGTGCATTGGTCAACGCCCTCGGCATTGCCGGCTCGATGGCGTCCGGAATCATCGAGTACCTCGCCGAGGGCACGTGGACGAAGCGCCTTCACCCGGGCTGGGCCGCGCAATCGGGCATCCGCGCCGCCGACCTCGCGCGTGCCGGATTCATCGGGCCGCGCACCGTGTTCGAGGGCACGCACGGGCTCTATCACGGCTTCGCCAACACCACGCAGGGCGACTGGGCGAAGCTCGTCGACGGGTTCGGCAAGCGCTGGCTGGCCTCGGGCGTCGCTTTCAAGCTCTACGCCTGCGGGACGATGACGCATCCCTACATCGACTGCGCCAGCCGCCTCGGCAAGAAGGTGCAGCTCGAAGAGATCGAGGAGGTGGTCTGTGAAGCGGCCGAGGGCACGCTGCATCGCCTCTGGGAGCCGCTCGCCTCGAAGCAGGCGCCGCCCAACGCCTACGCGGCGAAGTTCAGCCAGCCCTACTGCATCGCCGCCGGCTTCGTCCTCGGCCACGCCGGCCTCGAGGCGTTCACCGAGGAGCGGGTGCGCGACCCCAGGCTGCGCGCGCTGGCCGCCAAGGTCCGCTACGAGATCGACCCGGGCAATCCGTATCCGAACGAATTCACGGGGCACGTCAGAGTCAAGCTGAAAAATGGCAAGACGCTCGAAGAGCGCCAGCCGCATATCCGCGGCGGCACGCGCGAGCCGCTGTCACGCGCCGACGTCGAGGAAAAGTTCCGGCTGAACTGCGTGTACGGCGGCTGGCCGGCCGACCGCGCGGAGGAATTCCTGGGCTGGGCGAAAGCGGCCTTCGACCGTCCGGTCGACCTGAGGCCGTTTCGGACGTAACCCCGCAACGTCAGGTCCTGAAGAAGTCGACCAGCGCGTCGAGCGTCGCGTCGGGCGCCTCGGTCATCAGCGAATGGCCGGAGAACTTCACCCGCACCGTCTTCGCGCCGGAAATTTTTTCCTGGATTGCTTTCGCAGACCTAGGCGGCGTCATCACATCCCGCTCCCCCAGGATGAAAAGCGTCGGGCACGCGATCTCGCCCTCGAAAACGTAGTCGTTGCAGGCCTTGAGGTCGTTGTAGAGCACGCCCGGCGCGAGGCGCTCGAGGCGCGCCTGCGTGTCGCCGTACATCCACATGCCGGGGGTCGGGTCGCCGCCCAGCGGCACCTGCGCGGCGTGGCCCCAGATGGTGTGCATGTCGAAGGCGTCGTAGTGATCGCGCTTCGCCGCGTCGAGGAAGGCTTCGCCGACCTTCATGGGGTAGGCGGCGCCGATGAGCGCGATACGCTCGATGCGCGACGGAACCCGTGCAGCGCACTCCAGCGCGACCAGCGAGCCCATGGAATGCCCCACGATCGAGAATTTCTCCGCCGGCACCGCCTTGCACACCTCTTCCGCCATGCCTGCCACCGAGGAAATCGGCGCGCCGGGCGAGTGGCCGTGGCCCGGCAGGTCGAAGGCCAGCACGTTCCAGCCGTGATAGCCGAAGTAGCGGCTCTGCAGGAGAAACGAGGAGTGATCCAGGCCCGCGCCGTGGACGAAGACCATGGTGGGCTTCGCCTTGTCGAAGGCATGGCCAGCGGTATACGCAAACATCACTTCTGGGAGGCTTTCAGGGCGCGGTCGAGATCGTCGACCAGATCCTGCGGGTCCTCGAGGCCGATCGACAGGCGCACCGTGCCGGCGGTGATTCCGGCGCGCATCAGGTCTTCGTCGCTCATCCGGTAGTGCGTGGTGGTCGCCGGGTGGATGACCAGGGATTTCGCGTCGCCGACATTGGCGAGGTGCGAAAAGATGCGCAGCGACTCGATGAATTTCTTGCCGGCGGCACGCCCGCCCTTGATCTCGAACGAGAGCACCGCGCCGCAGCCGAGCGGCAGAAGCTTCTTCGCCAGCTCGTGGTCCGGGTGATCGGGAAGTCCGGGATAAATGACTTTTTGAACGGCACTATTGCTTTTCAGGTACTGCACGAGCGTCCTCGTGCTCTCCACGTGGCGCGGCATCCGCAGGTGCAGCGTTTCCACGCCCTGCAGGATCTGGAACGCCGTCATCGGCGCCATGCAGGCGCCGAAGTCGCGCAGGCCCTCGCGCCGCGCGCGCAGCAGGAACGCCCGCGTGCCCGATTCTTCCTCGAAGTCCATGCCGTGGAAGCCCTCGTAGGGCGCGGTCAGCGTGGCGAACTTGCCCGAGGCCTCCCAGTCGAAGCGCCCCGAGTCGACCAGCACGCCGGCGATGGCGACGCCGTGGCCGCCGAGGAACTTGGTCGCCGAGTGATAGAGGAGATCGGCGCCGTGCGCGAACGGCTTCAGCAGGCACGGCGTAGTGAAGGTCGCGTCGACGAGCAGCGGTACCTTCGCTTCGTGCGCAATCGCCGCGACCGACGGGATGTCGAGCACGTCCAGGCCCGGGTTGCCCAGCGTCTCGCCGAACAGAAGCTTGGTATTGGGCCGTATCGCCTTTTTCCATGCTTGCAGATCGCGCGGAACGACGAATGTCGTCTCGATGCCAAACCGCTTCAGCGTGTAGCCGAGCAGGTTGTGCGAGCCGCCGTAGAGCGCCGCCGAGGCGACGATATGCTCGCCCGAGCCCATGAGCGTGGCGATCGCGAGGTGCAGCGCCGCCTGCCCCGACGCGGTGGCGATGGCGCCGACGCCGCCTTCGAGCGCGGCGATCCTCTCCTCGAGCACCGCCACGGTGGGATTGGAGATGCGCGAATAGACGTGCCCGGCGCGCTCCATGTTGAACAGCGACGCCGCGTGCTCGGTGTCGCGGAACACGTACGACGTCGTCTGGTAGATCGGCACCGCGCGACTGCCCGTCGCCGGGTCGGGCGATTGGCCCGCGTGCAGCGCCAGCGTATCGAACCCGGGGTACTTCGGCTTGCTCAGTGCAGGTTTTTCCTGGACGGCTTGGTGTAGGTCTCGAACGCGCGCTCGGGCTTCTTCTGCTGCGACGCCTTGTCCTTCCAGTCGCGGTCGAAGAGATCGTTGACGATCGCGGTCACCTCTGCGACGCGCTCCTTGTCGAACTGCCGGCCGAGGATCGCGGCGACGTCCTCGAGCATGCAGCGACGCTGCGCCTCGTGGATCGCCTGCGGCGTCGGGCCGACGAAGAGCAGCTTCGACTCCTGCTCGCCGTTCTCGTGATAGAGCGTGAGATCGACCTCGACCGCCTCGTAGCAGAACGGGCCGAGGCCGCCGAGCGCAGCCTCGAGCGCGCCATCGAAGCTGCGGCCGATCTCGCCGGTCCAGCAGACGGTGAGGATCAGCTCCTTCTCGTCGAACTTGAACCCCGGCTCGTCGGCCTCGAGGCTCTTGACGTCGGCGAGGCCGTCGGCGTCCAGGTAGTCGAGCAGCGGCATGAAAGCCTGCTCGATCTGGCGGCGCGAAACACCTTCGAGGATCGGAATATCGGCGTGCAGATGAACTTCGTGGCGCATCCGAAAATTCTACCCCTAAAATCCTCGCATGCGGCCCGACTACGCCGGCGGAAGCCTGGTGAATCTGATGGCTTCGATCGCGCTTTCGCGCGGCGGCGAGGCGCTGCACGCGCCGCTGAAAAGCCTGCGCGGCGATGAACTCGCGGCGGCCCGCAATGTCGTGCTGCTGATCATCGACGGCCTCGGCGACCGCCTGCTCGCGAGGCGCGCCGCCGGCGGCGAGCTGGCGCGACGGCGGCGCGGCTCGCTGACTTCGGTGTTTCCATCGACGACCGCGTCGGCGATCACCACGTCCTACACCGGGCGAACGCCGCTCGAGCACGGGCTGACCGGCTGGTTCACGTATTTCTCCGAAGCGGGGTGCGTCGCCGCGGCGCTGCCTTTCCGCAGCAGGGGCGACAACCTGCCGCTTTCCGCCAGGGGCGTCTCGCCCGAAGCGATCTACACGTCGGGTTCGTTCTTCGAGACGCTGCCGGTGCGCTCCATCGTCGTCACGCACCGCGACATCATCGATTCGCCGTACAACGTGCGCCACTGCCGCGGCGCCGAGCGCCGCCCCTATGCGAGCGTCGGCGAGCTGGTCGCCGGCGTCGAAGCCGCGGTCAAATCGAGCGACGAGCGCAAGTTCGTCTACACCTACTGGCCCGACTACGACGCCACTTCGCACGTTCACGGTTGCGAAGGCAGCGAAGCCCTGGCCAAGGTCGCCGAGATCGACGCCGCGTTCGGCCACCTGCTGTCGCGGCTGTCGGGGACCGATTCGCTCGTCATTGCCACCGCGGACCACGGCTTCCTCGATTGTCCGCCCGAGGATTGCCTCGAGCTGCCGCCCGCCCTCGCTTCGCAGCTGCGCTTTCCCTTGTGCGGCGAGCGGCGCGTCGTGTTCTGCCACGTGCGTTCGGAAGGGGAATTTGTTTCAGCCGCAAGCGGGTGGCTGGGCGGGCGCGGCGAGGTGAGGCCAAGCCGCGCCCTGGTCGAGGAAGGCTGGTTCGGCGGCGGCGCACCGCATCCGCTGCTCGCCGAGCGCACCGGCGACGTGGCGATCCTCATGAAGGATGGATATACCCTCAAGGACTGGCTGCCCGGCGAGCCGCGTTACCTGCACATCGGCAACCACGGCGGCACCAGCGAAGACGAAATGACGATTCCCCTCATCATGGAGAAGACATGAAAGCCAGCGTCAACGGCATCGAGATCAATTACGAGGTGAGCGGCAAGGAAGGCGCGCCCTGGCTGGTGCTCAGCCATTCCCTCGCCTGCAGCGTTCGCATGTGGGACCCGCAGGTCGAGGCCTTCAGTCCAAGTTCAGGATTCTGAATTACGACATGCGCGGCCACGGCGCGACCACGGCGCCGCAGGGGCCGTACAGCCTGGACATGCTTGCCGACGACGTTCTTGCCCTTGCAAAAAAGCTGTCCATTCAGAAGGGTTACTACTGCGGACTTTCCATCGGCGGCATGATCGGCCAGACCATCGCCATCCGCGGTGGCCACCCGTTCACGAAGATGGTGCTCGCCGACACCACGCACACGCAGCCGCCCGAGGCGATCAAGCAATGGGAAGACCGCATCGCCATCGCGAAGAGCAAGGGCATGGCGGCGCTCGTCGACTCGACCATGGAGCGCTGGTTCACGGCGCCGAATCGCGGCACGCCTGCCGCGAAGAAGATCGCCGCGCTGATCGCCGCAACGCCCGCCGCGGGCTACATCGGCTGCGGCCAGGCGATCATGAAGCTCAACACCACCGCGCGGCTGAAGGACATCAAGCTGCCGGTGCTGGCGATCACCGGCGAGCAGGACGGCGCCGCGCCAGGCACGAAGTACATCGGCGAGAACGTTCCGGGCGCAAAGTACGTCGGCATCCCGAACGCGGCGCACATCGCCAACGTCGAGCAGGCCGAGGCGTTCAATCGCGCTCTGCGGGAGTTCCTTTGAGCCCTTGCCAGCGCTTCAGCTTCGCCGTGTGCACGCCGAACAGGTCGAGCACGCGCGCCACGCTGTGGGCGACGAGATCGTCGAGCGATTTCGGCGCGGCGTAGAAAGCCGGCACCGGCGGGAAAATGATGCCGCCCATCTCGGTGACCGCGACCATGTTGCGCAGGTGGGCGAGGTTGAGCGGCGTCTCGCGCGGCATCAGCACCAGGCGGCGGCGCTCCTTCAGCACCACGTCCGCGGCACGCGAGACCAGGTCGTCGGCGTGCGCGTGCGCGACCGCGGCGAGGGTTTTCATCGAGCACGGCGCGATCACCATGCCTTCGGTGACGTACGAGCCGCTCGCGATGGTCGCGGCGATGTCCTTCGGGTGGTAGGCGACCGTCGCCAGGCGCTCGACGTCCTTGCGCTTCAGCTTCAGCTCGTGCCAGACGTTGAGCACGCCGGCGTCGGTGAGCACGAGATGGCTCTCCCAGCCGGGAATGCCCTTGAGCGCCTTCAGAAGCGCGATACCGTAGACAGCACCGGTGGCCCCGGTGATGCCGACGATCAGCCGCTTCTTCACCCCTTCTTGTAGACGATCTTCTTCGCGCCGGCCTCGCAGGTGCCGACCACCTTGCCGTCCGCCTGCGCGTCCTTGTCGACGATGTCGAGCGAGAATTTCTCCACGCCGTTCTTCTTGATCTTCGCCTCGATCTCGCCCTTCAACTCGCCGCAATCCTTCGCCGCCCAGGCGGTTCCAGAGAGTCCGAGGACCAGCGCCGCTGCCAGGATCTTCACCATGATGTCTTCCCCCTTATCGATGCTTCCCAGTTCCGTCCGTCGAAAGGCCGCAACTCCGTGCCGGTCACCGTTCCCGGGTCGAGGCAGCGCGCGTTGACGCTGACCCCGTCGGGGTGAGACCGCGGTACGTAGAATGACTTGATTCCGCACACTTTGCAAAAGAGATGCTGCGCGGCGCCGGTGTTGAAGCGGTAGTCGGTGAGGAATTCCTCACCCTGCACGAGCTTGAAGCGCGATTTGGCGACGATCAGGTGCAGGTAACCCGTCCTGGTGCAGACCGAGCAGTTGCAATCGGTGACGGCGATGGCCGCCGGGGCGACGACCTCGAAGCGCACGCGGCCGCAGTGGCAGCCGCCGCGGTGCGTTACGTCAGGGGCCGAAGCATCCAATAAAGCGCCACCGAGCCCGCGGCCAGCGTGACCATGAGCGCGACGCGGCCGTGCCGGCGGAAGCTGCCGTTCGGCCGGAAGTAGAGGTTGCGGATGACGTCGTCACGGCCGCCGCCCCACAGCCAGTCCGGGCCGGCCTTGTTGACGACGTACGGGTTGAAAAGTCCCAGGACGAACGAAAAAAATGTACCGACAAAGGCCCCCAACAGCACCGAGAATCCCTCCCACTTTGTAGTGGGCGATTATATTTGAGGCTCACGATTTCGTCGCTGTCTCCGAATCACGACAGGAGCAAACATGCTTGAGACCACCATCGCCGGCAGCCTGCCGAAGCCCGCCTGGCTCGCCGAGACCAACAAGCTCTGGCCCGCGTGGCGGGCGAGCGGCGACGAGCTCGCGCAGGCGAAGCGCGACGCGACGCTGCTCTGGCTGAAGGAGCAGGAAGACGCCGGCATCGACATCGTCAGCGACGGCGAGCAGTCGCGGCAGCACTTCGTGCACGGCTTCCTCGAGCAGGTCGAAGGCATCGACTTCGAGCACAAGGTGAAGATGGGCATCCGCGACAACCGCTACGACGCGATGGTGCCGCAGGTCGTCGCGCCGCTGCGCTTGAAAGGCCGCGTGCACCAGGCCGAAGCGCTGGTGATGAGAAGTCATTCGAAGGGCAGGATCAAGATGACGATGCCCGGGCCGATGACCATCGTCGACACGATCGCCGACCGGCACTACGGCGACAAGGTGAAGCTCGCCATGGCGTTCGCCGAGCTCCTCAACCAGGAGGCGCGCGCGCTGCAGAAGGACGGCGTCGACGTGATCCAGTTCGACGAGCCCGCCTTCAACGTCTACATGAGCGATGTCACGCGCTGGGGCATCGACGCGCTGCAGCGCGCCGCCCAGGGCCTGAGGTGCACCACCTGCGTCCACATCTGCTACGGCTACGGCATCCAGGCCAACATCGACTGGAAGAAGACCCTCGGCGAGTCGTGGCGGCAGTACGAGCAGATCTTCCCGGCGCTGGCGAAGAGCAAGATCGATCAGGTATCACTGGAATGCATCCACTCCAAGGTCCCCATCGAGCTGCTCAAGCTCCTGAAAGGCAAAGACGTGCTGGTCGGCGTAATCGACGTCGCGAGCGACCGCGTCGAGACGCCCGCCGAGGTTTCAGCAGTTATTCAGAGAGCGCTCAAGTATGTGCCGGCGAAGCATTTCTACCCTTGCACGAACTGCGGCATGGCGCCGATGGCGCGCGAGGTCGCGGTGGCGAAACTGAGGGCGCTGGGTGCGGGAGCCGAGCTGGCGCGGAAAAAGCTTAAGCCGGCTCGCGGAAAATCTCGGGGCTAGCCTCGAACTCGGCGAGCGCTTCGGCGAGACGCGTCAGGCGTGAGCGCTCTTCGAGCAGGCCGCCGAGCTGCGCGTCGCAGCGCGCGATCGGCCCGGGATAGGCACTGATTTCCACGTTCAGCTCATCGATGCGAGCCGTCAGCTCGCGCTGCAGCCGAGAGGAGAGGATCCTGAGCTCTTCCATGTCGCTATCGTACCAACTATGAAAGGCATGGTGGCGAGTCCGCATGCCGCGGCCTCGGCATCGGGTGCCGAAGTCCTGCGCGAGGGTGGCTCGGCGGTCGACGCGGCGCTCGCGACCGCGTCGGCGCTGGGCGTTCTTTACCCGCACATGTGCGGCATCGGCGGCGATGCCTTCTGGCTCATCTACGACGCCGCGACGCGCGAGGTTTCGTACCTCGACGGCGGCGGCCGCGCCGCGCGCAGCGCGACGCTCGAGCGATTCTCCGGCCAGTCGGAAATTCCTTTTCGCGGCCTCGTCCCCGCTACCCTGACGACGCCCGGCGCGGTCGCGAGCTTCTGCGCTGCGCACGAGCGCTACGGAAAGCTGCCGCTCGCACGCTGCTTCCGGGACGCGATCCGGTTCGCACGCGAAGGCCATGTGCCGACTGCGCGCGTTGCGCGGTGGATCTCCGAGACGTCCGCAGAGCTGGCGCGGGATCCCGCGTCCGCCGCATTGTTTCTTTCGCAAAAGCAGGAGCTGAAGAATCCGCGCCTCGCCGACACGTTCGAGGCGATCGCTGCGCAAGGCCGCGCGGGATTCTATGAAGGCAAGGTCGCGAAAGGGCTCGCCGCGCTGGGCGGATTTTTCACCGAGCACGACCTCGCGGCCCAGCAGGCGTACTGGGGCGAGCCGATTCGCGGCACCTACCGCGGGGTGACGATCTGCGAGACGCCGGCGCCGACGCAGGGCTTCACCGTGCTCGAGATGCTCAACCTGCTCGAGCCGTTCGAGCTCGGCAAGCGCGACTTCCTCGGGCCCGACCATGTGCACCTGCTCGTGCAGGCGAAGCAGATCGCCTACAACGACCGCGACCGCTGGCTGGGCGATCCGCGCTTCACCCGGGTTCCCATGGAGAAATTGCTGTCGAAATCGTATGCGGACGAGCGCCGCCGCCTGATCGATCCCGCGCGCGCCCTCGCATGGGACAAGGTGCCCTCCGAAGGCAGCCTCACCGGCGACACCGTCTATGTGGCGGCAGTCGACGCCCGTGGCAGTGCCGCATCGCTGATCTTCAGCCTCTACGGGGTGTTCGGCTCGTGCATCAGCTCGGCAGAGACGGGCGTCGTGCTGCAGAACCGCGGCGCCTACTTCTCGCTCGACCCGAAGCATCCGAACCGGCTCGAGCCGGGCAAGGTGCCGCTGCACACGCTGATCGCTTCACTGGCGTTCAAGGACGATCGCCTCTGGGCCGCGCTCGGCTGCATGGGCGCCGACGGCCAGCCGCAGATCCACGTGCAGGCCTACGTCGCGATGCTCGACTTCGGCCTCGATATCAGGCAGGCGCTCGACATGCCGCGTTGGCTCTCGGGACGCTTCGCCCTCGGCGAGCCGCGCGACACGCTGCACATCGAGGCTCGCTACCCGCGCGCCACCATCGACGAGCTGGCGCGCCGCGGCCACCTCATCGATCGCTGGGGCGACTGGAACGAGCTCGCCGGCCACGCCAACGGCATCACCATCGGCGACGACGGCGCCCGCACAGGGGGCTATGATCCGCGCAGTGACGGCGCTGCTGTACCTGGCTGAACGCAAGATCGAGGAAGCCATCGCCCGGGGCGAGTTCGACGACCTTCCCGGCCAGGGGCGGCCGCTCGCCCTCGACGACGACGCGCTGATCCCGGAAGACCTGCGCGTCGCCTACCGCATCCTGAAGAACGCGGGGTACGTGCCGCCCGAGGTCGTGACGCTAAGGGAGATCGCCGAGCTGGAAAGGCTCGCGTGCGGCGACGCCAGAGCCGCCCGGAAGCTCTCCCTGCTCAAAGCCCGGATCGACGCCCGCTACTACGACAGGGCGCTCGCCAGGCTGGGCCGCCGCTAGCGCGCGGCCTGCGGCTTTTGCTCGTAGGCGGCGATCGCCTTCTTGAGGTCGGAGAACTGGCTGCAGCCGAAGAAGCAGATCTTGTCGAGCTGCGCGAGGTGCTCCTTCGCCTTCGCGACGTTGCCGACCATGAGATACGCCTCGCCGAGGTACTCGTGCGCGTTCTTGTGCTTCGGATCGATGCGCAGCGCCTCGTTGTAGTGCTTGAAGACCGCGCTCATGTCGGGATTCGGACCCTTGCGGATCGAATACGCGAGCAGGTTGTGATAGTCGGCGTTGTTCGGGCTCTTCTGCAGGCCTTCCTCGAGCACCGCGGCGGCGGCCTTCCAGTCCTGCTTCTCGCTCGCCAGGGTATAGCGCTCGAGCACCGCATCCTTCGGCGCGTCGGGCTTCGGCGCGGGCGGGTCGCCCGCCGCCAGGGCGAGCCCCGGGGTGAATGAAAGCGATAAGATGGCGAGTAGGAATTTCAATTTCATGACAGTGATCTCCCGTTCCGGACTTGGCAGTCTACTCCTTGCCTGTGCGCTAACAGCGGTCGTAGTGCCGGCATTCCCCGAGCCGCCGAAATCCCGCGGCGAAGCGCTCAAGGCGCTCGCCAGCCCGGACACCACGGTGCGCGCGGAAGCGGTGGTCTGGATCGCCAATCGCGGCGCGATGAGCGACGCGCCGCTGCTGCACCAGCGCCTGCGCGACGAGAGCGGGCTGGTGCGCAGCTATGCCGAGCAGGGCCTGTGGGTTCTCTGGAGCCGCTCCGGCGATGCCGCGATCGACCAACTGATGGCGCGCGGCAGCGACGAGATGCAGGCCGAGCGCCTGGCCGAGGCCGTCAGGACCTTTTCCGAAGTGATCCGGAAAAAGCCGGACTTCGCCGAGGGCTGGAACAAGCGCGCCACCGCCTACTACCTCGCCGGCGAATACGAGCGCTCGCTCGCCGACTGTGACGAAGTTCTCAAGCGCAACCCGAACCATTTCGGCGCCCTGTCGGGCGCCGGGCAGATCCATTTCGCGCTGGAGAACTTCGAGCTGGCGCTGGTCTGGTTCCGCCGCGCCCTCGAGGTCAACCCCAACATGATCGGCGTCGAGATCAACATCCACCGCTCGCAGGAGCGGCTGCAGGCGAAGCAGCGCAGCAGGACCTAGAATTCGGGGTCAGGGTCGCAATTCTCAAGGGCGCAGCCAAACGAGAATTGCGACCCTGACCTCGAATTCAGAAGCTGACCGTGAAGGTCAGGCGCCAGGCGCGGCGCTCGACCGGGTGGAAATGGATATCCGCCACCGGCGCGGCCTCGCCGCGGAGCTGCGACTCGTAGTAGTAGCTGATGTCGTCCTGCTTGCGGTCGAAGAGGTTCAGGACCTCGAAGCCCGCCGCCATGCGCTTCTCGAAGCCGTAGCCGACCTTGGCGTTGACCAGCGAAGTCGACTGCGAGCGGATGCTGTTGTCCTCGATCAGCGGCCGCGGGCCGAAGTAGCGCCAGCGGATGCTGCCCGACCAGCCGGTCTTCCCGCCCGCGGTAACGCCCGCCGAGGCGACCCTGTCCGGAGCCCCCGGAATGTAGGAACCCGCCGGATCGTCGTCGGCGAAACGGGCGCGCGTCAGGGCGAAGGAAATGTCCGCCGCAACTCCCTTTGGCGAAACGTACTCGGCCAGCCATTCCAGGCCGCGGCGCCGCGACGGCCGGCTCGGCTCGGTCGTGCCCGCGTCGCCGACGAAGAGCAGCTCCGAATCCTGCTTCAGCTCCCAGAGCGCGAGCGAGGTGGTGACGCCCGGGATTGCCTGGCTGCGCATCCCGAGCTCGTAGCCTTCGGTGCGCACCAGCGGAGAAACGCGATCGACGCTCGCCCCGGTCGCAGGATCCACGGTAATCGTCGTGCCGCGCGCGTCGTTGCTGTGGAAGCCGCGCCCATAGTTGATGAAGTACTCGGTTCGGTCCCACGGGCCGAGCGCCAGCGTGACCTTGGGCGAAGCGATCGAATCGCTCGCCGTTCCCGAGTTCAGCGGGTTGTCGCTGTCGACGCGGAAGCGATAGCTGTCGTAGCGCAGCCCGGCGATGGTGCGCAGCTTCGGCAGCCAGGAGAACGTGTTCGAGACGTACGGTCCGAGGCTCTCGGTGGTGACCTGGTCCTCGCGCACCGTGGACAAATACTCGCGCCCGGTCGTGTGGCGTAGCGCCACCGGCGACACCTTGTCCCGCCGCGCCTGCAGGCCGACCGTGGTAACGCTGTCGAAGCCTGCGACCGGCGCGAACCACGACTGGCTCGCGGTGCCGCCATAGTAGGTGCGGTGCTCGGCCTGCTGGAACTGGTCGCCGTTCACCGGGTCATCGAGGAAATACGTGAAATTGGAGAACAGGCTCAGGCGCGAGCGCACCAGGTAGAAGGTCGCGTTGCGGCTGCCGTTGTTGATGCTCGAGCGCCATTGGCCCGACAGGCTGTAGCGCGAGGAGCTGCCGCCATCGGTCGGGTCGAGCGTGCCGTAGCGGCTGATCAAGCCGGAGTCGACCGCGCGCTGCGCGACCTGGTCGGTCGCGAACCAATCCGCGTTGTAGCCCATCGCTGTCAGCCGCCAGCCGTCGGATACGGTGCCTTGCGAATAGCGCAACACGCCATTCAGCCGCCGGTAGTCGTCCGGCCGGTCCCACGATCCGTCGTTGTGCAGGCTTTCGAGCGCGTAGAGGAGGTTGCCGCTGCCGGCCTGCGGCGAGCCGGCGAGCAGCAGGCGCCTATAGCCGAACGAGCCTCCCGTCAGGCTGGCGATGGACGCGGGCAGGCGGTCGGAATAGTCGATTCGCGCCGAGCCGGCCGAGGCGAAGTCGCCGTCGGCCGCGGCATAGGGACCCTTCTGGTAGACGACGCGCGCGATCAGCTCGGGGATGAGGAAGTTGAGGTCGAGGTAGCCCTGGCCGTGGGCGTGGCTGCCGAGGTTGATCGGCGCGTCGACCGCGGTGACCGCGAAGTCGGTGCCGTGGTCGAGGTTGTAGCCGCGCAGGAAATACTGGTTGGCCTTGCCCTCGCCGCTGTGCTGCGTGACGATCATCCCCGGCACTGCTTCGAGCACCTCGCCGTTACGCAGCAGCGGCCGCCGGGCTATGCCTTCCTGCGTCACCACGCCCTGGCTCGCGGCATCCCATTCGCCGACGTTGTTGCTATAGCGGCCGATGACCTCGACCACGTCCAGCTCCTTCGCCGACTGCTGCGCATTGGCCGCGATCGGCGCGAGCGCGGCGAGCGTCGCGTGGCGAGAGAAACTCGAGCGGCTCGTCTTCCACATCGCCAGCCCGACAAGGCCGACGAACGCAAGGGCGATCGCGATGTGCTCCCAGCCCCAGTCGTGCAGATGCCCGAGAGGCCCGCCGTGGCCCGGATTGGCCCAGCATTCTGTCGCGAGGAGAAAAAACAGGATTGCTGCCCTGGGCATGGCGCGACGGATTATGCCCATAATCGTGCATGGACAAACGTACCTTCCTGAAGACCATGACCGCGATCGGCGCCGTCGGCGCTTCCGATCCTTCATTCGCAAAACCCGGCTACGACCCGAGCGCGCGCATGGCCGTGAAAGTGAGCGAGGTCGAATACCGCCGCACCGCGAAAGGACGATCGCTGCTTGCGCGCATCTACCAGCCGCAAGGCACGGGGCCATTCCCCATGGTGCTCGACCTGCACGGCGGCGCGTGGAGCGGCAAGGACCGCTACGCCAACGAGCCGATGAGCCGCGCGGTCGCCGAGAGCGGCGTCGTGGTCGCGGCGATCGACATGACGCTCGCGGCTGAGTCCCCCCACCCCGCTTCAGTGCAGGATGCGCACTACGCCGTGCGCTGGCTGAAGTGGAAAGCTGCCGGCTGGAACGGTGACCCGGCGACGCTCGGCATCATCGGCAGCTCGACCGGCGGGCACATCGCCGAGCTGGTCGCGATGCGGCCCAAGGACGAACGCTACGCTGTCTACCCCCTGCCGGAGGCTCCGATGGTCGACGCGAGCGTCGCCTATGTCGCGGCGCGCTCGCCGATCAGCGACCCGTGGGCGCGCTACCAGCAGGCGCAGAAGATGAAGCGCGAGAACCTGATCAAGTCGAGCCACGCCTGGTTCGTGCCCTGGGAGACGATCCACGAGGCGAACCCGCAGGAGATGCTCGAGCGCAAGGAAGCGGTGACGCTGCGGCCGATGCTCATCATGCAGGGCGATCTCGACGACAACGTGCTGCCCGCGGTGCAGGAGAAGTTCGCCGCCACTTACCGCGCGGCGGGCGGCGACTGCCGCTACGAGCTGTTCGCCAAGTGCGAGCACGAGTGGACCGGCAGGCCCGGCCCGATGACCGACCGCGCCCACGAGATGGTGCGGCAGTTCATCGCGAGGACTCTGGGGTAATTCGGGGTCAGGGTCGCAATTCGTTGGGCTCCGCGTCCGGGAATTGCGACCCTGACCCCGAATTACAGGTACTCCTTGGCGGCGGCGTCCGCCTCGAGCGGCTTGCCGACCAGGTAACCCTGCACGAAGTCGCAGCCGCAGCGCGCCAGGAACTCGCGCTGCGCCTTGGTTTCGACCCCCTCGGCGATGACGCGCACGTTGAGCGCATGCGCCAGCGCGACGATCGCGGAAACGATCGCGCACTGCTCGCGATCCTTCGGCAGCTCGGCGACGAAAGTGCGGTCGATCTTGAGCTTGTCGACCGGGAAGCGCTTCAGGTAGGCGAGGCTCGAGTAGCCGGTGCCGAAGTCGTCGATCGCGATCGAGACGCCGAGCTGCTTCAGCTTCTTCAGGGTGGCAAGGGTCGTGTCGGTCTCGCGCATCGCCAGCGACTCGGTGATCTCGAGCTCGAGCAGGCGCGGCGGCAGCCCGCTCTCCTTCAGCGCTGCGGCGACGATGCGCGGCAGGTGCGGGTCGTTGAACTGGCGCGGCGAGAGGTTGACCGCCACCTGCAGGCCATGCTCGGCGCCGATGAAGGTCGCCCAGCGGCAGGCTTCGCGCAGCACCCATTCGCCCATGCGCAGGATCAGGCCGGTCTCCTCGGCAAGCTGGATGAAGTCGCCGGGCAGGACCAGGCCGCGCTCGGGGTGCTGCCAGCGCAGCAGCGCCTCGTGGCCCGCCGTCTTGCCCAGCTCGCTGCCGGCGGTGTCGGCGAAGCGCTGGTAGTGCACGCGCAGCTCGCCCTTCGATAGCGCGCGGCGCAGGTCGCTCTCCAGCGCGAGGCGGCGCGACGCCGCCTGGTTCATCTGCTCGGTGAAGAACTGGTAGTTGGCGCGCCCCGCCTCCTTGGCGTGGTACATGGCGGCGTCGGCGTTGCGGATCAGCGTCTCGGCGTCGCGGCCGTCCTCGGGGAAGACCGCGATGCCGATCGACGGCGTCACCACCAGCTCGCGCTCCTCGACCATCAGCGGCAGCGACAGCTGCTCGATCACCTTCTGCGCCACCTGCGCCACGTCCGAGGTGCGCTTGATCTGCGGCAGCACCAGGACGAACTCGTCGCCGCCGATGCGGCAGATCGTGTCGCCGGTGCGCAGCTGCTCGACCAGGCGCCGCGACACCTCCTTAAGAAGCACGTCGCCGACCGCGTGGCCGAGCGAATCGTTGATGGTCTTGAAGCGGTCGAGGTCGACGAACATCACCGCGGTGTGCTCGCGGTTGCGCTGCGACATCGCCAGCGCCTGCGTCAGGCGGTCCTCGAGCAGCCGCCGGTTCGGCAGGCCGGTGAGCGCGTCGTGGTCGGCGAGGTGCTGCGCGCGCGCTTTCGCCTCCTCGAGCTCGGTGGTGCGGTCAGCCACCGCGCGCTCGAGGGACTCCAGGGCGCTCCTGACGCGCGCGTCGGCCTCGCGCTCGGCAGTGACGTCGTCGTAGCTCCAGATCCATTCCTGCTCGGCATCCCCGGTGTCGATGCGCCGGCCGCGCACGCGGCAGATGAAGGTCGAGCCGTCGCGCCGCTTGAAGCGCGCCTCGCCCTCGAACGATTCGCCGGGCTGCGCCTTGTCGCTCTGCCTGCCGGCGCGCTTCCACTCTTCCTTGCTCGCGAACAGCATCGTGGTGCTCTGCCCGACCAGCTCGCCCGGGCCGGCGCCCATCATTTCCTCGAAGTAGCGGTTGCAGCGCAGGATGACGCGGTTGCGCAGGAAAGCGATGCCGACCGTGGCGTTGTCGAGGATCAATTCCTGCTCGGCCAGCGCGCGCTGCACGCGCTCCTCGGCCTCGTGCTCCTGGGTGATGTCGTCGAGCAGCCAGACCGAGCCCTGCGACGGGTCGTCCGGCTGCACCGCGCGGCCCGAGAGCGAGCACCAGATGCGCGAGCCGTCCTTGCGCACGTGCTCGCGCTCGAGGTACTGCGTGCCGCCCGCCCAGACGGTCTCGTAGACCGCTTCGCCGCCGGCGGCGGCGAATTCGGCGTCGTTGCGGAACATGAAGCGCGTGGTCTGGTCGAGCAGCTCGCCAGGCCCGTAGCCGAACATCTCCTCGAAGCGCCGGTTGCAGCGCACGATGATGCGATCCTTGATGAAGGCGATGCCGGCGAGCGTGTTCTGCAGCACCGCGTCCTGCTCGCGCACGATGCGCTCGAGGGCCTGGTCGGCGCGCTTGCGCTCGGAGATGTCGTCCACCAGCCAGACGTAGCCCTTGGCCGGGTGTCCGGCTGCGACCGCCCGGGCCGTGACACGGCACCAGAAGCCCGAGCCGTCCTGGCGGCGCAGCCACTGCTCGCGGGTGTGGATGAGACCCTGGTCGAGCTCGGCATAGACGCTCTGTCGCGCCTCGAATTCGTCCTCGGTAAAGTAGGCCTCGCGCCACGACGCGCCGATCGCGCCGCCCGGCGCGAAGCCGAACAGCTCCTCGAAGCGCCGGTTGCAGCGCACGATCTTGCGCTCCAGGCTGAAGGCGATGCCGACCACGACGTTATTGAGCAGCGCCTGCTGCTCGGCGAGCACGCGCTGCAATTCCTCCTCGCCGCGGCGCTGCTCGGTCACGTCCTCGACGATCCAGACCGAGCCCTTCATCGGATCGTGGGGATCGACCGCGCGGCCGTCGCCGCGCGACCAGAGCGTGGTGCCGTCCTTGCGCCGGCGCAGCTGCACGCGGCGCGCGGTCTGGCCGCGGGCGAGCAGGTCGTAGGCGGCGGGCGCGGTCGCGAAGTCCTCCGGGTTGGCGTAGAGGATCGAGATCGGCTTGCCGATCAGCTCGCCCGGCGCGTAGCCGTACATCTCCTCGTAGCGCCGGTTGCAGCGCACCACCTTGCGGTCCTGGAGGAAGACGATGCCGATCGAGGCGCTGCCGAGGATCGCCTCCTGCTCGCGGGCGAGGCGCGCCACCTCGTCGGCGTGGCGGCGACGCTCGGTGACGTCGTCGACGATCCACACCGTGCCGCCCTGCTGCGGATTCTTGTCGTCGATCGCCTTGGCGACCACCCGGCAGAGCACGGTCGAGCCGTCGCGGCGCCTGAGCTCCCATTCGATGTCGAGCTGGCGACCGGCGGCGAGCAGCGGCACCGCGATCTGGCCGAGCGCCGAGTAGCTGTCGCGGCTGGTATAGAGCACCTCGCCGGACTGGCCGACCAGCTCGTCGGCGCGGTAGCCGAACATCTCGGCGAATTTGGGATTGCAGAGGAAGAAGCGCTTGTCGCGCGTGAAGGCGATGCCGATCGAGGCGTTGGCGAGCAGTGCCTCGTGCTCGAGCTGCGTGTAGCGGGTGCGGCCGGCGTAGGTCGCCCGCACCGCCTCGAGCGCCGATTCGATGTTGCGCAGCGGCGCCGGATCGTTCATGAGGCCGGACGGACGGCGAGCGCGCGGAACTCCGCGGCATAGCGGCGCAGCTCGGCGACCACGCGGGCGCGCTGCTCGGGCGTCGCCGCGCGATTGATCTCGAGGAGCATGGTGTTGAACTCCTGCACATTGGTCGCGCGCGCGGCGAGGTACGCCGGATCGCGCCCCTTGTCCCAGCTGGCGACCTTCTCCCCCAGCCGCTTCCTCGCCTCGTGCGCGCGGATGACGGCGACGATCTCGCCCTGGATGCGCTTGTTGTCGCGGTCGCGCATCTCGTCGATGAGCGGCGCGCGCGCCGAAAACTGCTGCACTGCTTCGATCTGCGCTTGAGACAGGGTCCCCAACCAGTCCTCCAGCCGCCCGACGATGCGCTTGGCGCGCTGCTCGCGCCGTTCCCGCTCGCTGCCGCGGAGGTATTCGCGCGCGAACTTGCGATTCTCCTCCGTGACGCGCTGTTCTATGTGCCGCACCTGCTCCGGCGTGAGCCGATCGAGCAGCGGCGCCGCCTGGTCGACGGCGGCGCGCATGGCCTCCCTGCCGTGCCCGATGAAGACATCGTACCCCCAAACCAGGTCGTCGCGGGACAGCCCGCGCTCGAGGCGGCGCGCTGCATCCTCTGCGTCGCGCGCGTACTTCGGCAGCGCCTGCGCGCGATGCCAGCGCATGAAGCGGGCGATGCGCTCGTCGAGCTCGTCGGCCTGCTCGCCCTGCACGTCGAGGAACTGCAGCAGGCGCCAGCGGATGAAGGTGTCGGCGTTGTCGTACGCCATGCGCACGCCGCTGCAGCCGGCGAGCGTTGCCGCCGCAAGGATCGCCGCCAGCCAGCGCTTCACCAGAAGCTCTCCGTGGTGACGTGTCCCGGCGCGCGGCGGCGGTGCTTGCGCAGCCCGCGCCCGGCGAGCGCCGCGCCGGCATCCTTCAGCATGTCCGGGTTGCCGCAGAGCAGCACCTGCGAGGTTTCGGCGGAGAGGCGCGCGCCAGCGGCGGTTTCGAGTCGCCCGTCGCCGATCGCGGCCGGGATGCGCCCGGCGAGCGAGCGCGGGGCCGCCTCGCGGCTGACGAACGTGACGTAGCGCAGCGCCGGACCTCTCTGCTCCTGCAGCGCGGAAATCATGTCGCGGTACGTCAATTCTCTGGCATGGCGCACCGCGTGGACCAGCACGACTTCACGAAAACGCTGCCACGGCGCCTCGCTGCGCAGGATCGACAGGAACGGCGCGAGGCCGGTGCCGGTCGAAAGCAGCCACAAGGTGCGCGCATCGGGAACTTCCCGCAGGACGAGAAATCCGGCCGGATTCGACGCGATCTGCAGCGCATCGCCGGCGCGCAGCCGCGCGAGGCGCGGCGACAGCGGTCCCCCGGGAACAATCACGCCATAGAACTCGAGCACCGGGTCCTGGGGCGGATTGACGAAGGAGAAAGCGCGCGCCACCCGCTCGCCATCGACGTCCAGCGCGATGCGCACGAACTGCCCGGCCTGGAAGGCGAGCCCGGGTGCCTCGACGCGCAGCGAAAAAAGCGTGTCGGTCCATTGCCGGTTCTCGATCACGCGACCGGTCAGCCAGCTCGTCATTGCATCCGGTACGGCTCGAGCTGCAGGTCCTGCATTTCGCCGCCGAGCATGACGATGGCGCCATGGCGGCGGTTGTTCCCGGTATCGGAGAACTCGAAGGTGTAGGTGCGGGAGATCTTCAGCTGCCCTTCCTCGTCGCGCGCCAGGCGCAGGCGCGCGAAGGCGACGGTGTCATCGAGGAACTGCAGGTCGTGGCGCTCGCAGGCGGCGCGGCCGGCCTGCAGCGCTCGCTCGCGCGCCCGCAGGCTGTCCAGCCAGAGGAATATCCCTGCGGCAATGAGGAGAATCGCAGCGCCTTCCCACACGGAGCGAGTTTACTGCCCCGCGCCGCCGCGGATGAGATCGGCGGCTTTTTCGGCGACCGCGATCACCGACGCGTTGATGTTGCCGGAGGGCACGGCCGGCATCACCGACGCGTCGACCACGCGCAGGTTCGCGACGCCGTTGACGCGCAGCTTGTCGTCGACGACGCTGCCGATGCTGCACGTCGAGGTCGGGTGGAATACCGTCTCGCCGTACTCGCGGCAGTAGTCGAGCCAGTCGTCGTCGCTCTTCACCTTGTCGCCGGGGAGGAACTCCGCTTCGACGTAGTCGCGCATCGGCGCCGTGGCGCAGACGCGGCGGACGAACTTCAGCCCCTCGACCATCACCCGCCGGTCGTTCTCGGTGGCGAGGTAGTTGTAGCGGATCGCCGGCGGATCGGTCGGGAGCGGCGAGCGGATCTGCACCGAGCCGCGCGACTCGACCTGCGTCTGCGAGACCGAGCAGGTGAAGCCGGAATGGGAATGCAGGATGCCGCCGCGCTGGGCGCTGGAGAAGTTGATGAGATAGATCTGCGCGTCCGGGCGCTTCAGCTCCGGCCGCGTGCGAATGAACGCGGCCGCGTAGCCGCCGGCGACCATCATGTGGCCCTTGCCGCGGAACAGGTAGTCCATGCCCATCAGCGCCTGGCGCCACCAGGTCGCCATGTCGTCGTTGAGCGTGATCTTCCGGCGGCACCGCCAGAAGGTGCGCGCGTAGAAATGGTCCTGCAGGCCCTCGCCCACCCGCGGCGAGTCGTGGACCACCGGGATGCCGTGGCGCTCGAGCAGCGCGCGCGGACCGACGCCGGAGAGCTGCAGGAGCTGCGGCGAGTTGAACGCTCCGGCGCAAAGCAGGACCTCCCTCGCCTTGAAAACCCTGTCCTTGCACTGCACTCCCACCGCCCGTTTCCCCTCGAAAAGGATGCGAGTGACGAGCGAATCGACTTCGACGCTCAGGTTCGGGCGCTTCTCCGCCGGCCGGAGGTAGGCCGTCGCGGCGCTGGAGCGCCGGCGGCCGGACGTCGTCGCACGGTAGTAGCCGGTGCCTTCCTGCGAGGGGCCGTTGAAATCGGCCGTGCGCGGGATGCCGAGCGCCGCCGACGCTTCGATGAAGGCGTCGCAGAGCTCGTGCCGCGGCAGCTCGGAGACCTTGATCTCCGACTTGCGGAAGTACGGCAGGAGGTCTTCGAATCCCCAGCCGCGGATGCCCCAGCCGTCGTAGTCCTCGCGCTGGCCGCGGATGTAGACCAGGCCGTTGATCGACGAGGAGCCGCCGAGCACCTTGCCGCGCGGGGTGAAGACCTTGCGGCCGTTCAGCGCCGGCTCGGGCTCCGACTCGTAGGCCCAGTTGATGTCGGTGCGCGCGAAGAGCTTGCCGTAGCCGAGCGGCACGTGGATCCACAGGTTGGTGTCGCGCGGCCCGGCTTCCAGCAGCAGGACCTTCTTCGAGGAATCCTCCGAAAGCCGATTGGCGAGCACGCATCCCGCCGAGCCCGCGCCGACGATGACGTAATCGAAGCTCAACGCGGCGAGGCGATGTGCATGCCGCCGTCGATGTAGACGATCTGGCCGGTCACGTTGCGCGCGCCTTCGATCAGCCAGGCGATCGCCTCGGCGATGTCGCCCGCCCCGGGCGCGGCCTTGAGCGGCGTGCGCTCGGCGAACTTGCGCTCGAGGTCCTCGGCGCCGGCCGCGCCGTGTGCAGCGACCTGCCAGGGGGTTTTCACATAGCCGGGCGCGACGATGTTGACGCGGATTTCGGGGCCGAGCGCGCGCGCGAGCGAGAAGCTCATGGTGTCGAGCGCAGCTTTCGACGCGGCATACGCGATCGAAGAGCCGGTGCCGAGGATCGAGGCGACCGACGATACGCTGACGATGCAGCCGCGCGCGCTTTTCAGCGCCGGCGCGCAGGCGCGGATCATCTGCCAGGGCCCGACCAGGTTGACGCGGAAGATGCCGAGGAAGTCTTCCGCCGACAGTCCCTCGAGGTCGTCGTGCTTCACGAACTTCGTGGTGCCCGCGCTGTTCACCAGCGCGTCGATCCGGCCCCACCGGTCGAGCACCGCCTTCGCGACGCGGCGGCAATCCGCGTCCTCGGCGACGTCGCCGCGGAATTCCTTCTCGACCTTGGTGCGCGCCATGGCGGCGACCTGCCAGCCGCGCTTCGCGAGCTCTTTCGCCGTCGCCTCGCCCATGCCGGACGCGCCGCCGGTGACGATGGCGACCTTCGTCGCGCCTTTCATACCGTGGCGATCGCGCTCGACGGCGAGCCGACCGCCCCCGGCAGCCGCAGCGGCGGCGCGGTGAGGAGGAAGCGGCTCCGCTTGTGCTCGCGCAGCCAGCGCGCCAGCTCGGTGAGATAGAACATCTCGCCGAGGTGGATGCCGTTCTTGAACAGGCAGTGCTCGTGCAGCGGCAGCCACGGCTGCTTCCTCGGCAACGGGTCGGTGAGCGCGGTCTGGATCAGCTCGACCGCATAGTTGTCGGCGATGATGCACGCGAGGCCCGAGTCGCTGATCCACTGCAGCAGCTTCTGGTCGCGGCCGTCGAGGCCGGTGCAGGTCTCGTTGACGAGCTTGGCATCGGGCTTCTTCTTCATCTCGAGCAGCACGTCGGCGAAGCCGGTGTAGACGCACACCATGTCGCCCTTCTCGACCTTGACGTTGTCGGCTTTCAATACCTTCATCAGATCGTCGAAACCGACGGCCCTTCTCTCCCTCTTGAAATGATGATGCAGGTCGATCATGACGCCGCGCCCCTGCGCGCCGTGCTCGGCGAGAAGCTGGATGCCGAGCGCCTTCGCCTCGCTGCCTTCGAAGCGTTCCCAGTTCTCCGCCTTCTTCTCCGTCGCGGGGACGATGTGCTCTCCCGCCCGCCAGCCGTTGTAGAAGACCAGCTCGGCCTTGCCGTCGCCGTCGGCGTCGAAGCGGCTGCCGACGTGCGCGAACGAATCCCACTGGGTCGAGTACTGCAGCGCCATCAGCACCTGGTCGTCGCAGATGACGTCCGTCATGTTGGGATTGAACTCGTCGAGCGGCCGGGCGAAGAACTGCTTGCCGTCGCGTTGCGTCGCGGCGAGGCGCGGCGGCGCGCGGCGCGGGTTGAGTACCTGGCCGCCGGGGTAGTCGAGCGGCAGGGAGAGGATGAAGGTCCTGCCCTCCTTCACCTCGGCGATCCCCTGCAGCACCTTCTCGCGCGTCACGTAGTTCATGCGCCCGCGCTGATCGTCGTCGCCGAATTCGCCCCAGTTGGAGCCCGGCGGCTTGTTCTTCCATCGCTTAGTAATAGTGCCTCCCGATCCATTCGGCGACGAGCGCCGGCTTGTCCTTGCCCTCGATCTCGACCACCGTGTTCCAGGTGACCTGCACGCCGTTGCCTTCGATCTTCTCGTACTTCGCCAGCGTGAAGCGCGCGCGAACGCGCGAGCCGCTCGGCACCGGCGAGGTGAAGCGCACGCGGTTCAAGCCATAGTTCACGCCCATCTTGCGATCGGCATAGGCGAAGGTCCGCTCCGAGAGGTGCGAGAGCAGCGACAGGGTGAGAAAGCCGTGGGCGATGGTGCCGCCGAAGGGCGATTTCTTCGCCCGCTCGCGGTCGACATGGATCCACTGGAAGTCGTCGATCGCCTTGGCGAAGGTGTCGATGCGCTCCTGGCCGATCTCGATCCAGGGCGAGACCGCGACTTCCTCGCCGACGCGGTGCTCGAGGGCCTGGATGCCGGACGCGCTCATCTCTGCAGGCTGCGCAGGACGCTCGCGACCTCTTCCTGCCGCCGCCGGGCGCCGGCGGGATCGGCCTTGTCGAGCTGGGCGGTGAGCAGCACGAGTGCCTGCACGCTTTCCTTGCTCGGCTGCGAGGAAGCCGCGAGCAGCGCCTCCCGCCAGCGCGCCTGCAGCACCCCGAACGAGGCCGGCGCGAGGGGATCCGCGGCGGTCGGCCGCGCGCTCGGCGCCGCGAAAGGAATGCGCTCGACCTGGGGACCGCCGCCACGCTCGTACCACGACGGCGGCGTGTTCGAGAGCTTCACCGAGCCCGACTCCGGGTCGACCCAGCGGTAGAGGTCCGCATGGGCGGCCGAGCACAGCAGAAGGAAAGCTAGGGCAAGCACCGATTGACTCCGCGCGCAATCGCGTCGGCGATCGCTTTTCGCACCGCCGCGTCGTTCATGCGCGCTTCCTCCTGTCGGTTGATGATCACGCCGGCCTCGACCAGGACCGATGGCATCGTCGCCGTCTTGCCGACTCCGAGGTTGTCGTAGTAGTGCACGCCGTTCTTCTCGTCGGCGAAGGGGCGGTTCTCGCCGATCACCGGGTCGGCATGATAGCGCGACGGCGTCATCCCGGCGGCCCGGAGCTCGGCGCCGATCGCACTCGCGCAGGCGAGACTTTTTTCCAGCTTCGGGTTGTGGCGCGAGATGAAGAGCGAGAAGCCGGCAAATTGTTCCCGCCGCGAATGAAGGTGCGCACGCGCCGAGTCATGGTGGATGGAGAGGAAGAGGTCCGCGCCCCGGGCCGCGCGCGTGCGATGGTTGAGGAAGATCTGGTTGCCCTTCTCGCCGATCAGGCGCACCTGCAGGCCGTTCGCTTCCAGCCTCGCCTTGACTTCGCCGGCGAGCCGCAGGTTGAACTCGAATTCCGGAATGCCGCTGTAGGAGATGACGCCGGGCTCGGCGTGGTAGTGGCCGACGTCGACTGCAATCAATGCCGCCGCAAACAGCCTAGAAGCGCGAGAAATCGGGCTTCCGTTTCTCGAGGAAGGCGCTCATCGCCTCTTTCGCCTCGGCGGAGCCGAGGCGCTCGCCGAACACCTTGACCTCCTCCGCGATCGTCTCGCGCACGATCTGCGCGTGGCGCTTCTTCATCATCTGCTTGGTGAGCTGCACCGATTGCGGCGGCAGCGCGGCGAGCGCCGCGGCTGCTTTTTCTGCTTCCACAAAAAGTTGGTCGGGAGAAACAACGGCCGTGACGATGCCGATTTCACGTGCCTTCTCCGCGGTGAACGGCTGGCCGAGGAGCAGCAGCTCCGCGGCGCGCTGGTAGCCGGCGAGGAGCGGCAGGATGTACGTCGAGCCGAACTCGGGGGTGATGCCGAGCGGCACGAAGGGCAGCTGGAAGCGCGCGTTGCTCGCGGCGTAGACGATGTCGCAGTGAAGCAGCATGGTGGTACCGATCCCGACCGCCGGGCCGCCGACCGCGGCGACCATCGGCTTGCGCAGCTCCTGCATGGCGACGAAAAAGCGCGCCGACGGCGAG
Source organism: Burkholderiales bacterium (assembly GCA_035607175.1). Classification (GTDB taxonomy): domain Bacteria; phylum Pseudomonadota; class Gammaproteobacteria; order Burkholderiales; family SG8-39; genus SCGC-AG-212-J23. The sequence continues at coordinate 40,680 of DATNCP010000168.1, forward strand.
CCTTCGACGAGCGGCGGGCGCTTGAGGAAGTCGCCGACGTCGTTGCCCGCGCAGAAACAGTCCGGCGCGCCGTGCAGCAGGACGACGCGCACCTGCGCGTCCCTGTCCGCGCCGGCGATCGCGTCGGCGAGCTGCCCGTACATCTCGCCGGTCAGGGCGTTCTTCTTGTCGAGGCGCGCGAGCTCGACGAAGGCGATGCGATTCTCAGTTCTGGCGCGAATCAAGCTTGAAGTCCTTGAGCTGCTGACGCAGGGTCAGCTTGGAGAGCTTGCCGGTCGCCGTATGCGGCAACTCGGTGACGAACAGCACGTCGTCGGGCATCCACCACTTGGCGATCTTGCCTTCGTAGAACTTGAGCAGCTCGGCCTTGGAGACCTCGGCGCCGGGCTTCTTCACCACGACCACGATCGGCCGCTCGTCCCATTTCGGGTGCTTGATGCCGATCACCGCCGCCTCGGCGACGGCCGGGTGGGCGACGGCGATGTTCTCCAGGTCGATCGAGCTGATCCATTCGCCGCCCGACTTGATCACGTCCTTGGAGCGGTCGGTGATCTGGATGTAGCCCTCGGGGTCGATGGTGCAGACGTCGCCGGTCGGGAACCAGCCGTCGTGCAGGGGATCGCCGCCCTCGCCCTTGAAGTAGCTCCGGATTACCCAGGGACCGCGCACCTCGAGGTTGCCGAACGCCTTGCCGTCCCACGGCAGCTCGTTGCCGTTCTCGTCGACGATGCGCATGTCGACGCCGAAGATCGCGCGGCCCTGCTTGTTCTGCATCGCGTAGCGCTCTTCCTTGCCGAGCTTCATCTGCTTCGCCTTGAGCGTGCCGGCGGTGCCGAGCGGGCTCATCTCGGTCATGCCCCAGGCGTGCAGCACCTGCACGCCGTAGTCGTCCTGGAACGTGCGGATCATGGCCGGCGGGCAGGCCGAGCCGCCGATCACCGTGCTCTTCAGCGTCGAGAAGCGCAGGTTGTTCTGCTTCAGGTAGTTGAGCAGGCCGAGCCAGACGGTCGGCACGCCGGCGCTCATCGTCACGCCCTCGGACTCGAACAGCTCGTGCAGGCTCTTGCCGTCGAGGTGCGGGCCGGGGAACACCATCTTCGCGCCGACCATGGTGCAGGAATACGGCAGGCTCCAGGCGTTGACGTGGAACATCGGCACCACCGGCAGCACCACCTCGCGCGCCGAGAGGTTGAGCGTGTCGGGCAGCGCCGCCGCGTAGGCGTGGATCATGGTCGAGCGGTGCGAGTAGAGCGCGCCTTTCGGATTGCCGGTCGTTCCCGAGGTGTAGCAGAGGCAGGCGGCGGTGTTCTCGTCGAACGACGGCCACTCGAAATCGTCGTTCTCCAGGAGCGCTTCGTACGAAGCGTCCAGGGGAATGAAATGCTTCACCGATTTCAGCTGCGGCTTGAGCTTCTCGATCAGCGGCGCGAACGTGGTGTCGTAGAAGACGACCTTGTCCTCGGCGTGATTCGCGATGTAGGCGATCTGCTCGGGGAAGAGCCGGGGGTTGATGGTGTGGATGATCGCGCCGCTGCCGGCGACCGCGTAGTAGACCTCGTAGTGGCGAAAGCCGTTCCAGGCGAGCGTCGCGACGCGGTCGTGGCGCTGCACGCCGAGCTTTTTCAGGGCGTTGGCGAGGCGGCGGGCGCGGGTATGCGCCTCGCGGTAGGTGTAGCGGTGGATGCCGCCCTCCACCGTCTTCGACACGATCTCGGTCGCGCCGTGGTGGCGGTCGGCATGGCGGATCAGGCCGCTGATGAGCAGCGGCTGATCCATCATCAAGCCTTGCATGGGCTACTTGCCGACGACCTCGCCGAAGCGCACCCACTCCTTGCCGTTGAAGCGCTGCAGCTGGCCCGCCTCGATCGGCGCGAAGTCATCCGAGGAGGTGCTGATCATCACGCCCGGCAGGAGCGTGTCGACGCGGTAGCCCTTCATGCTGGCCGCCTGGCGCATGATGTTCTCGCGCGTCAGGTTGTCGCCGCACTGGCGCAGCACCTGGGCGATGGTCTCGCCCACCGAGTAGCCGTAGACGTTCAGGTTGTCCACCAGGCTGCCCTCGGGGTAGTACTTCTTCATGAACTCGCGCCACTTCACGATCGCCGGGTCGTTCTCGAACTGCTTGTCGGTCGGCTCCTTCAGGTAGCCGAGCGTGATCAGGCCGACCGACTTCTCCAGCCCGGCCGGCGTCAGCACCGAGCCGACGCCGATCGAGACGTTGTTCAGGTACTGGGTCGGCTTCCAGCCGATGTCGTAGGCCTTGCGGATCGCCATCGCGGCGAATTTCGGCGTGGTGATGTTGATGAACACGTCGGCGCCGGAAGCCTGCAGCTGCACGATCTGCGAGTCGACGGTCGGATCGCTCACCTCGTAGGACACCTCCTTGACGATCAGGCTCTTCTTGTCGCCCAGGCCGTCGTGCAATCCCTTCAGGTAGTCCTTGCCGTAGTCGTCGTTCTGGAAGAGCACCGCGATCTTCGCGTTCGGCTTGGTCTTCAGGATGTGCTGCGCGTAGATCCTCGCTTCCGACTGGTAGTTCGGCTGCCAGCCCATGGTCCACGGATTGTTCTTCGGGTCGTTCCACTTGGTGGCGCCGGTGGCGACGTGCATCTGCGGCACCTTCTTCATGTTCATGTACTTGTGGATCGCCGTGTTGGAGGGCGTGCCGAGCGTCTGGAAGACGAACAGCACCTCGTCCTGCTCGACCAGCTTCCGCGCCATCTCGACCGTCTTCGGCGGGCTGTAGCTGTCGTCGTAGGTGATGAAGTTGACCTTGCGGCCGTTGATGCCGCCCTGCTCGTTCACCATCTTGAAATAGGCGGCGATCGACTTGCCGATGGTGCCGTAGGCCGAGGCCGGCCCGCTGTACGGGTTGGTGTTGCCGATGCGGATCTCGCGGTCGGACGCGCCCGGATCGTATTTCTTCTGCGCCGCTGCAGGCAGGGCGAGGCCCAAGGAAATCGCGAGGAACAGGATGCTGCGTTTCATGGTGATCTCCTCTTCACTGAAAGCAGGCGGATCGCGCCTGCGACGCCGGTCGGCATCAGGTAGACAAAGGCTATCATGAACACGCCGAAAATCGCCCACGGCGCCGCCTTCGAGATCTCGTCGGCGATGTTCGGCACGAACTGGATGAAAAGGGCGCCGTAGAGCGCCCCCGAGATGGACGCCAGCCCGCCGACCACGATCCCCACCAGCAGCGTGATCGACAGGAAGATGTTGAAGCTGTCGGGCGCGACGAACTGCACCGCGATGGCGCCCAGTGCGCCGGCAATCCCCGTGTACATCGCCGACACGCCGAAGGCGGCCGCCTTGTAGAGGGCGCCGTGCACCCCCATCGCCTCGGCCGCGACGTGCTGGTCGCGGATCGCCACCAGCGCGCGGCCGACGCGCCCGCGCAGCAGGTTCCAGGCGAGGAGGAACATGACCAGCGCCACCGCCAGCGTGAAGAAATAGAGCCAGCGGTCGGGATTCAATGGCAGGCCGAAAGGCGCCTCGGGTTTGGCGATGACGATGCCCTGCACGCCGCCGGTCCATTTCTCGAGGTGGTGGTACTTGAGGAGCTGCGGCATCGACACGCCGAGCGCGAAGGTGGCGAGCGCGAGATACAGGCCCTCGAGCCGCAGCGCGGGCAGGCCGAAGAGGAAGCCGGCCGCGAGGCACACCGCGCCTGCCGCCGGCAGCGTCGCCCAGTAGGGCACGCCCGCCTTGTCCATCAGGATCGCGGTGACGTAGGCGCCGAGCGCGTAGAACGCGCCGTGGCCGAGCGAGATCTGCCCGCTGTAGCCGGTGAGGATGTTCAGTCCGAGGAGCGCGATGGCGTACACCAGCACCAGCGTCAGCTGGAAGGTGCGGTAGTTGCTGACCAGGAACGGCAGCGCGCAGGCCACCGCCAGCAGCACGATCCCGAGGAGGATTTTCCTGTTCATACCCGGGTCACGTGCACCTTGCCGAAGAAGCCCGAGGGCTTGAAGAGCAGCACGCCGATGATCAGCACCAGCGCGACCGAGAGCTTGAGCTCGTTGCCGATGACGAACGCGCCGAGCACATTTTCCAGGATGCCGACGACGAAGCCGCCGATCACCGCCCCCACCGGGCTGTCGATGCCGCCGACCAGCGCCGCGGCGAAGGCGTAGAGCAGGATGCCGCTCATCATGTTCGGGTCGAGGTAGACGATCGGCGCCACCATCATGCCGGCGACCGCGCCGACCGCCGCGGCGAGGCCCCAGCCGAGCGCCAGCATCCAGCCGACGCGGATGCCGACCAGCCGGCTCGACACCGGGTTCTGCGC